>NZ_JBEXEP010000004.1:0-455946 GCF_040606315.1 Streptomyces sp. NPDC005438
AACTTGGCGTTGACTTTTGGCACGCTGTTGAGTTCTCAAGAAACGGACGCTACCTTCAAAAACCCTTCCAGGCTCTCTCCGGGCGTTTCCCTTTCCGCTGTCTCCGACTCTACCAGACCTTTTCCCCCGCCCGATCCCCCAACCCGGGAAACCAACAACAGGCAGAAAAACAAATCCAGCAACCACCGGAAACCGCCGCCGTAAACCCGGCGACACCCACCACCCTAAACACATCCCCCCGGCCCCACAAAACCGAGCCAACCCCCAGCACAACCGCATCCAGACACACCGAACACGGCCCCACCAGAAAGAGGGACAAGCAAGAACAGTAAACGCCGCCGAACAGCGACAAAAACGCCACCAGAACAGGCATAGCCCGTCGGCAGCTCGAAGGAGCTTACGGAGCGACCCCGTGGCTGTCAACTCGCCTAGTCAAGGTCGGTTAGACGGCCCAGGGCGTCGGGCTGGGCCGCCTCCACCCGGCGCAGGAGCCGGGTCAGCAGATCCCCGAGGGTGGCACGCTCGCCGGGGTCGAGGTCCTGGAGCAGTTCCTCCTCGAAGGTGGTGGCGAGGCGCATCACCTCCAGCCACTTGCCCCGGCCTTCCCGGGTGAGGCCGATGATCACGCGTACCCGGTTGTCGGGGTCGCGCTCACGGGTGACCAGGCCCTCGGCTTCCATGCGGTCCACGCGGTGGGTCATCGCCGCCGGGGTGAGGCCCAGGCGCTTGGCGATGGTGCTGGGCCAGAGCTGGTAGGGGTCGCCGACCATCACCAGCTCCTTGAGGACCTCCCACTCGGCGTTCCGCAGGCCGAGGGTGGCCAGCTGCCGTCCGTAGGCCACGTTCATGCGGCGATCGAGGCGGCTGAGGGCGTTGACGACCTTCTCCACCTGCGGGTCCAGGTCGTGGAACTCCCGCTGGTAGATGGCGATCTCGTCGTCGAGCGTGGGGGGCTGCTCAGACATGTGGGGAGTATCGCACGTAAAGCTGTTCGACTTGAAGACTTGCCGTATGTAGCCTTTAGCTTCGAACTTTAGCTCTGAACTCTTGGGACCAGGTGTCCCTCTCTACCGAGGAAGGTGAGTGTGACCAGCGAGATGGGCGCCGCGTTGCGCCGGATCCAAGTGGGCAACGCCCTGGGCGCGTTCGGGAGTGGGTTCACGGTCCCGTTCCTGTTCGTCTACGTGGCCAGGGTGCGGGAGTTGGGGTCGGGCACCGCCGGTGCGGTGCTGGCCGTGTTCGCGTTGTCCGCGCTCGTGGTGCTGCCGTTCATCGGCCGGGTGATCGACCGCCGCGGACCGATGCCGGTGGGCCTGGCCGGGGCGTTCGTGGCTTCGGCCGGGGCACTGGGATTCGGGCTGTCGTCCAGTGCGGGGGCGGTCATGGCCTCCTCCGCGCTGATGGGCGGGGGCATCGCGGTGATCCACCCGGCCCTGGCGACCATGATCGTGTGGTGCTCGACGCACACCAGCCGTTCGCGCGCCTTCGCCACCCAGTTCTTCCTCAACAACCTCGGCCTCGGGGTGGGGGGTCTGCTCGGCGGGCTGATGGTCGACGAACACCGGCCGGGCACCTTCACCCTGCTGTTCGTGGTCGAGGCGACCATGTTCCTGGTGCTCGCCGGCGTACTGGCCACCACCCGGCTGCCCCGGGTCTCGCGCGTGGTCCACTCCGGGGACAACCCAACGGCCTCCGCGCCGGAGCCGGCCGCCACGGGTGGTGGGGGCTGGCGGACCCTGGCGCGGGACCGCGCGATGGTCCTGCTGTGCGTGCTGGGCTTCGTGATGTTCTTCGCCTGCTACGGGCAGTTCGAGTCCGGGCTGTCGGCGTACGCGGTGGAGGTCACCCGCATCTCCACGTCCACGCTGGGGATCGCCCTGGCGGCGAACACCGCGACCATCGTGGTGGCGCAGTTCGTGGTGCTGAGGTGGGTGGAGGGGCGCCGGCGCAGCCGGGTGATCGCCCTGGTGGGGTTGGTCTGGACGGTGGCCTGGGTGGCCGCCGGGGTGTCCGGGCTGGTGGCCGGGAGCCATGTGGTCGCCACCGCCCTGCTGATCTCGACCTACGCGCTGTTCGGCCTGGGCGAGTCCATGCTCTCGCCCACCGTGGCTCCGCTGGTCGCCGACCTGGCGCCGCGACCGATGGTGGGGCGGTACAACTCGGCGTTGGCGCTGGTGAAGCAGTGCGCGCTCGCCCTCGGGCCGGCGGTGGGCGGACTGATGGCCGCAGCCGGGGTGTACGGGGCGTACATCGCGATGCTGGTGGGGTGCTCCCTCGGCATCACGGCGCTGGCCCTGTGGCTGGGCCGGAGGTTGACGCCCGTACAGGACAATCCGTTGGTCCGGCTGCCGGAACCGGCGGTCGCCGAGGGGCGGGAAGCGGAGGTCAGCCCGGTGTCGGGGGCCGAAGTGGCCGGCGCGCGCGGGGAGTTGACGTCGGTGGTCTGACCGGGGTCGGGACGGCCGGGCCCTGGACACAGGCGCGGAACACGGGAGCGGGGTCGGGGCGCGGGGCGCCTCGGCCCCGCTCCCCGTTCATGGAGGAGCGGGGAGCGGGGCACCGTACCGGTCAGCTCGGGGTGGACGGCTCCGTGTCGGGGAGGGCGAACTCGCACCACACCGACTTGCCACCGTCGGCCGTACGGCGGGCGCCCCAGGTGCTGGCGATGGTGGCGACGATGGACAGGCCACGGCCGGTCTCGTCCACGGTGCCGGCGGCGTGGCGGCGGGGCAGGTGCTCGTCCCCGTCGGTGACCTCCACGATCAGCCGGCGGTCCGTACGGCGCAGCCGCAGCCTCATCGGTGGGGTGCCGTGCTGGAGGGAGTTGGCGACCAGTTCGCTGGCGGCCAGCACTCCCAGGTCCCGTAGTTCCACCGGGAAGCGCCAGCTGGCCAGGACGCCGGAGGCGAAGGCCCGGGCCCGGGGTGCGGCCTCCACTCCGCCCAGCAGGTCGAGGGCGGCGTTGTGGAAGCGTTCGGCCTCCGGTCCGTCGCGGTCGGGGTGCTGGACCACCAGCACCGCGACGTCGTCGTCGTGTTCGGCGGTGATGCCCAGGTCGTGCAGCAGCCGGTCGCAGACCTCCTCCGGGGTGCCCTTGGCCTCGGCGAAGGCGGCGGAGACCGCGCGGACTCCCTCGTCGATGTCCTCGTCGCGGCGTTCGACCAGGCCGTCGGTGTAGAACGCGGCGGAGGCGCCGGGGCCGAGGGGGATGGTGCCGGAGGTGTGGATCCAGCCGCCGGTGCCCAGGGGCGGACCGGTGGGCTCGTACGCCCGCTCGACGGTGCCGTCGGCGTCCCGTACCAGCAGGGGGAGGTGGCCGGCGGAGGCGTAGGTGAGCTGGCCCTCGTTGGGGTCGTGGACCGCGTAGACGCAGGTGGCGATCTGGCTGGAGTCGATCTCGGCGGCGAGGCCGTCCAGCAGTTGCAGCACCTCGTGCGGGGGGAGGTCGAGGCGGGCGTAGGCGCGTACGGCGGTGCGGAGTTGGCCCATCACGGCGGCGGCACGCACGCCCCGGCCCATCACGTCCCCGATGACCAGGGCGGTACGGCCGGCGCCGAGGGTGATCACGTCGTACCAGTCGCCGCCGACCGCGGACTCCATGCCACCGGGTTGGTAGACGGCGGCCACCCGAAGGTCGTCCGGCTGCTCCAACTTCTGGGGCAGCAGGCTGCGTTGGAGGGTGACCGTGGCCTCGCGCAGCCGGGACTCGCTGGCGCGGAGGCGCTCGGCGGCCTCGGCCTGGTCGGTGACCTCGGTGGCGAACACCAGCACGCCCCGGCCGGAGGGCTCCTCGGCGGGGGACAGCTCCACGGGGGTGCAGGTGAAGGTGTAGTGCTGGTCGCGGGTGGTGCCGGGCACCCTCCGGGACTTGACGGCGCGGGACTTGCCGCTGCGGCGCACCTGGTCCAGCAGGGGCAGCACCCCGAGTTCGACCAGCTCGGGCAGGGCCTTGTCGGCCGGCTCGTCCAGGGGGTGGTCGCCGGGGAAGACGGTGGCGTACGCCGGGTTGAGGTACAGCGTCCGGTGGTCGGGGCCGTGCAGCACGGCGACCGGTCCGGGGATGCCGCCCAGCAGGGCGTCGAAGTCGGGTGAGGTGAGGGGGGTCGACCCGGTGCCGGTGCCCTCGCCGGTGCCGCCGGCCGGGCCCCGGGCGGCGGGGACGCCCGCGCGCATGGCGGCCCCGGCCCGCACCCGGGATGCGGCGCGGGCGGCCTGGGCGGCCGTGCGCCGCTGGGTGCCTGGCAGTCGGGCGCTCCAGCGCGTGAAGTTCACGTCCGGTTTCCTGTCTCGGTTGTCTGGGGTCGGCGGATGTGGGGGACCCACCCATGGTCACACGTACAGTGTGGCGCAGGGCACGGACAACCCCTCAGACGCCTTGTGGTGTAACGGAGTTCCACGCTCCGGCCAGGGTCACTCCTTGGCGGGATCCCGGACGGTGCGGGCGGCCAGCTCGAACTCGGCGCGGGGGTGTTCCAGGGAGCCGAGCGAGACGATCTCCCGTTTGAAGACGCCGGCGATGCTCCACTCGGCGAACACCCTGGCCTTGCGGTTCATGGTGGGTACCCGGCTGAGGTGGTAGGCCCGGTGCATCAGCCAGGCCGGGAGCCCCTTCACCTTGCGGCCGTAGACGTGGGCCACCCCCTTGTGCAGGCCGAGGGAGGCGACCGAACCGGCGTAGGAGTGGCGGTACTCGGTGAGGGGCCGGCCGCGCAGGTCGGCGACGAGGTTGTCGGCGAGGCGCCGGGCCTGGCGTACCGCGTGCTGGGCGTTGGGGGCGCAGGTGGGGGTGGGTGCCTCGGAGCCGTCGGTGGGGGCCGGGGTCTCGACGGTGAGGTCGGGGATCGCGGCGGCGTCGCCGGCCGCCCACACGTGGTCGACTCCGCTGACCCGCAGGGTGGGTTCGCAGTCCAGGCGTCCCCGGGAGTCGAGGGGGAGGCGGGTGGCCGCGAGGATGGGGTGGGGTTTGACGCCGGCGGTCCACACCAGGGTGCGGGTGGGGAAACGGGAGCCGTCGTCGAGGGTGGCGACCCGGTTCTCGCAGCTGAGGAGGCGGGTGCCCAGGCGTACGTCGATGTTGCGGGCGCGCAGCTCGCGTATCGCGTAGCCGCCCATCTCCTCGCCGACCTCGGGCAGGATGCGGTCGGTGGCCTCGACCAGCAGGAACCGCAGGTCGTGGGGTTCGATGTTGTGGTAGTAGCGGCAGGCGTAGCGGGCCATGTCCTCCAGTTCGGCCAGGGCCTCCACTCCGGCGTAGCCGCCTCCGACGAACACGAAGGTCAACGCGGCGTCGCGGACCTCGGGTTCGCGGCTGGAGGAGGCGATGTCGAGCTGTTCCAGTACGTGGTTGCGCAGCCCGATGGCTTCCTCCACGGTCTTGAAGCCGATGCCGTGTTCGGCCAGTCCGGGGACCGGGAGGGTGCGGGAGATGGAGCCGGGGGCGAGGACGAGTTCGTCGTAGTCCAGTCGCAGGTCGTCGGCGCCCTCCTCGACGGTGGCCAGGGTGCGTACCGAGGCGACGCGTTTCTCGTGGTCGATGTCGGTGGCCTCGCCGACGACGATCTGGCAGCGGGGCAGCACCCGGCGCAGCGGTACGACGACGTGGCGGGGTGAGATGGAGCCGGCCGCCGCCTCGGGGAGGAAGGGCTGGTAGGTCATGTACGGCTCGGGGTCGACGACGGTCACGCGTACGCCGCCCTCGCCGGCCGCCGAACGTCGCAGTTCGCCCCGCAGTCTGCGCTGTAGTCGCAGCGCGGTGTACATCCCGACGTAGCCGCCGCCGATCACGAGAATGCGCCTGGGTTCGCTCACCCGTCCATGACGCACCCGTGGGGTGCCGTTTGTCCACACGGAAGGGCGAGGAGCGTGACGGCGGCCGGGCGGACGGAAGCGTTGAGTCCGTTTGGCGGGGCTTTCCCACGGGGCGGGGTATTGGTGAGGTCAACTCGGATTTCCTGACCCCCCTCGGAATGAGGAAACCCCCTTTCACCTGCGCCTATGCAAATTCATGACAGGCGGATGGACAGTCGTCCCCCTTCTCACTTGACCTGGCCTCAACTATGTTCGTAGTCGCGTCGTGACCGACGGAGCCACCGCCGTGTCCTTCGCGCGTCAAAAAACGGGTGGGGGTCTCCCGGGGGGAGACATCAGTACCGGGGGAATGAGCTATGCAGATTCAGCGTGCCCAGGGTTCTCGCTGGTCCAGTGCCGCACGACCGGCACAGACGACCGCGCCCTCTCACGCACAGTCCACCGTCACCACGGACCGCGCCGGGCGGACCAACCCGGCTCCGGGGAGACATCTGAACGGCGCCGGCGGTGGCCGGCCCGCTCCGGGGGCGCCTGGCCGCCCCCGCGCCACCCCTCTGCGGGTGGACGCGCAACGCAACCTCGAACACGTGCTGCGGGCCGCCCGCGAGGTGTTCGGTGAACTGGGGTACGGCGCTCCCATGGAGGACGTCGCCCGACGGGCCCGGGTCGGGGTGGGCACCGTCTACCGCCGCTTCCCCAGCAAGGACGTGCTGGTGCAGCGGATCGCCCAGGAGGAGACCGCGCGGCTGACCGAACAGGCGCGCAGCGCGCTGGAGCAGGAGGGGGACGCCTGGGCGGCCCTGTCCCGGTTCCTGCGCACCTCGGTGGCCTCCGGCGCCGGACGGCTGCTGCCGCCCCGGGTGCTGCGGGTCGGCGAGGCGGAGGTCCCTGTGGAGGGGGCGGGGCGGCCTCAGCCGGTGTCCCGTACGGAGCCCTCGGCGGCCCCGGTCGCGCCGGCGGTCGGTGGGGTCGCGGTGCCGTCGGCCGTGGGCCAGCCGGACCAGGCCACCGGGGTGGTGGGGGTCGGGGAGCCGGACGGCAGCCCCGAGGAACTGCTGTCCGTGGTGGGCCAGTTGGTGGAGCGGGCCCGGGCCACCGGGGCGCTGCGCTCGGACGTCACGGTCTCCGACGTGCTGTTGGTGATCGCCACCGCCGCGCCCTCGTTGCCGGACGCCGCGCAGCAGACGGCCGTGGCCAACCGCCTGCTGGACATCCTGCTGGAGGGGCTGCGCCCGCACGGACCACAGGCCCGTTGAGCGCGGTCGCCGAAGGTGACGGGTGAACGCGGTGGCTGAACGCCCTCGCTGAACGCCAGTCGCTGAACGCGATCGCTGAACGCCGCGCTGAACGTGGCCATCGCCACACGACGCCCGTTCGGAAGGGGGCTTCCGCCCACCCCGGACGGGCGTCTCAAATGACATACGGGTGACGGGAGTTGACAGGTGTCGTGCCCTTGTGGGCATCGGGGAGCGCTTCCGGCCGTTTCCTGTGGGGGGTGGCCGGATCTGTGGCACTCTGGGTCGGTGGCTGACGAGGGTCAGCGCGCGGGAGGCCCCGCCCGCTCGGTTCGGGCCCTTCCGCCGGCGTGGCAAGGGGGCAGTCTCAGATGAGTGTGAACGGGCCGGGCTCCACGGCCGGGGGAGACTCCGGCGTTCCCCCCGAGGGGGAGGCCCCGGGTGGGGCCGCTCCGGTCGACGGTTCGTCCGAGGCCACGCCGGGTCCGGCCAAGGCCGCGACCTCGAAGGCCCAGGTGCCCGAGCAGGGGCGGCGGACCGTACCGCCGGACACCGGCCCCTCGGTTCCCCGGCAGCGGGAGGACAGCCCGGACCCGGCCGAACTCGGCCCCTCGGACACCGAGTTGGTCGAGCGGATGCGGGAGGGCGACAGCGGCGCCTACGACGAGCTGTACCGCAGGCACGCCGAGCAGGTGCGGCGGTACGCGCGTACCTGCTGTCGGGACGCGGACACCGCCGACGACCTCACCGGCGAGGTGTTCGCCAGCACCCTTCAGGCGGTGCGCGCGGGTGAGGGCCCCCGTACGTCGGTGCGGGCCTACCTGCTGACCTCGGTGCGCCATGTCGCCGCCCAGTGGACGCGTACCGCCAAGCGGGAGCAACTGGTCGAGGACTTCGCGGTGTTCGCCGCCACGGCCGCCGAGGCGCGGGCGGACGAGACCGCCGACGTGGGCGCCGACGTGCAGGCCATGCGGGAGGCGGACCGCACCCTGGCGGTGCGGGCGTTCCGCAGCCTGCCGGAGAAGTACCAGACGGTGCTGTGGCACACCACCATCGAGGAGAGCGCGCCCCGCGACGTGGCCCCGCTGTTGGGGATGACCGACAACGCCACGGCGGTGTTGGCCCACCGGGCGCGGGAGAAGCTCAAGCAGGCGTTCCTCCAGGCGCACGTCAGCCGGGCCCGTACCGAGGGCGGCGACTGCGCGCGGTACGCCGACCGGCTGGGCGCCTACGCCCGGGGCGGTCTGCGCAGCCGGGCCGAACGCGGACTGCGCCAGCACCTGGACCAGTGCGACGACTGCCGTACGGCGGCGTTGGAGGTCAAGGACCTCAACCAGCACATCAGGATTCTGGTTCCGGTGGCCTTCATCGGTTGGTTCGCGGCGGGCGGCGCCAAGTCGCTGGCCGGGATCCTGGCCGGTACGGGGGCGGCGGGTGCCGCGGGTACGGCCGCCGCCGCGACGGGGGCGACCAGTTCGGGTGGCGCCTCGGGCGGGGGTGCCGCCTCCGAGGGGTTGGGCACCCCGGCCAAGGCGGGGATCGTCGCCGGTGTGGTGCTGGCGGCGGCGCTGGCCCTGGCCATGGCGTTGACCGGCGGCGAGGCGCCTCCCAAGAAGAAGGAGGAGGCCAAGCCGAAGCCCCCGGCTTCCGCGCCGCCGAACGACTCCCAGCCCAAGCCGCCGAAGCCCGAGCCGAAGCCGCCGGTGCCGCCCGCGAAGCAGTCGCAGGCCAAGCCGCCCGCGGACAAGCCCAGCGCGTCGGCGGACAAGCCCTCGAAGCCGTCGGATCCCTCGAAGCCACCGAACAAGCCATCGCCGACGCCGCCTTCGTCCAGCCCGACGCCCACCAAGCCGCCGCCCGACACTCCCCCTCCGCCTCCACCACCGGCGGAGGACTACCAGATCAACGAGTTGCGCTGGGGTGGCCTCGGTGGTGACGAGGACGAGCCCACGCTGCGGGTGCTGGAGAGCAGTTGGGTGTGGAACCGCGACAGCCTGTCCGTCGACGACCAGCGGTTCGACCACGGGATCACCGTCAGCGGCCCGTCGACGGTACGGATCGACCTCAACCGGCAGTGCGACAGGTACCAGGCGAAGGTGGGCATCGACGACCTGGCGCTGACCCCCAACGCGGCCCGTTTCTCGGTGTACGGGGACGGCGGCCGGCTGTGGACCTCGCCGGTGATGAAGCGCGGTGACCCCGCGGTGCCGGTGAACGTCGCCCTCAACGGGAGCAAGACCGTACGGCTGGTGGTGGAGCCGGCCGGTGGCCTGCCCACCTACTACGCCAACTGGGCGTCCTCCGGCCTGAGTTGCAGCTGATCCCCGGGGACGGGGCGGCCGGGCCTCCCCCGGTGCGGCGGGCCGGCCCCTGGTGGGCGGGCCAGACCGGACCGGCCGGGGAACCCGCTGGGCGGGCCCGGCCCCTCAGGCTCCGGGGCGTTCCGGGAGGGTGCGACTGACCGGGACCACTCCGGCGGAGACGGCGCGTTGCCGTGGGGCGGAGCTGCCGGTCCAGCAGCTGCCCCGACGTGCCATCAGTCGCCGTAGCCACATCTCGGTGGCGACCAGGTCGGCCAGCCCGTCCAGGGGCAGGGGCCGGCCCTCGGCCGCGTCGGCGAGGGCGTCACGGACCACCCGGGCCTCCACCAGTCCGGCGTCGGCCAGCAGGGGGGCGTGGAAGAGGTCCAGCAGCGGGTCCAGGGCGGTGCGTAGTCCGATCCGCTGGGCCGGGTCCTGGGCGGGGAGGGGGGTGGCGCCCCAGCCGGGGGGCAGTTCGTGGATGCCGGCGAAGTCGAGTACCGAGCGCAGCACCTGCGCCCGGGCTCCGGGTCTGACCCGGAGCGCCTCGGGGAGTTGCCGGCAGGCGCGGACCACCTGGTTGTCGTAGAAGGGGGCGTGGAGGCGCTGTCCGCGCAGTTCCACGGCCTGTTCCAGTATCCGGTGGTCGGCGGCCTGGCGGGCCAGGGCGGCGCGGGCGCGGCGGTCGCCGGGGCGCTCCACGGAGGGGCGGGCGAGGGCTCCGGCCTCTAGTCGGAGGGCGACCTCGGCGAGGGCCTCGCCGGTCATCCAGCGGGCGGCCGGGCCGGGGCGGGTCCAGGTGAGGGCGGCCAGGGAGGCGTGCAGCGCGCCCTCCACGGTGTCGTCGAGGTCGTCGACGAAGGTACGGGACCGCAGTCGGGCGGCGGCCTCCTCCACTCCCTGGCGGTACGGGGTGCGGGCGAGGCGTCGGGCGGCCCGGTAGACGGTGAAGGGGACGCGTACCGGGCTGACGGCGGCCGGGCCCCGGGCGGCCTCGGCCTTGGCGAGGGCGGCGACCGGGCGCACCAGGTGGCGGCGTCTGCGGTCCAGCAGCAGGTCGGCGAGTCTCGCGGGGTGGGCGTCCAGGACCTGCCGGGCGCCGAGGCCCACCAGGTGGTCGGCGCTGCCGGCGGAGAGCCGGGCGCGGTGTCGGGCCACGGCGGTGAGGGAGGGGGCGGGTTCGTCGGTGAGGGTGACGTTCTCCAGGTCGGCGAAGGGCAGGGCCTCGGGTCCGGCGGCGACCACCACGTGGTGCAGTCGGGGGTTCTCGGCCAGCAGCCGGGCCCGTTCCAGTTCGGCCTGGCGGCCGGCCGGGTCCTCGGGTGAATCGCCGGTGCGGGTGCGGTCGTTGAAGGTGACGGCCAGGAGTCGTTGGCCGGCCGAGGTGCCGGGGGTGCCGGCCAGGGTGCCCGGGGTGCCGGGGAGTCCGGCGGCCAGCAGGGCGAGGGTGGCGGAGGCGCTGCCGCCGGACAGGTCGGCGCCGATGCCGGGTACCGGTCCGCGGCCCTGCTGGGCGGCGCGTGCCGCGCGTCGTTCGGCGGGGCCCATGCCCGGTACCGGACCGGGGTCGAGGTCGTCCAGGTCGATGCGGGGCGCGTGGCGGGGGGCGTCCAGTCGTACCCGTACCGCCTCGACCAGGGCGTCGCGTACCCCGGCGATGGCGTCGTCGGCGTTGCTGGGGGGCGCGGCGACCACCAGGGGGGTGGCCGGTTCGTAGCTGGCGATCTCCCGGGAGCCGCCCTCCCGGAGGATCAGCGCGTGTCCGGGGGCCACCCGGTGCACGTCGGAGTAGGGGGTGCTGTCGCCCAGGGCCTCCGGGGAGTCGGGGCAGGCGAGCAGGGCGGCCAGGTGGCTGATGTCGAACTGGGCCTCGATCAGGTCGGCCAGGGGCAGGGCGGCCGTGGCGTAGGCGGTGCCGCCGCGCCAGGGGGTGTGGAACACCGGCCGGACTCCGGCCAGGTCGGCGGTGATGGTGATACGGCGTCCGATGCGGGCCACGGCGGTGTAGTTGCCCGGCCAGGCGGTGAGGTGGCGCAGCGCTCCGCCCCGGGCGGCGACCAGTCCGACCTTGAGCTGCTCGTCGGTGGCCCCGCAGTTGCCGAGTACGGCCAGTCGGTTGCCGGGGTCGGCCTGGATGACCCGTACTTCGTCGGGGCGCCAGTCGCCCACCACCCACAGCGGGTCGGGGTCACCCCACAGCAGGTGGCCGCCGACGGGATGGAGGGTGCGGCGGGTGGCAGCGTTGGCGGTGGCACCGTTCCATCCGACCAGCCACCTCATCCCCGTGTCCTCCGCCCCGCACTGCTGTCGTCGACCTCGTCGACCATGCTGCCATGTGGGGCGGCTGGTGCGGAGTGGATAGGGAGGCAAGTCATGGTAAGTCGGCCGCTGGTTGGGGGAGTTGGGGTGGGCGGCGCCGACTGGGATACGGACAATTACGTACCGATGTGGACGTCAGGGGCAGGGGCATATGCCAAGGGGGTCGACCGGTGTCATTTCAGCCAAATCCCCGACCCGGCACCGCACTTCGCACCGCCCGACCCGACGACCGGAACCGGCGACCGGGAGAACCGCGGAACGTCGCGCTCCCCCTCGGAGGCACGGCACCCCGAAGCGCGCGGGGGGAGCACACCCCCGGGATGGAACGGAACCCCGCACGGACCCTCACGGCCCCACGCCGTCACGGCGGCACCACGGGTTGCGGAACCCCGGGCGCGATCAGCCCGACAGGGGACTCCCGGCGGCCTCCAGGACGGTTCGGGAGGGCGGTTACCTCCCGGAACCTCCCGAACCGTACCGCTGACCCGCGGGGAGCTGGCAGCGGAACCCCGGCCTCCAGGGCCGGGTTTGCGGGGACCGACCCTCGCGTATCCCAGCAAAGCGCCCACCCCGGGCGGAGGGGCAGAGCGCATGAGCGGCGCACCATCACACGGCGGGAGCACAGCCCGCCGGCACATGCGCCTCGAACCCGCGCCCGCCACCCCCACCGGCGCCCACCGGCGAAGATCCCCTCCGACCTCTGGCCACAGGCGCGATCCCGCCATCCCCCACCACACCCCTTAACGGTGAGCAGGCGGCGAACTACGCTGGGTTGGCGGAATGCCCCGCGTCCGACGGGGCGGCCGTCAGTGTGTGTCAGGGGTGCGCATGTCCAGGGAGCCACGCGGGCCGAACGAGAAGCTCGGAGCAGTCCTCGCCCTAGCGGGCATAAGCAACGCCGGACTGGCCCGCCGGGTCAACGACCTCGGCGCCCAACGCGGACTGACCCTCCGTTACGACAAGACCTCGGTGGCCCGCTGGGTGTCCAAGGGCATGGTCCCGCAGGGCGCCGCGCCCCATCTGATCGCCGCCGCCATCGCCGGCAAGCTCGGCCGGCCGGTGCCCCTGATGGAGATCGGGCTCGCCGACATCGACCCGGCCCCCGAGATCGGGCTGGCCTTCCCCCGCGACGTGGGCGCCGCCGTACGCTCGGCCACCGACCTGTACCGCCTGGACCTCGGCAGTCGGCGGGGCGGCGGCATCTGGCAGTCGCTGGCCGGCTCCTTCGCCGTCAGCGCCTACGCCACCCCCACCTCCCGCTGGCTGATCACCCCCGCGGACAGCTCGGTCGCCCGCGCGCCCGAGGTGGCCGCCGCCGCCCGCGCCGAGGGCACCGAGAACACCGTGGCCCGGGTCGGGCACAGCGACGTGGCGAAGCTGCGGCAGGCCGCCGAGGAGGCCCGGCGCTGGGACTCCAAGTACGGCGGCGGCGACTGGCGTTCCTCCATGGTCCCCGAGTGCCTGCGGGTGGACGCCACTCCCCTGCTGCTGGGCTCCTACACCGACGAGGTCGGCCGCTCCCTGTTCGGCGCCACCGCCGAACTCACCCGGCTCGCCGGCTGGATGGCCTTCGACACCGGCCAGCAGGAGGCCGCCCAGCGGTACTACATCCAGGCCCTCCGGCTGTCCCGGGCCGCCGCCGACGTGCCCCTGGGCGGCTACGTACTGGCCTCGATGTCCCTCCAGGCCACCTACCGGGGCTTCGCGGACGAGGGCGTGGACCTGGCCCAGGCCGCCCTGGAACGCAACCGGGGCCTGGCCACCGCCCGCACCATGAGCTTCTTCCACCTGGTCGAGGCCCGGGCCCAGGCCAAGGACGACGACGCCGCCTCCTGTGCCGCCGCCCTCACCGCCGCCGAGAACTGGCTGGAGCGGTCCCGGGACGGCGACCCGGACCCCGACTGGCTGGACTTCTACTCCTACGACCGCCTGGCCGCCGACGCCGCCGAGTGCTACCGCGACCTCAGGGCACCCCGCCAGGTGCGCCACTTCACCGAGCAGGCCCTGTCCCAGCCCACCGAGGAGTACGTGCGCTCCCACGGACTGCGGCTGGTGGTGTCCGCCGTCGCCGAGCTGGAGTCCGGCAACCTGGACGCCGCCTGCGCCGCCGGCACCCGGGCCGTGGAGGTCGCCGGCCGGATCTCCTCCGCCCGCACCAACGAGTACGTGCGGGACCTGCTGCACCGGCTGGAGCCGTACGACGACGAGCCCCGGGTACGGGAACTGCGGGAACGCGCCCGACCCCTGCTCGCCACCCCGGCCTGAGCCCGGGACGCGGCCGGGGCCGCGAGTCGGGTCGCGTGTCCGGGCGGGACTCGGGACCGGCGTCCGGGGACGGGTCCCGCCCGGCCGAGAAGACCGAAGGCCGGGCTGTCATAGCCGTGACCGATGATGGGGAGCCTCATCAACGGGTGCCCCGCGACGTCGGGCGGGGAGTCGGACCAAGGGAGTGACCGGGTGCGCTTTGACTGCGAGGTGCTGATCATCGGCGGAGGCATCATCGGGATGTCCACCGCCCACGCCCTCTCCCGCGCCGCTCCCGACACCCGTGTGCTGCTGCTGGAGAAGGAGGCCGCCCCGGCCCACCACCAGACCGGGCGGAACAGCGGGGTGATCCACAGCGGGGTGTACTACCGCCCCGGTTCCCTCAAGGCGCGGTACGCGGTGCGGGGCGCCAAGGAGATGGTGGAGTTCTGCCGCCGGCAGGAGCTGCCCCACCAGGTCACCGGCAAGCTGATCGTGGCCACCTCCCGCGAGGAGCTGCCCCGGCTGCACGCGCTGGCCCAGCGCGGCCGGGAGAACGGCATCCCGGTACGGGAGTTGGGCACCGCCGGCATCGCCGAACGGGAGCCGCACGTACGGGGGCTGGCCGCCATCGAGGTGGGCACCACCGGGGTGTGCGACTTCCGGGCGGTCACCGAGCGGCTGGCCCGGCTCGCCGAGGACGCCCGGGTGGAGACCCGGTACGGCACCGAGGTGGTCGCCGTGGACCGCCGCCCCGGCCGGGGCGTGGCGGTGCTGGTGCGGGACCGGAACGGCCGGGAGACCGTGGTCCGCTCCCGGGTGCTGGTCAACTGCGCGGGCCTGCACTGCGACCGGCTGGCCCGACTGGCCGGCGACCGGCCCCGGATGCGGATCGTGCCCTTCAGGGGTGAGTACTACTCCCTGCGCCCCGAGGCGGAGAAGCTGGTGCACGGGCTGGTCTACCCGGTGCCCGACCCGGCCTTCCCCTTCCTGGGCGTGCACCTCACCCGGGGCATCGACGGCGGCGTCCACCTGGGGCCGAACGCGGTGCCGGCCCTCGCCCGCGAGGGGTACTCCCGCCGTGACCTGCGCCTGGACGAGTTGGCCGACACCCTCCGCTTCCCCGGGAGTTGGGGCGTCGCGCGCCGCCACTGGCGGTACGGCGTGGGCGAGCTGCGGCGGTCGTTGTCCAAGGCGGCGTTCACCCGGCAGGTGCGGCGGCTGCTGCCGGAGGTCACCGAGGACGACCTGCTGCCGGCCCCGGCCGGGGTGCGGGCGCAGGCGGTGCTGAGGGACGGCACCCTGGTGGACGACTTCCTCATCAGCGAGGCCCCGCACACCGTGCACGTGCTCAACGCGCCCTCGCCGGCCGCCACCGCCTCCCTGCCCATCGGGCGCGAGGTCGCCGACCGCGCCCTGCGGGTGCTGCGGGACGGCCGGGACCGGTGGACCTGACGCCGCGCGCGCGATGACCGGCGCATAGACTCGCGGCACTGTGTCCATGAACCCTCAGCCCAGCGAATCCCGACCGGCGCCCGGTGAGGCGGACGACCGGGACCGGTCCCGGATGTTCCCCGGCGGCACCGGCCCGGCCGCCGACCCCGTCGGCTCCCACCACGAGCGCGTCATCCGCAGCTTCCAGCCCCGCCGTAGCCGGGTCACCGCCGCGCAGCGCGCCGCGCTGGAGCGGCTGTGGCCGCGCTGGGGCGTGGAGGTCGACGGACAGCGCCGGCTGGACCTGGGCGACCTGTTCGGTGACCCGGCGCTGCCGGTGGTGCTGGAGATCGGTTTCGGGATGGGCGAGGCCACCGCGCGGATGGCCGCCGACGACGCGAACACCGGCATCCTCGCCGTGGACGTGCACACCCCCGGCCAGGGCAACCTGTTGCGGCTGGCCGAGGAGTACGGGCTGGACAACGTACGGGTGGCCAACGGGGACGCCGTCATCCTGCTGCGAACCATGCTGGCCCCCGGGTCACTGGCCGGGATGCGGATCTACTTCCCCGACCCCTGGCCCAAGAAGCGGCACCACAAGCGGCGGCTCCTCCAGTCGGCGTTCCTGGACGTGGCGGCGCCGGCCCTGCGGGAGGGCGCGCTGCTGCACTGCGCCACCGACTGGGAGCCGTACGCGGAGTGGATGCTGGAGGTGCTCGAAGCGCATCCGGCGTTCGAGAACACCGTGCCGGGTGGCGGTTTCGCCCCCCGGCCCGCCTCCCGCCCCCTGACCCGCTTCGAGGGGCAGGGTCTGGACAAGGGGCACCGGGTCCGTGACCTGCTGTTCCGTCGGGTGACCGGGCCCACCGGCGAGGCCCCGTCGGCGTAACGGCCCACGGGGCGCGCGCCGTTCGGACCGTCGGGCGGCGCACCGCCCGCCCGGGACCGACCCCCCGGCCGGCCGCCCTGCCCGGGGTGGAGCCGTGACCGGTCCGGCTCCACCGCGCGGGGTCAGCCGGCCGCGTTGAGCTGGTAGATCGCCTCGGGCAGTCCGGGGGCCGCCGTACCCGCGAAGTCCAGGATCACCGCCCCGTACAGGGGGTGCTCGCCCGCGTCGTACTCGCCCCGCAGCCGCTCCTCGACCATCGGGTTGAGTTCCTCGGCGTACCGGCTCGGCAGGGGGATGGGTTCCCCGGTGGTGGTGCTCACGTAGTTCAGCCACAGCCGGGAGGCGCCCTCACCCTCCTCGGCCGCCCCGTCCAGGTGTTCCTGCACCCGGGCCCACTTCTCGGCGACCGGGAGCTGGTAGTCGTCCTGTACGGAGAGCAGTCCCGTGTCGCCCCAGTCCAGGCCGCCGATGTCCGGCTGCCTGGCGATCAGCACCACCTTGCCGCGTACGTCTCCCAGCGTGGGGATTCCGTCGGACTCCCGGTACACCAGGTCATCGAACCCCTCCTGGTCCATGTACAGGTCGTTGAAGATGCTCGCGAACTCCTCGTCGGAGGCGTCCGAGTGCTCCTTCTTCACCGACATCAGCACCGTCTCCCCGGGGTTGGCGGTGAGGAAGGTACGGCAGTCGGAGAGCACGTCGTGGAAGTTCTTCTTCTGGTAGACGGCGCCGTGGTGGATGGTGAAGGCCCCGTCGATGGGGCGGCACCGGATGTCCAGGTACCGCACGCCGAGGTCCAGCAGCTCCGGCAGGGACAGTTCCTGGCACTTGGCGGTGTCGAAGGGGCCGCCGACCGTGGCGCAGCTGTTGTGCGTGCCCGGGATCACCAGGTCGTCGATGCCCCGGGAGTCGGGCAGCGCGGCCATCCAGTCCTTGGGGCCCAGAGCCAGGGCCGGCTTCCGGGGTGCCGCGACGGCGCCGGAGGTGAGGGCGCCTCCGGCGAGGGTGAGGCCGAGCGCCGCGCCCACGGCCCCGCGCAGTACACCGCGTCTGGTCGTCCTCCGCTGGCCGAGGGGCACCGAGTCGTCTCGCACGGGGGTCTCCGTTCTTCGTGGGGGGTTCCTCCCGGGGCTCTCCGCCCAGGGGGTGGCGCCGCGACCGCCAACTGTCCGGCCCCGGCGCGCACTTCGCGCAGAAGGTACTCCACGGACGGGTGCGGTGGTATGGGTACATGCCCCGCGATGACGGTCCGGTCAGCGTTCGGGCGTGCTCGGTGCCCGGACGGTCACTGAGGATGCCGGGACGGTGGCCGCACGGCTACCGTCGAAGGGTGCGTTCCGAGGCGACGGGGGGCGGCCCCCACGGCGACCCCGCCCAGGCGGCGGCCCCGGACCCGTACGCCCCGAGCCCGTACGCCCCGGACCCCGACGGGCGGGCGCCGGGGTTGCCCGGCGAGCCCGGATACCCGCCGCCCCCGGGGCACTGGGGCCACCCCTCCCCGACACCCACCTGGTGGCACCGTCGGCGCGGGCCGGTACGGCTGGCCGCCCTGGTGGGGGTGCTGGCCCTGTGCGGGGTGGTGATCCTGGGGCAGGTACGGGAACAGACCGGCACCGAGGGCCTGGTGGTCGGGCTGCTGCTGTCCCTGCTGCCGGTGCCCCTGCTGGTCGCCGGCTTCCGCTGGGTCAGCGCCCTGGACCCGGTGCCCTGGCGGCAGCACGGTTTCGCCTTCGCCTGGGGGGCGTGTGGCGCGACCCTGGTGGCGATGGTCGCCAACACCTCGGCCAGCCTGTGGCTGGGGGAGCGCTACTCCCCCGCCGAGGTGGACTCCCTCGGCTCCACCCTGGTGGCCCCGGTGGTGGAGGAGCTGGTCAAGGCGGTACCGGTGGCGCTGCTGTACCTGGTGCGCCCACGGCAGTTCACCGGACCACTGGCCGGTCTGGCGGCGGCCGGCATCTGCGCCACCGGCTTCGCCTTCACCGAGAACATCCTCTACCTGGGCATGGCCTACGACGGCGACCAGACGATGGGCGGCGGCCAGGCGACGGCGGTCACCTTCTTCGTACGGATCTGCCTGTCCCCCTTCGCCCACCCGCTGTTCGCGGCGGCCACCGGCATCGGCCTCGGGCTGCTGGCCGCCGCCCCCGCCGACCGCCGGCAGGCCCGTACGGCCGCGCCCGTACTGGGGCTGCTCGTCGCCATGGCGCTGCACTCGCTGTGGAACGGCACCGCCAGCGGGCTGGGGTTCCTCGCGGTGTACGGGACCGTGATGACGCCCCTGCTGGCCCTGCTGGTCTGGTGGGCGCTGTGGACCCGGCGCCGGCAACTGCGCACCGTACGGGCGGTGTTGCCGCTCTACGCGGCGGCCGGCTGGCTGGGGCCGCTGGAGCCCTGGGGCCTGTCCGTGGCGGGCGCCCGCTCGCTGGCCCGGAGTCACGCCCGACAGACGCTGGGCCCGGCGGGGGCGCGGGAGGTCGCCGCGTACCAGCGGTACGCCACCGCGCTCGCCCTGCTACGGGACCGGATGGCCCGAGGGGTGCCGGAACCGGACTTCCCCGCGCGGGAGGGGGAGTTGCTCCACGACATGTGGCGCCGGCACGGGGTGGGCGGTCCGGCCACCGCTCACGCGGCCCGCCTGTTCCCCCCGCCGGGGATCGCCCTGGCTCCCTGGGGCCAGGCCACCCCCTACGCCCTCTCCCCCGCCACCCATCCCCCGCCGTACGGGGGCGGCTGGGCCGCCCCCGGTCCTCCGGCCACCCCGTACGCGGCACCCCCGTGGCCCCCCTCGGGCACCTGGGCGCTTCCGGGGGCGCTCCCCGGAGTGGGGGCGCCCACGGGTCCGGCGCCCGGTGGATGGCGCCCGACCTCCGGGTGGGTATGGCCGTCGGGGCCCGGTCACCGGCCAGGCCCCCACGGCCGGCGACCAGGGTGGCCACCGATGCCCGACCGTCCGCCACCGGGGTCCCCCGCCGGTCCGAACGGCTCCGCCCCGGGCGCCGACCGCCCGGAGCGGGAGGTCTGACCGTTCCCTCGAACCCCCGTTGCATTCCCTAGAGCAAACGCATACAGTGGCTCGCGCATTCGGAAGCAAAGCGTTCATCGAATGCGAACCAGTACGCCAATTCCCTTGATTCTGCGGCTGGTTGAGGTTTGCTCAGACAATTCACCGACCCCGGGGGTGCTGACGGAATGCCGCTTGTGCAACGTGTCATGGAAACAAACGACAGCTGGCTCGTCCCCGACCAGCTGCTCGTCGAGGACGCCTTCCACGGACGGAACGTGTGGGCCTCCCGGCTCGGCGGCGCGGTGCTGGTCCACGGCGAGGTGGAGGGCCTGCCGCCCCAGGAGGCGGACGCGGTACGCCAACGGCTGCGCGCGGCCTACCCCGGCCAACGGGTCACCGACGAGGGCGACCTGTGGGCGGTGTGGCCGCCCAGCCACTGACCCCGGACGGCGCCCCGACCGCTCCCCGGGCTCGTCGGCCCACCCGTGGCGTCGGCCACCCGCCGCTCGCCCCGCCCTGCCGTCCCTCACGGCCGGCCACCCCCGCCGGTACCCCGTAGGTGCGGTACCGCCTCCACACCCGGCCCCCGACCAGGTGGACGGGGCAGGCACCCCGCCCAGGCCTTGCCCAGGCCCCGCTCCGCCTCGCACGACGAGGGGCCGACGGCCTCTTCGGCCGTGCTCCCCACGGCACCTTCTCCGATCCGCGGCCGGTCAGGTCAGGATGAGTCGCCGAGAGCCTGCCGTGCTCTGGTCCACCACCGCTCGAACTCCTCCTCGGAGATCTCCGATGTACGGGGCAGGTCCCACCAGCCGTCCGTGGGGCCTTCGGCGAGAACGCCGTACCGCCGTTCATAGCGCCCCATCGCCGCGAGATCGGCATGGTCACGCAGGTCCACGACCTCCGCCAGGGAAGCCGCTGTCACCGGCCGTGAGTCCCGCTCCCTGACCTCGACCTGACGCGCCGCCCAGCCCTCGTCATCGGTCTCGAAGTACAGCCACAGACCCTCGTCCTGGTAGTAGGCGCGGAACCAGGTCCTCATGCCGCCGTCCTGACCCACCACCTTGACCACACGCATGGGGGCACCCCCAGCTCCCACCCGGCGTGCCCCAGGTCTACGGCGCCGTCCCCGGGGAAGGCCCGGCTCGGTGGGCACCCGTCCGGCATCCGACCCGCACACCCCGGGGGCCGTCCGGGAAAAGGACGGTGGCCCAGACGTCGGGGGGTACGTCTGGGCCACCGGGTTTCGCGGGGCCGCGCGGAAGCGGGCCCGGGTGGGCGCCCGGCCAGGGGGCGCCGTCGCACCTCGTACCCTCCTCGGCGTACCGGCACACCGGGTGCCGGTACGGTCGACCGACCCGAGGTGGGGCCGGTCAGGGCCGAGCGGGGTGGTGGTGCGGGGTCAGACCTGCTGGCCCTTGCCGCGCAGCCAGGCCAGCGGGTCGATGGCGTCGCCCCCGCCGGGCCGGACCTCGACGTGCAGGTGCGGGCCGGAGGAGTTCCCGGTGGAGCCCACCCGGCCGATCACGTCGCCGGTGGTGACCTTGCCGCTGGTGCGGCTCATCGAGGACAGGTGGCAGAACCAGATCTCGGTGCCGTCGTCCAGCTCCAGCACGATGCGGTAGCCGTAACTCCCGGCCCAGCCGGCCTCCTTGATGGTGCCGCTGTGCACCGCCTTCACCGGGGTGCCGGTGGGGGCGGCGAAGTCCTGGCCGGTGTGGTTGCTCTGCCACATGCCGCCGGAGTCGCCGAAACCGGAGGTGAGCTGGTACGAGGAGAGCGGCACGGTGTACTGCTTGGCCAGCTCGGCCCGACGCTTCTCCTCCGCCTTCCGCTTCTTCTCCTCGGCCGCCTTGCGCTTCTTCTCGGCCTCGGCCTTCCGCTCCTTCTCCGCGTCCTCGGCGGCCTTGGCGGCGGCCTGGCGGGCGGCCTCGCTGGCCGCCTCGTCGGCGGCGGCCTGTTCGGCCTGGCCGCGCTGCTGCTCGGCCTGGGCGAGGATGCGGTGCCGCAGCGCCTCACCCGCGTTGGTCTGTCCGTTGCGGGAGTCGTCCTGGGTGAGCCCGGCCTGGGTCAGCGGGGCGGCGTTGACCGTACGGTCGGCCCCGTCGTCGGCCAACAGCTCGCCCACACCGGGGAGTTCCTTGGCCGCCGGCAGTTCGGCGGACACCTTGTCGACCGTGGAGCCCAGGTCGGGCATGGTGACGGCGGTGGGTGACTTGTCCTGGGCGGTCGCCATGCCTCCGGCGCCCACGGCCGCGATCATGCCGACGCCGAGCACCGCGCCGCTGCGGGCCATGCCGCCGCGCTGCCGCACCACCCGGTGCCGGCCGCGTACCGGCCGCACCGACTCGGCGGTGGGGTTCCACTCGGGTTCGTCGGTCTCGATGCGGGGGCCGTACGCCTGGTAGGGCGCGGGGTCCGGGGAACCGTGGGGGTCGCTCTCCTCCATGCCGTACGGGTCGTACGGGAGGTGGGCGGAGGGGCCAGCGGGGCCGTAACCGGCCTCGGGGGCATACCTGTTGGACGCCACGAGTGGCGTTCTCCTTTCCTTCCCTCACGCCTACCGGGTTAGCTGACGGGTTCGGAGCAGGAAGGTCTCCTACGGGCCTCTCCTGGGCGGGAGTTGCCCGATTCACCCCAAGGTGATGTGGTTCCCCGGTTCCCCCATGGTGAGGTGACGCTGGTGGCGACGCCCCGAGGGGATTCGGCGTTGGCGCGCGGCGCCGTCTGGTGACGGCGGTGACGACCGCACTGCGTTATCGAACGTTAATAGACCCGCGGCTCAGATTCCAAGCGGGGTAGGGGAATTGGGCCCCGGGCCCCGGACGCTTATCGGTCAGCCGAGGGCAAAGCCGGGCAGGTTTCGGTGTTCTCAGAACCCCGTGGCACCGAGAGTGACTCCCACCCCGACCACCCCGGCAGCTCCCACTACCACAACCCTCACGGCCGCCCCGACCGTCACACCGGTCACGGCTCGGCCCCGTCCACCCGCGCGGAGTCCTCCGCGATCGCGGGGCTCTCCCGCGCGGTGACCTCCTCGGGAACCGTGGAGTCCTCCCGGGCGACCGCCAGCAGCGCGGCGTCGTCCGCCGCCTTGCCCCCGGTGTGCTCGGCCACCGCGCGGACCACCTCGTCCAGCAGCTCGTCCGGGTACCGGTAGTGGTGGCCCCGCAGCCGTACCGCGGGCTCGAAGAAGACCCCGTTGGCGTCCCGCGCCTCGGAGATGCCGTCGGTGTACAGCAGCAGGGTCGCGCCCTCGGGGAAGTCGAAGGTGTCGCACTGGTCGGGCCACTGCCCCAACTCGTCCATGCCCAGCGGCAGCGCGGCCTGGGAGGGACGGAGGAACCGGGTCTCGCCCTGGTACAGCATCAGCGGAGGCGGGTGACCCCGGTTCAGCAGCCGCAGCGTGAACGGCTGGGAGGGGCGCACCTCGGCGAGTACGGCGGTGGTGAACGTCTCCCCGTCGTCCCCCGGCCCACGTCGCGCGGCCTCCCTCCGCATGGCCCGCTCCAGCCGGGAGGCCACCTCCTCCAGGCTGTCCTCCTGCTCGGCCGCCTCCCGGAAGGCGCCCAGCACGATGGTCACCGACTCGACCGCGTCCAGCCCCTTGCCCCGTACGTCCCCCACGATCATCCGCACCCCGTGCGGGGTGTCCTGCACCGCGTACAGGTCACCGCCGATGGACGCCCCGGACTGGGCCCCCTGGTAGCGGGCGGCCACCCGCAGCCCCGCGACCCGGTCGGCGGGCACCGGCAGTACGGCCAGCTGGGCGGCCTCCGCGATGTCCCGGGCCGAGGCCAGCTCCTCGCCGCTGCGCCTCAGCAGCACGTTGAACACCACCGCGAGTCCGGCGACGGTGGCCACGGTGGCGGTCTGCATCGGTCCCTGGGCGGGGGCGTTGTTCTCGTCCAGGCCCAGCACCAGGGCGCCCTCGGCGATCACCGCCGCCAGTCCGGTCAGGGCGGTGGCCCGTACCGACAGTACGGAGGCGGCGACCATGGAGGCCGCCGCGAACAGGGGGGAGATGGTGAGCCCGGCCGGGGTGGCCAGTCCGATCAGCACCCCGAACACCAGGAAGATCGCCGGGCAGGCACGCAGCCAGGACCGCTCCCGGCCCTCACCGCCGTCCGAACGTCTCGGTGTCCCATCCGCCACGGTCCCACCTTGACCCGGTTGGCGCCGTGCGGCTAGTTGTCCGGGGCCACCGGGGCGAATTCCCCGAGCGTGAGGCGAAGGCTCAGCGGTAGGCGAGCGCCCAGCCCTGGGCCTGGAGGTAGGTGGGCGGGGCGACGGGGGCGGGCCGTCCGGCCACGGTCCGCGCGGTACGGACCGCCTCGTGCACGGCCAACCGGAACAGCCGGGAACCGGTACTCACCCGGGCCACCCCCAGTGCGGCCAGCAGCGGCAGCTCGGGGCCACCGGGGGCGTACAGGATGTTGAGCGGCAGCGGGTGGCGGGCGGCCAGCCGCTCGATGGTGTGCGGGTCCCGCAGTCCCGGGACGAACAGCCCGTCGGCGCCCGCCTGTTGGTAGGCGGCCAGCCGCCGGTCCGTCCCGGCGCGATGGCCGGGCAGCCAGTGGGTGTCGGTACGGGCGTTGAGGAACAGGCCCGGGGCCGCCTCCCTACAGGCCACGATCAGCCGGCACTGCTGGTCGACCGGGCGCAGCGAACCGTCGGGGCGGCCGTCCTCCAGGTTGACGCCGGCCACCCCGTAGCCGGCCAGTTCCCGTACCAGGTCGGCGACCTCGGCGGGGTCGCTGGCGTCGCCGGGGTCGCTGGGGTCGGTTCCGAACCCTCCCTCGACGTCCACCGTCACCGGCACCGGCAGGGCGGCCAGTCTCCGGGCCAGCCGCAGCGTCTCGGTACGGGTGTCGGCCTGCCCGTCCGGCTTCCCGGCGGCCGAGGCCACGCCCAGGCTGGTGGTGCCCACCGCCGGGAACCCGGCCTCGACCAGGGCGGCGGCGGAGGCGTGGTCCCAGGCGTTGGGCAGCACCAGGGGCCGCCCGGGCCGGTGGAGCGCCGCGAAGGCCGACGCCGTCTCGGGAGCGGGGCGCGGTGGGTGGTCGCCGGTCATGGCACTCCTCAGGGCAGGTGGTCGGCGGGAAGGTCGAGCAGGGTGGCGAGGGTGTCCCGGCCGTACGGGGTGAGCCGTACCGCCCGCTGACTGCCGATGCGTTCACACCAGCCCCGCTCCAGGGCGTGCCGGCACAGGGTCGCCCCGGCCACCCCGGCCAGGTGGGGGCGCCGCTCGGTCCAGTCCAGGCAGAGCCGGACCAGGGGGCGGCGGCCCCTGGCCCGGGTCGGCAACGCGGCGCCGAGGTCGGTGAACCAGCTCACCCCCCGGTCGGTCAGCGCGCAGCCCCGCCCCTGGTCGAGCAGGCCCCGGGTGGTGAGGGCCTCGGTGAGGGTGACGCCCAGTCGGCCGGCCAGGTGGTCGTAACAGGTACGGCCCCGGGCCATGGCCTCGCTGGCACCCCGGGCACGCAGCCCGCGCGGGGGCGAGGTGTCCGGTGCCGCCTGGGCGGCGAGGTCCTCCACCAGGTGGGCCACCCCGGAGTCGGCCAGCCGGAGGTAGCGGTGCCGCCCCTGCCGGTGTTCGGCCAGCAGTTCACCGTCCACCAGCCGGCTGAGGTGCTCGGTGGCGGTGGAGGGGGCGACACCGCAGTGGCGGGCCAGTTCGCCGGCCGTCCACGCCCGCCCGTCGAGGAGGGCCAGGCAGATGGCCGCCCGCGTCTGGTCGGCCAGCAACCCGGCGAGGGCGGCCAGCCGGGGCCCGGAGGGGCCCGGGGGTGGGGTGGGCGTCATGCCTCCCAGGATGCGCCCACGTCGTTTCGGCGGTGACCGAACTGTCGGGGGCGGCGGCGCTGTCCTGGTGGGTGGGCTTCGGGGGCGCTGCGCCAGTGGCCAAGGCCAAGACCCAGGGGGCTGCGCCCAGCATCCAGGGTCCTGGGTATTGATCGACGGGTGACCGGACCGGGGTGGTTGACCCAACATCCAGGGCCCTGGGCGCTGACCCTGGCGACCAGAATCCGGGGCACTGACCCGACAGGCAACCGGACCACGGGAGCAACACCGAACATCCAAGAACCCGGGCACTGCCCCAGCAACCGGGGCCGCAACTGGGGCCGGGACCAGGGGACGACCCGAACCCAACGACAGCGCCCGGCACTGCCCGGGCAACGGAGACCCCGGCTTCCCTCCCCCCCCCAACGACCAGAAGCGGGCCCCGGAGACCGGAACCAGGACCAGGACTGAACGAGGCAGCCACCCAAGCAAACCCACCCCGACACCGGGGGCAACTCCCCCCACCCCTAAGCGGCACCGACCGACCCCACGTCGCACCAACCCCGGCCGGGACCAGATCGTGGCCGCTGCCCCAGTGGCCAAGACCCAGGGCATTGGCCCCACCCCAGCATCCAGGGTCCTGGGCACTGACCCGACAGGCAACCGGACCACGGGGGCAACACCGAACATCCAGAACCCCGGACAGTGACCCCAGCGCCCAGAACCCAGCAACCAGTAACCAGTAACCAGAACACTGCCCCAACAAGCGACCGAACCAGGAGGCCAACGCCTCAACATCCAAGAACCCGGACACTGCCCCAACACCCGCAACCGGCACCGCAACCACCCCACAACCAGAACCGCAACCAGAACCGCAACCGATCAAGGAAACCACCCAAACAAGCTCACCCCACCACCGGAGGCAACTCCCCCGCCCCTCCGGCCCCCCGCCCCCAAGAAACTCCCCACTAAACGACACCGCCCACTCCCCCCCACTCCGCCCAACCCCATACCGCACCGGCCAACGCCACATATCGCACCACCCTCCCCACATGGCGCCGCCCGACCTCAGGTGGCGCTGGTCGGGCCGTGCTGGCGGCGGTAGTGCCGTGCCACCCGGGCGCGGTTGCCGCAGGAGGGCTTGCACCAGGCCTGGCGTCCGTGGCTCTGCACGAAGTAGCGGACGCAGCGGGGTGCGGTACAGGCGCGGAGGCGAGCGCGTTCGGGGCCGGTGAGGAAGGCGACGGCGGCGCGGGCGAGGGGTGCGGTGACCGGTTCCGGTGCCAGGGAGGCGAGCCGGGTGGTGGGGATGTCGTCGGGGGGCCAGAGCAGCTGGGGGGCCACCGGGTGGCGGGCGGCGGCGTTGAGGTGGTCGGTGGCCTGGTCGAGCGGCATCAGTCGGCCGCTGTCGGCGGGGCTCGCGGGTCCGGGGCGTACCGCGTGGGCGAACAAGGCCCGCACCGCGCGACGGAGTTCGAGGATCCGCTCGCGCTCCTCCTCGGCCAGGGTCGAGGCGGCCAACCGGGCGGGCTCGTCGAGGAGTTCGGCGACCGAGGCCAGCCACTGACGGGTGCCGGCGAGGGTGTCGAGGTCGTCGGTGACGCCACCGTCCCCGTCGTGCCGGATGGTGCTCGCCAACTCCAGGGCCAACCAGCGCCCCATGGGCCACTCCTCTCGCCGTACTCTCCCGCCCAGGCTAGAGCTAACGCTTAATTTCTATTATTCCATTAGGTACAGTGGGCGCGCCCGCTCGCACCCACCGGGAGAACCCAGCTCGACACCCCACTCGACACCCCGCGACACCCCACCGGGAGAAGAGGCCCCATGACCCTGCTGTTGGCACAGATCAGCGACCTGCATCTGGACGGCACCGCCCGCACCCGGCACCGGGTACGACGGGTGGTCGACCACCTGGCCTCGCTGCCCCGCGCGGTGGACGCCCTGCTGGTGACCGGGGACATCGCCGACCACGGCGCGGAGGAGGAGTACCGGGAGGCCGCCCGTCTGCTGCGGCTGCCCTTCCCGGTGCTCACCTGCCCCGGCAACCACGACGACCGCGCCACCTACCGCCGCGTCCTGCTGGGCGAGGCCCCCGACACCGGGCCGGCCCACCGGCTGCACCGGCTCGACGGGGCCGCCGTCCTCGCGCTGGACGCCACCCTCCCCGGCCGTAACGAGGGCGAGCTGACCGAACGAACCCTCGCCTGGGCGGACCGGGAGCTGGCCCAACTCCCTCCCGGCACACTGGTGTTGCTCGCCTTCCACCAGCCCCCGGTACGCCTCCACCACCCGTTGCCGGACGGCTCCTCGCTGCTCCACCCCGAACGGCTGGCCTCCTGGATGGCGGGCCACCCCGAGGTGGCCGGGGTACTCACCGGGCACGCGCACACCTCCGCCGCCACCGTCTTCGCCAGCCGCCCCCTGGTGGCCTGCCCGGCCACCACCTGGACACTGCGGCTGCCCTGGGAGGGCGACGAGCCGGCCGACCTGGACCAGCCGCCCGCCCTCGCCTACCACCTGCTGGAACCGGACGGCCGGTTGGCCACCCACTTCCGCACCGTGGTCTGAGCGGTGCCCTCCCTCCACGTCCTGGGTGGCTTCCTGCTGGCCGTCCTCCCGCTGGTCGCCACTCCGGGGGCGAGCCTGGCCCTGCTGACCGGGAACGTCGCCGTTCGGGGCCCGGGCGCCGCGCCCCCGGTGATCGGGGGCACCGTCACCGGCCTGTACGTCCACGCCCTGCTGGCCGCGACCGGGCTGTCCGCCCTGGTGACCGGTTCCGAGGGGGCGTTCACCGTGGTGCGGCTGGTGGGCGCCGGCTACCTGGTGGCGCTGGGGCTGTGGACCTGGCTGACCCTGGGCACCCACCGAGGGACCGGGTCACCCGACGACGGCCCGACCGCCGCCCCGGTCGGAGCGGTCACGGCCCGGCCCCTCTACGTCCAGGCCCTGTGGGGGAGCCTCCTCAACCCGAAGGCCGCCGCCATCCACCTCACCCTGGCGCCCCAGTTCGTACGCCCCGACCAGCCGCTGACCGGTCAACTGGTCGCCCTGGCCACGGTGCAGGCCCTGCTGGTCACCGGCTGGCTCGGCCTGTGGGCCCTGCTGCTGGGCCGTACCGGCCATCTGCTGGCCGGCCCCCGCGCGCGGCTGCTCCTCGGTCGGATCACCGCGCTCACCCTCGTCGCCCTCGGGGTGGGTTCGGCGGTCGGCTGAACCGGCCCCTCACACCGTGGGGCCGTCGAACCGTCGAACCGTCGGGCCCAGGAAAGAGGCTCCCCCGCCAAGGAAAGGCCCCCCGACCACCGGCCACCGGCAGGTGTCGGCTCCCCCGGCGGGTGTCGGCCTCAGGCCGTCGGGCCCAGGTCCGGTTCCGCCCGCAGCTCCCCCACCGGCCGCTCGGGCGCCCGCTCCAGTTCCAGTACCACCCACTCGTTCTCGCCCGGGCGCAGCACGGGCGCCGGCACGTAGAGGGTGCGCTGGGGGCCTCGGTTCCAGTAGCGGCCCAGCGGGAAGCCGTTCACCCACACACAGCCCTTGCCCCATCCCGGCAGGGCCAGGTAGGTGTCGGCGGGCCGTTCGACGGTCAGGGTGCCCCGGTGGAAGGCCGGCCCCTCGACGTCGCCGCCCCCTTCGCCGGCCCGCTCCCAGGGGAGCGCGGTGAGGTCGGACAGCGGCAGGGCGTGCTGTTCCCAGCCGAACAGGTACTGCCTTCCGTGGAGCACCCCGTCCACGATGCCCTTGCGCTCCCCCAGTGGGGGCCCGTAGTTGATCCGGCCCATCGCCTCCACCAGCAGGGTCAGTTCGGCCCCGGCCTCGGGTACGCGCAGCGGCACCGAGGTGCGGCCGTCCCGTTCCAGTACGGCCAGGTGCCGGCCGTCCACCGTGACCCGGGCCCAGTCCCGCAGTCCCTTCACCCGCAGTTCGGTGTCCTCCTCGCGGGGGCCGGGCACCCGGGTGCGGTAGAGGACCAGCCCGGTGGACTCGCCCAGTTCCTCCAGGGTGCGCGGGGTCGCGGACCGTACGGCGCCGGTGGTGAGCGCGTCCAGGCAGTCGTCCAGGGGCAGCCGTTCGGGCAGTGCGACCGGACCGGGTGGCAGGGGGTCGGGGTGGTGGTCCGACGGTGCCGGAGGCAGCGTGGTGTGGCGGGCCAACACCTCCCGGTACGCCCGGTACTTGGGGGTCAGTCGGCCGTCCTCGGCGATGGGGGCGTCGTAGTCGTAGGAGGTGACGGTCGGTTGGTAGGCGCCGTCGGCGCCGTCACCGTCGGCGTTGGCCCCGGCGGTGAACCCGAAGTTGGTGCCGCCGCAGGCCATGTAGAGGTTGACCGAGGCCCCGTGCCGGAGGATCTCCTCCAGTCCGGCCGCCGCGTCCTGGGGGTCGCGGGTGGTGTGCCGTTCTCCGTGGTGGTCGAACCAGCCGTTCCAGTACTCCATGCAGAACGGCGGGTCCTCGGGCCGGTGCCGGGCCAGTACGGCGAACTGTTCGGCCGCCCGGGAGCCGAAGTTGACGGTGGCCCACACCCCGGGCAGGGTGCCGCCGGTCAGCATCCAGTCGGTCGCCCCGTCCGAGGTGAACAGCGGCACCTCGACGCCCCGTCGCCGTAGTCCGTCCGTCAGGTGGCGCAGGTAGTCGCGGTCGTCACCGTAGGAGCCGTACTCGTTCTCCACCTGCACCATGATCACGTTGCCGCCCCGGGTGACCTGGTGGCGGGCGAGGCGGGGCACCAGTGCGTCGAAGTAGCGGTCGACCGGCTCCAGGAAGGCCGGGTCGTGGCAGCGCAGTGGCCCCGGGAGCCAGGACGGCAGCCCTCCGTTGTCCCACTCCGCGCAGATGTAGGGCCCCGGCCGTACGATCGCCCGCAGTCCGGCGGTGGCCGCCGCCCGCAGGAACCCCTCCAGGTCCGCGAGCCCCTCGAACCGGAAGGCGCCGGGCCGTGGTTCGTGGAGGTTCCACGGCACGTAGGTCTCCACGGTGTCCAGCCCCATGGCCCGCAGCTTGGCGAGCCGGTCCGGCCACTGGTCGGGGTGGACCCGGAAGTAGTGCATCCCTCCGCTGAGCACACGGCCTACGCCGGGAACCTCGGACACCCGCCCCTCCTAGCCGCCTCGTCCGCCACCGCGACCGTACGCCGGCGGTCGCCGGCCGGCCGCCCGCGCCTACGTAGCGCCCCCGGTACCCTCCCCCGACCGGCCGTCAGCTACCCGGCGGCCGGGGCACGGACGGGGCCGACGGCGCGTCAGTCGGGGCACTGCCCGGAGGAGATCCGCAGCGTACGGTCCCTGCGGTGCAGGTTCACCGTCTCGGTCCCCCGGGTGCCGCTGGCCGTGACCCGGGTCTGCCACTCGCCCGGCGAGCAGCGGGCGCCCACCCGGACCGCGCGGTCGACGCTGGCCGGCACTCCGGCCACCTTGGAGGCCGTCTGACCGCCGTCCCGGTACAGGGCGACGGTGACGTTCATGGTGCGGGGTCTGGAGCCGCACTCCACCCACGCCCCGGTGCGCACCGTCCCCCCGGACAGCCGGGGGCCGTCGTCGGAGAAGACCACCCGGCAGCCGTGGGCGGCCGACTCGGTGTCCCGCGCGCCGCCCGAGCCGTCCTGTCCCCACGCGTACAACAGCAGCAGCACCATCGCCACGGCGATGGTCCCGCCCGCACCCTGTGAATCGGCCATGTCGCACTCCCGTCGAACGGCGGCCGGCTCCCGGCGGCGACGGGCCCCGCGCGACCCCACGGGCCGGGAGGTGCCGTCGTCGGCGCTGTCGCGTCGGAGGGCGGTGGACCGCCCGCCTCTCGCGTACGGGGAGGACCGCTGCCGTGAAGATACCCACCCAAAACCGGGCCATCTCCCCCATGGGGTCCAACGAAACGGTAACCACCGGGGGTCGGGCCACGACACCCCCGCGCACCGACCACTCGGGGAGCTGACCCCACGTCAATCGGCCCCGTGGGGTCCCTCGTACCGGCACCGGTGTCCCAACTTCCCTGCGGGGCACGGGAGTTGAGGCGTCGACGGAAACCGGAAGCACCCGTCACGGTGATCGTCGCGGTGCCAGGATGGGCCGCATGACGACGACTGGTGGTATCGACATCGACGGCGAGGTGGTGGCCGGGTTCGCACCGGTGCGGGAGGCGTTCGAGGCGAACTTCACCCGGCACGGCGACCTCGGCGCGGCCGTGTGCGTCTACCTTCACGGCCGGCCGGTGGTGGACCTCTGGGGCGGTGTGGCCGACCCCGAGACCGGGCGCCCCTGGCAGCGGGACACCCTGCAACTCGTCTACTCGGCCACCAAGGGGGCCACGTCCACCGCGGTGCACCTGCTCGTCCAGCGCGGCCTGTTGGACCTGGACGCCCCGGTGAGCTGGTACTGGCCCGAGTTCGGCGCGAACGGCAAGGAGGACATCCCCCTGCGCTGGCTGCTGTCGCACCAGGCGGGCCTGGCCGCCCTGGACCGACCGCTGCCGCTGCGCGAGGCGTTGGACTGGTACCCGATGGTGGACGCGTTGGCCGCCCAACGCCCGCTGTGGACCCCGGGTACCGCCCACGGATACCACGGCCGGACCTGGGGCTGGCTCGTCGGCGAGGTCATCCGACGCGTCTCCGGCCGGACCCCGGGCCGCTACTTCGCCGACGAGGTCGCCGCGCCCCTCGGGCTGGACTTCCACATCGGGCTGCCGGAGGCCGCGCGCGACCGGGTCAGCCGGATGACGTACCGCCGGTCGGACATCGACCTCGCCACCGTGGACCCCGCGACGCTGCCCGAGGAGGTCCGCGAGGTGGTCGCCGCCTGGGCCGACCCCGACTCCCTCAGCAACCGCGCCTTCGCGCTCACCGACCCGGTGGAGATCGACTTCAACTCCCCCGAGGTCCAGCGCGCCGAGATCCCCTCCTCCAACGGCATCGGGACCGCCCGGTCCCTGGCCCGGATGTACGCCGCCCTGGTCGGCGAGGTCGACGGCGTACGGCTGCTCACCCCGGAGACGGTGGAGGCGGCCACCCGGGAGCAGGCCGGCGGCAGGGACCGGGTACTGGTGCTCCCCAGCCGGTTCGGCGCCGGCTACCTGCTGCCCACCCAGGTCACCCCCCTGACCGGGCCGAGCGCCTTCGGGCACACCGGACGCGGTGGCTCCCTCGCCTTCGCCGACCCCGAACGGGGCATCGCCTTCGGCTATGTGATGAACCATGTGCGGGAGGGCGTCGACGACCCCCGGGCGGCCTCACTGGTGGACGCGGTGCTCAGGTCGTTGGGGTAGCGGATCCGGGAGGAGGTACCGGCCAGGGGCGTCGCCCGGCCGGCCCTCGGCCTCTGACGTACACCGAGGACGCAGGTGTACGGTTCCGCTCCAGGACGGGGGAACGGGGGCGCGGCCCGCCTCCGGGAACCCGGGCCTGGTCCTGTCCCGCATCCCGTCGCAACCGGAGCCGCCCCATGCGTAGCAGATCCCTGTTGGCCGCCCTGAGTCTGGCCGCCGTCGCCGTGGTCACCGCCGCTCACCCCTCGGTGGGGCAGTCGACGGAACAGTCCCCCGCCGGGGGGAAGTCGGACCAGCGGCACTGTCCGCAGCTGTCCAAGAAGCTCAAGTGGTACGGCGACAACCGGGACAAGCTCCAGAAGGTGATCGACGAGCGCGGGCTGTGCGGGAAGAACGCGGGGAACCGCACCCACCCCCGTCCGGTCGCCGCCTTCGACTGGGACAACACCGTCACCAAGAACGACATCACCGACAGCACCATCGCCTGGGCCCTGGAGCACGACAAGATCCTGCGTCCCAAGAGCTGGAAGTCCACCAGCAAGTGGATGACCCGGGCCGCGCACCGGGCGCTGACCGAGGCCTGCGGCACCGACGTACCGGTGGGCAAGCCCCTGCCGACGTCGAAGAACGTGGAGTGCACGGACGAGATCCTGGAGATCCGGCACGACGCCCAGACCATGGACGGGGAGCCGGCGTTCGAGGGCAAGTGGGACTACCGCCGCACCAAGCCCAACTACGCCTGGGTGCCGCAGCTGTTCGCGGGCCACACCCCGGCCGAGGTGACCGCGTACGCGGCGAAGGCGCGCAAGGAGGTGCTGGCCGCGCCGGTGGGCGAGGAGAAGACGGTGGGCACCCACACCATCCACGGCTACGTGCGCTACTACAAGCAGGTCAAGGACCTGATCGCCACCCTCCAGAAGGCCGGCTTCGAGGTGTACGTGGTCTCCGCCGGGTCGGAGCCGGTGACCGAGGCGTGGACCCCGGGGGTCGGGGTGGACGCCGACCACACCATCGCGATCCGCAGCGTGCTGAAGAACGGCCGGATCACCACCCGCACCGAGGGCTGCGGTGACATGCCGGACAGCAAGGGCGAGGCCATCCCCTACATCGACGGCAAGCGCTGCTGGATCAACAAGGACGTCTACGGCATCAAGGGTGCCGACGCCTGGGAGCGGCAGGACTGGAAGCACACCATCGCCCTCGGCGGGGGTGACGCGGACACCGACGTGACCTTCGTCAACGACGCCACCGGCGCCCACCTGGTCCTCAACCGGAACCAGAACGAGATCATGTGCCGGGGCTACGACAACGCCGACGGCCGCTGGGTGGTGAACCCGATGTTCATCGAGCCCCTGGAGCGCAAGGAGACCTTCTACCCCTGCTCCTCGGCCGCCTACATCAACCCCAACGGCGCGCTGAGCCCCGTCCAGCGCCCGGACGGCAGCGTGGTCCCCGACCAGGCGGACCGCATCCACGGCTGAGCGACCCCCCGTACGACCCGACCCGGTACCCACTCGTACGGGTACCGGGCACCGAACACCCCAGGCCCCTGGGCCCGTTGGAGACAACGGGCCCAGGGGCCTGGTCGCTGTGTGGCCGGGGTGTGCCGGGTGGCCGGTGGCCGTGAGGCCCCCGTGGGCCGGCCGCACGGCCGGGAGCTGGCGCCCGGTCAGTCGCCGCTGGTCACCCGTACGTAGTCCACCACCAGCTCGGACGGGAACTGGGTGTCACCGTCCGGGTCGCCCGGCCAGTCGCCGCCCACCGCGAGGTTGAGGATCATGAAGAACGGGTGGTTGAACGCCCAGTCACCGCTGACGTCGGCGGGGGTGCGGGTCTGGTAGACGTTGCCGTCCACCGACCAGGAGATGGAGTCCGGCGCCCAGTCGATGGCGAAGGTGTGGAAGTCGTCGGCGAACGCCTCACCGTTCGGGAGGGTGTAGCCGGCCCCGACGCCGTCGCCCCCGGAGTAGCCCGGGCCGTGCAGGGTGCCGTGCACGGTGTCGGGTTCGAACCCGACGTTCTCCATGATGTCGATCTCGCCGGAGTCCGGCCAGCCGATGTCACCGAAGTTGTCGCCCAGCATCCAGAACGCCGGCCACATGCCCTGTCCCCGGGGCACCTTGAGGCGGGTCTCGATGTGGCCGTACTCCTGGGTGAACTTGCCGGCGGTGTTCAACCGTGCCGAGGTGTACTCGCAACTGCCGTACCAGCACTGGTAGTCGCCGGGGTTCTCCTTCTTGGCCGTGATCACCAGGTTGCCGTTGCCGTCCAGGGCGGCGTTGTCGGTGCCGTTGGTGTACCACTGCCGTTCGTGGTTGTTGACGTTGTCACCGGTCTCCAGCTGCCACTTGCTGTCGTCCACGGCCGATCCGGCGGGACCGTCGAAGTTGTCCTCGAAGACCACGGCCGCCTGTCCCGCCCGGTCACCGTCCCGGGTCTCGGCGGCGGAGCTGGTGGCCATGGTGGACCAGCTCAGGGTGGCCGCGAGGCCGAGTGCGAGGGCGGCGGTGGTACGGGGTCGCTTTCCCAGTTGCCTTAGAAGAATGGAACTCACCTCATCTGCGCGGGGGGAACGCTGTTCTGGGTGAAGAGGGGGAATCCGCCGGTCAGGGGGGTGGGAACACAGGGGGAACGTAGTTCGACCGACGGGGGACGTACTTGGTCCGTACTTTTCTTGCTTCATGAGTTAACTGTCTTGACGTATCCCCGTCAAGAGTCACGTCATCAGGTGAAGCCTCGAAGCCGCCGGCCCGCCCCCGAACCCCGTCGCCGTCCACCCCGACGCCCCACCGGCCGGGCCCACTTCGACACCATCACCCGATGCGCGACAACCGCACCCTCCACCGCCGTGCCGACGGGGTCCTGGTCCCCGGCACCTGGCGCCCCGTCTTCCTCCACAACGCCGGCACCCACTACCTCACCGACCTGCGGATCTACGCCGACGGCATCATCGACTGCGGAGAACTGGCCACCCTCGACCGGTTCGAGGAGCTGCTACGCCAGGGCCGCGTGGCCACCCGGCTCCCCGAGGGCGCCTGGGCCTCCGGCACCGGCCTGGCCGCCTGGAGGTTCCACCAGCCACACTCGCACCTCACCCCCGAGCTGCTGGTGGCCGAAGTCCGGGACACCGTCGACGAGTTGAACGGCCGACCGGACTCCACCGGCCGCTGCCTGGCGGCCGTGGACACCTTCCTCGCCGACCGTACGGAGGAGAACCGGGCCGCCGCCCGTACCGCCTACCTGGCCATCCCCGAAACCCGACGCCGTTACGCGCTGGGCGACATGGACCGGCAGGACGAGCCGCTGCGGGTGCTGGTCGCCGGCCCCGGCGGGCAGGTCGAGGACACCTCGGACGAACCGGTGACCGAGGGGGAGTACCAGGAGGCACTGGAGTACTTCGCGGAACGCGCCCGGTGGATCGCCGAAGCCCCGTCCCGGACAGCGGCGGACGGACCGGCGACCCCGTACGCTCCGGCGGTCCACCTCCACCAGTCCCACCCGCTCCGACGACAGGCGAACCCCGACATCCGGGCCCTGCGCAACGACTACCCCGCCCCGGTCACGGTCGACGGGATCACCCACCCCACGGTGACCCACGCCTACTGGGCCGCCTCGGTCACCGACCCCACGGTCCGTCAGGCGATCCGGGAGGCCAACAACGCCTTCCACGCCCACTCCCTCACCGTCGGGACACCCCCACGCGAAGGCTGGGACCAAGCCCGCACCGCCGTGATGGCCCGGCTGATGCGAGCCAAGTACGACCAGCACCCGGACCTGGCGGAGATCCTGCTGTCCACCGGGGACGCGACCCTGGTCTACGACGACGGGCAGTCCGGCTTCTGGGGTGACGAGGCGGGGCGGGGCCGCAACTGGGTCGGGCGGCTGCTGGAACTGGTGCGCTCCGAGCTGGCCGCCCACCGGGCCGGTATCGCCTGAGCCCCGGGGGCGCGCTCCTCCCCGCGACGGAAGGAGTCGGCGGGAGAGGGGAGGACCGCGCCATGAACGCGCGGTGCGGTTCCGGCTCGCCGCCCGACGGTGCGGAATCGCCGGGAGACGAGGACCAGGAAGGTCACCGCCGAGACCAGCGGCTGAGCGGAAGGTAGGCCGCGTGGGACTCGAACCCACAACCTACAGATTAAAAGTCTGCTGCTCTGCCAATTGAGCTAGCGGCCCGCGAAGCCAGCATAGCCGCACCGGGGAAGCGAACTCACGCGCCTTTCCCCGGCGGGGCGTGCCCCCGCCCGCGCGGCTCCCGGGAGGTACCGCTCCCCGGGGTGACGGGCGCCGCCCCGACCTGGGCCGGTGGCCGCCGTGCCGGTACGGGCCGGGGTGCGCGGAGGCGCTCCGGGAGCCGTCCTCGGTACCCACGGACGCTCGGGGTGCTCGGGGGGCGCTCGGAAGTACCGAACGCCCGGCCCGGTGGTTGCCCGTCGTACGGCGCCCAGCGACCGGGCGGCGGCTCGCCCCGATGACGCCGGTGCCCCCGGAAACGGCGACGGGCCCGGTCGGCGGTCGACGTACAACCACCCACCGGGCCCGGTCGGTTCACCTGGTGTGTCCCGGGTCAGCTGTTGCCCTTCCAGCGCGGCTTCTCGGTCCGACGGTCGAAGGAACGGCCGGCGGGGTTGCCGCCCCGACGCTCCTCACGACGGCCCTGGGGACGCCGGTCGTCACGGCGGTCGAAGGAACGCTCCCGACGGAAGTTGCCCCGCTCGCCCCGGGTGCCCTCGCGGCGGAAGCCGCCCGGACGCTCCCGGTCGAAGGAACGGTCACGGTCAAAGGAACGGTCACGGTCGAAGGAGCGCTCGCGACCGTGCGAACGGCCCTCCCCACGGTCCCGGTCCTGGTGGTACGGACGACGGTCGCCCCGGCCGCCCTCCCGGCGGAAGCCTCCACGGTCGCCCCCACGATCGCCGTCGCGGCGGTCGCCGTCCCGACGGCCCTGCGGACGGCCACCGTCCCGGCGCGGCCGGTGCTCGTCACGCTGGACCCGCTCCCGCTGACGCTGCTCCTCGCGGCGGGCGGCCTCGCGGGCGCGCTCCTCCTCGGCGGCGATCTCACGGGCGGTCACCTCGGCCTGGTTCGCGGCCGACTCGGCGAGCGCGGTCTGCGGGTCGTCGCCCCGCTCGCGGGCGGCACGCACCGTCAACCGGTCGGCCTCCTCGCGGAGTTCGTTGGCCCGGCTCTGCAACTGCTCCAGCTTGCGGCCCAGTTCACGGGCCTCCCGCTCGGCCTGCAACGCGGACTGGGAGGCGGACACGGCCTGCACCTCGGTCAGCGACCGGGCGCCCACGATCGTGGACACGTCCTCGTCGAAGGCCTCGCCCCGGCCGATGATGTGCCGGGAGGCGTCCACACCGGCGTCCTCCATCAGCCGGAAGATGGTGCGCCGCTGGTGGGGCAGAGCCAGGGACACCACGGTGCCGGACCGGCCGGCGCGGGCGGTGCGGCCACTGCGGTGCAGGTAGTCCTTGTGGTCGCCGGCCGGGTCGACGTTGAGCACCATGTCGACGTTGTCCACGTGGATGCCCCGGGCGGCCACGTCGGTGGCGACCAGGACGTTGACCTGGCCCTCCTTGAAGTCGGCCAGGGTCCGGGTGCGGGCGCCCTGGGTCATCCCGCCGTGCAGGGCGTCGGCGCGTACGCCGGCCTCCCGCAGCTGTTCGGCGACCCGGTCGGCGCCCATCTGGGTCCGTACGAACACGATGGTGCGGCGGCCGTCGCCACCGGCGATGGCGGCGGTCAGCGGGGCCTTGTCACGCGGCTTCACGATCAGCACGTGGTGGCTCATGGTGGTCACCGCGCCCTGGGCGGCGTCCACCTCGTGGCTCACCGGCTCGACGAGGTACCGCTTGACCAGGGTGTCGATCTCGTTCTCCAGCGTCGCGGAGAACAACATCCGCTGCCCGCCCTCGGGCAGCATGTCGAGCAGCTCGGTGACCTCGGGCAGGAAGCCCAGGTCGGCCATCTGGTCGGCCTCGTCCAGGACCGCGATCTGCACGTCCTGGAGGGAGCAGGCGCCCCGGTTGATCAGGTCACGCAGCCGGCCGGGGGTGGCGACCAGGATGTCGACGCCGCGCTCCAGGGCGTAGATCTGGTTGCCCATGGAGGTGCCGCCGCAGACCACCTTGAACTTCAGGTCCAGGGTGTCGCCGTACGGCTGGAGGGCGTCGGACACCTGCATGGCCAGCTCGCGGGTGGGGGTGAGGATCACGCCACGGGGGCGCTTGCGCTCGGTGTGCCCCCCGGCCAGCCGGGCCAGGGTGGGCAGGCCGAAGGACAGGGTCTTGCCGGAACCGGTACGGCCCCGGCCGAGGATGTCCCGCCCGTTGAGGGCGTCCGGGATGGTGGCGGCCTGGATGGGGAACGGGGTGGTCACCCCGTTGCGGTCGAGCTTGCGCACGATCGGCTCGGGCAGCCCGAGGTCGGCGAAGGTGACGGTGGGTTCCTCGGTGGCGGGGGTCTCCCCGTCGAGGTCCAGCTCGGTCGGACCGGTCAACTCCTGGCTCCCGGTGACGAGTTCGTCCACGGTTTCCACGGTGTCGAGGGCGTCCACGGTGTCAGGGGTGAGGGCGGCGGTGCTGGATGGGGACATGCGAAAAAGGAACCTTCCGGAGTCAAAGTCGGCACGCGCCCAGAACTCCGTGTTTCGCGATGTCGCTAAGACCGCCTCGATGCGGTCAGCCACGGCTCAGCAGAGAACGCGCCACGCGGCGCGCTTCGGTTTGGGGCGCCGGGCAAATGGGATCAAACGATCGACCAGCATACGCATCCGCCGTGCGGCCTGGCAAACCGGCTCCACCGGCGTTCCCGCCCGTGGTCACCGGCGACACCAACCCCTCCGGCGCGCCTGGTCTTCGACCACCGTACGCCATTCCGGTACGGCCCGGAGGCCGGGGTCAGCCGTAGCCCAGGGCGTGCAGCCGCTCGTCGTCGATGCCGAAGTGGTGGGCCACCTCGTGCACCACCGTGACCTCCACCTCCTCCACCACCAGGTCCCGACCGCCCTGCCGGTCGGCCACCATGCGCAGCGTCGGACCCTGGTAGACGGTGATCCGGTCCGGGAGCACCCCGGCGTACCACTCCCCCCGTTCGGTCAGCGGGGTCCCCTCGTACAGGCCCAGCAGCTCGGGGTCCTCGGGAGGCGGCTCCCCCTCGACGAAGATCGCCACGTTGTCCATCAACCGTGTCAGTTCGGGAGGAATGCGATCCAGCGCCTGGGCCACCAGTTCCTCGAACTCCTCGCGCGTCATCTCCAGCACTCGCCCATTGTCGGCCAGATGTCCGCGCCCGTCCTTCGCTCGGGTACCGCTGGTTTCCCAGACCGACCCCTTGGGGCATATCGGGCGCATGGCCGGTAACGCCAGCAGTCCCCACGAGTCCCGTCGACCCCCGCGTACCGCCCCGCTCCGGGCGCCCGCCGCCCTCCTCCGCCGGGTACGCCGACGGCTTGGGCGCTCCCGGCCGCACCGCCACGACCCGGAACTGTCCCTCCACCCCCGCCCCCACCCGTACGCCCGCGCCGCCGGACTGGTCGCGGTGACCGTGCTCGGCGCCTGGCTGGGACTGCTGGCGGTGGGCAGCGTCCGCACCCCGGTGGGCCCCATGGACACCCACATGACCCTGCGGCCGTCCTTCAGCGGCGGCACCAAGATCAACGTTCCCCCACTCGGGGCGCTGACCCTGGACAGCCACCACGGCCCGCTGCGCCTGGACGTCGACGTGGACAAGCTCGACCCGGTGCGCTCCCGCGCCCTGGTGGACCGGCCCGAACGGCTGGGCGCCCTGGAGTCGACGATCAGCGAGGACGTCGGCCAGGGCACCCTGGACCTGGCGGTACGTTCCTGTGTGGCCGTGGTGTGTGGCGCCACCGCCCTGGGGCTGGCGGTGTACCGGCGCCCGCGCAGGGCGCTGCTCTCCGGCGGGCTGGCGCTGACCCTGCTGCTGGCGTCCTCCGCCACCGCCTACGCCACCTGGAACCCCCGCTCGGTGCTGGAACCCCGCTTCTCCGGGCTGCTGTCGGGCGCCCCCTCGGTGGTCGGCGACGCGCGCAGCATCGTCACCGACTTCAACATCTACCAACAGGAGCTGGCCCGGCTGGTCACCAACATGACCAAGCTGTACGACGCCACCACCACCCTGCCCACCTACCAGCCCGACCCCACCACCCTGCGGCTGCTGCACGTCTCGGACATCCACCTCAACCCGGCCGCCTGGAGCATCATCCGCTCGCTGGTGAAGCAGTACGACATCGACCTGATCGTGGACAGCGGCGACACCATGGACCACGGCACCACCGCCGAGAACGGGTTCCTCACCCCGGTCGCCGACCTGGGGGCGCCGTACGTCTGGGTGCGCGGCAACCACGACTCCGAGGACACCCAGAAGGCCATGGAGAGCAAGAAGAACGTGACCGTCCTGGACGACGGCACCCCCCACACGGTGGCCGGGGTACGGCTGGCCGGCATCGGGGACCCCCAGTTCACCCCGGACCGCTCCGTGGACTCCGGGGGCGACCCCCAGGAGCGGAGGGAGGGGCGCGCCCTCGCCCGCTCGCTGCGGGAGGCCCGGGCCGAGGGCGACCCGGTGGACATCGCGGTCACCCACAACCCGGTCGCCGCCGAACAGGTCGCCGGCACCGTGCCGTTGGTGCTGGCCGGTCACACCCACAACCGGAGCCAGCGCGCCCTCCCCGACGGCACCCGGATGATGATCGAGGGCACCACCGGCGGGGGCGGGCTGCGCGCGGTGGAGGACGAGACCCCGCAGAAGGTGCAGGCCTCGGTGCTCTACCTGGACCGGGAGAGCAAACAGCTCCAGGCCTGGGACGAGATCACCCTCGGCGGCCTGGGCCTGACCACCGCGGAGGTCAGCCGCCGACTGCCGGGAGAGGCCAGGCCCGGGTCCTCCCCCTCCCCCACCGTCCCGTCCACCCCGGCGCCGTCCACCGAGGGGTCACCGTCCGACTGATCACGCCGGACCGGACGGGTCCCCGGCCGGTCCGGGAGGGCCCCGAAGGCCCGGGCAAAGGTTTTGGCGAACCGTAGACCCATCCCATATGCTGCCCGAGTCCCAGTGGTCCCTCGGGCCCGGTTGGCCAGAAGCCCTCATCGTCTAGTGGCCCAGGACGCCGCCCTTTCAAGGCGGTAGCACGGGTTCGAATCCCGTTGGGGGCACCCTTCTTCTCACTCGGCCCGCTCCTCGTCAGCAGGAGCGGGCCTTGTCGTACGCGCCGCCCGTACGGCCACCCCGGTCCACGCCCAGCCCCGTGCCGGCCGCGTACGGCCCCTGCTCCCCTCCTCGTCCCGGTGACCCACCGCCCACGGGCCCCCGGGCCACTCCCCGGTACGCCCCGGCACCCGCGACAGGCGCCGGGGCACGGGCTGTTCAGCCGCCGAGCGGGCGGACAGCCCGCACCGATCAGACCGCCGCCAGACCCTCGAAACGGTGCCCCTGACCCACCTCGCTGGGCACATAGGTGCCCCGGGCCACCCGGCGCAGCCGCCCGTCCCTCGCCAGGGTGGACAGCACGTTGCTGACCACCTTGGACGGGTCGCGCGCCACCTCGCTGAGCCCCACCGGGGCGTGCTCCAGCTGCCGTATCACGTCGGCGATGGTGAACGGCACGGTGTGGGCGAGGGCGAAGTTCTCCACCGCCCGACGGATGCTGAGCCGACCGCCCCGCCCCCACAGGTGGGGGCGCGCGCCACCGGCCGGGTCCCGGCCCAACTCGGCGAGGGTGGAGCGCAGCCGCTCCAACACCCCGACCAGGTCGGTGAGTTCCGGCCGGTCCGACACCGAGGCCAGCATCCTGGACGCCGTCACCATCCCCTCCACCTCGGGGTTGGCTCGGGCGATCAGCGAGGGCAACAGGGACCCACGGAGCGCGCCCACCGGGTCGACGGCGGCCAGCCGGGGCACCTGGCTGGTGACCGCCGCCTCCGGCTCCCCCGCGCCGGCCCCCTCGGGCACGGCGGCCAGCAGCCGGTCCCGGCAGTCGGCGATCCGCTCGGCGGCCTCCCGGGTCACCCCGCTGTCGGGGACGGCGGCCAGCATCACCACGAGCTGCTCGATCCCGGTCAGGACGGGAACCACCCGGTGCACCAGGGGCCACAGCACCGCCTCGTAGACGGCGGTGGCCGGATCACGAGGGGAGAAGGTCACCGTGGTGCGGCCCTCGCCGTCCCGGTCACCCGCCTCCGACTCCCGCACCACGCGCACCGGTTGTTCGCGCTGCTCCGGGCTCCGCCGTTGGCGGGGGATACGGGAGACCGGCCGGGGCCGGCCGTTGCCTACCCCCGCGGGCTGACCCCACTCGACCGATCTTTTCTGTTGCAATGCGTCGAAGGCGTCCAGCAACCTGGCGTCGTCAGGGGCGCCCACCGACTCGTCGCGGCGCTCACGCTCCCTGGCCCGGGCCAGTCGGCGGGCCACCGTGCTGCGGCTGCACCCCAGCCGGGTGGCCAACTGGCTGTTGCTCGCCTGGGGGTTGCGGCGCTTCTCCGCGAGGGCCTCCTGGCTCACGTCCAGCGCCCCGGCCGGCAGGGGCTCGTCCAGCTCCAGCCGTTCCCGCAGCCAGGCCCGGTCCGCCCCGGTGGTGCCGGCCACGAAGCCCATGGGCTCCGGGGAGGTCACCGCCTCCCGCAGGCAGTCGGTCCACAGCGGGCAGGCGGCGCACAGGTCCCTCGCCTGGCGGGCCAGCCGCAGGTGTTCCTCCCACTCCCGCAACCGGGACGCCGACTGTGGCGGCGGCTCCTCCAGCAGCGGGTGCAGATACAGGTCTTTCCGCTGTGCACAGGACAGCCCCGGACCTTCACCGGGTTCCCTACTCGTCATCAACACGCAGCGCCCCTCCCCCGTAACTCCGTGCAGCGATCACGAGACGGAGAGCCTAGGGAATTTGCAAGCGCATGGCAAAGGGTTTGGTGGAATTCGGAACGAACCCAGACCCTTGACAGGCTGGTGGAGTCGGGGCCAACCGGCGCGAGGGGCAAGCGATTTGGGGGTTTCGTACGCAAACATCAGGCGGTCGCCGAACGCTGTCGTCCAGAAGCTGTGAGTAGCGCCACAAATTCCACCGGTGTATTTCGATGTGCTTCCAGGCCAACGGTCACCCGGCACCGTCGAGCACCCCTCGGTACCAGGCACCACACCGCCGGGAGGCTCACCGAGACCGTCCGCCGAGGACCCGCACCGTGGACGCCCCGGCGGGGGCGGCGAAGCCCTCCCCTTGCCCGCGCGGCCTCCACACCGGCTCTGATACTGTGAGCGCGCGACGTCAGCCCATGGACGAGCACCCCCAGGATCACCGGTTACGACCGGAGTTCGGGGTGTGCGCACCAGGGTCGGCGGAGGCCGAGGAGCTCCGGGACAATCCGGTTCGGAGCACCTCACATCCTGTGCGAGACTAGTCCCGCACCGCGAGCGAGGTCCTGTGGAGCAGTTTGGAGTGCTCGCCACCCTGTCAAGGTGGAGGCCGCGGGTTCAAATCCCGTCAGGACCGCTCCGGCTGGGTAGCTCAGTTGGTACGAGCGTCCGCCTGAAAAGCGGAAGGTCGCCGGTTCGACCCCGGCCCCAGCCACCAGTTTCACCAGGGAACCCCCTGTCGGACATCCGACGGGGGGTTCTTCCGTGGGGTGCCCCACTCGGGAACACGGCCCGCCGGCGGGCCCTGTACGGCACCAGAGCCGTGGCAGCACCTGACTGATGCCACCACCCCCTTCGTACGGTCGCCGCCCCCTCGTACGGTTCGACCGACCGAACCGACCGGGGCGCCCAACCCGGCCCCGCCCCACGGGAGTTCGCCCCCGGGCCGTACCGCGCACCGCCGTACGGGCCCCGGCGCTCCCGGCCGGGAATCCGTTCGAGAGGCGTACCCCCGGCTGGTTACCGGAAGCGGCCGGCCGGGCCCTTTCGGTCAAAGGCTGGCCGGTCCGCCGCCACCTCCTCCGTACGGTCGCCGAAGCCCCACCCGAGCCCCTACAAGAGGGCTGGCGGAGTGGAGAGGAGGAGATCCGGGTGGTGCTGAACATCAACCTCGCGTTCTTTCTGACGGTCATCGTCGTACTGCGCCTCAGACGGCGGACCGAGGCACGCAGCCGTGCCGACGAGAGGATGACCGTGGCCATCGTCCTGCTGTTGGGCGTGCTGATCGCGCCCACCGAGTTCGGGCAGGGGCTGGTCCGCGCGACCGGGCAGCTGCTGGAACAGGTCGCCCGCGTACGACTGTGACCGTCACCACCGCGTACGGCCGCCACGGGTGAGGCGCTGCCCGGTCGGGCCGTGCTGGCGGCGGCGTGACCCGGGGCCGGCCCACGGGTCCCGGGAAACAGGTTGGCGACCCGATTCGGACAGATGAGATCCTGGGGCCGGTATGTCTACTTCCCCCGACTCCCCACCAGCCCGCCGCCGCGCCGTGCGGCGCCCCGCTCGTCAGCGCTCCCCCGAGGGGTCCGGCCCCGCCGGGGCGCGGGCGGACACCCCGGCAGCCGACCCGTCGGCGGACCGTACGGCGCGCCGCGAGCCCCGCTCGACGGGCCGCCGTACAGACGCCGGCCCGCGCCCCGAGGTGTCCGTGGACGAACTGCGCCGGCGCCTCGGCACGGTGAGCCTGCTGGACGAACGACGGCTGGGCCGCAGGCTGGAGGGCGTACGCAAGGTCCGCAAGCCCTCCGCACGGCAGGCGGTGCTGGACGAGATCGCCACCGAACTGGAGCGGGCCGAGGAGCGGGTGGCGCGCCGGGCGGGTGCCGTACCGGCTGTCACGTATCCCGAGCAGCTGCCGGTGAGCCAGCGCAAGGGCGCCATCCTGGAGGCGGTACGGGACCACCAGGTGGTGATCGTCGCCGGCGAGACGGGTTCGGGCAAGACCACCCAGATCCCCAAGATCTGCCTGGAGTTGGGGCGGGGGGTGCGCGGTCTGATCGGGCACACCCAGCCCAGGAGGATCGCCGCCCGTACGGTGGCCGAGCGGGTGGCCGAGGAGCTGCGGACCCCGCTGGGCGAGGCCGTGGGGTGGAAGGTCCGGTTCACCGACCAGGTCGGTGAGAACACCCTGGTGAAGCTGATGACGGACGGCATCCTGCTGGCCGAGATCCAGCAGGACCGGGAGCTGCGCCAGTACGACACGATCATCATCGACGAGGCGCACGAACGCAGCCTGAACATCGACTTCCTGCTGGGGTACCTGGCGCAGTTGCTGCCCAGACGGCCGGACCTGAAGGTGATCATCACCTCGGCCACCATCGACCCGGAACGCTTCGCCCGGCACTTCGGCCGCTTCGCCTCGGTGCCGGCCGAGGAGGCCGGGAAGGCCCCGGAGGCCGGCCGGACCACCGAGCCTCCACAGGCGCCGATCATCGAGGTGTCGGGGCGGACCTACCCGGTCGAGGTGCGGTACCGGCCGCTGGCCGAGGGCGAGGAGGACGAGGAGGACCGCGACCAGGTCACCGCGATCTGCGACGCGGTACGGGAACTCCAGGCGGAGGGGCCGGGCGACATCCTGGTGTTCCTGTCCGGGGAGCGGGAGATCCGGGACACGGCGGACGCCCTGGAGAAGCTGCGGCTGGCCTCCACCGAGGTGCTGCCGCTGTACGCGCGGCTGTCGCACGCGGAACAGCACCGGGTGTTCCAACCGCACCCGGGCCGACGGATCGTGCTGGCCACCAACGTGGCCGAGACCTCGCTGACGGTTCCCGGCATCCGTTACGTGGTCGATCCGGGCACCGCCCGCATCTCCCGCTACAGCCACCGCACCAAGGTGCAGCGGCTCCCGATCGAGGCGATCTCGCAGGCCAGCGCCAACCAGCGCAAGGGGCGCTGCGGCCGGACCAGCGACGGGGTGTGCGTCCGGCTGTACTCCGAGGAGGACTTCCTCTCCCGTCCCGAGTTCACCGACGCGGAGATCCTGCGCACCAACCTGGCCTCGGTGATCCTCCAGATGACGGCGGCCGGGCTGGGGGAGATCGAACGGTTCCCCTTCATCGACCCGCCGGACCGGCGCAACATCAAGGACGGCGTACAACTGCTGGAGGAACTCCACGCGTTGGAGGCCTCGGGCACCGGAAGTGCGCGGCGGCTGACGGACACCGGACGCCGGCTGTCCCAGCTGCCGGTCGACCCCCGGCTGGGGCGGATGGTCCTGGAGGCCCAGCGCAACGGCTGCGTGCACGAGGTGATGGTGATCGCCGCCGCGCTGTCGGTCCAGGACCCCCGGGAACGGCCGGTGGACAAGCAGCAGCAGGCCGACCAGCAGCACGCCCGGTTCCGGGACGAGACCAGCGACTTCCTGACGTACCTGAACCTGTGGCGCTACGTCCGCGAGCAGCAGCGGGCGCTGTCCTCCTCGGCGTTCCGCCGGATGTGCCGGTCGGAGTTCCTCAACTACCTGCGGATACGCGAGTGGCAGGACATCTACACCCAGCTGCGGCAGGTCGCCAAGAGCATGGAGGTGCGGCCCGTCGAGTCCTCCGAGGCCTCCGATGACGCCGTGCACCAGTCGCTGCTGGCGGGGTTGCTGTCCCACCTGGGGTTGAAGGATCCCGACAAACACGAGTACCTGGGGGCCCGGGGGGCCAAGTTCGCGATCTTCCCGGGTTCGGCCCTGTTCAAGAAGGCCCCCCGGTGGCTGATGTCGGCGGAGCTGGTGGAGACCTCGAAGCTGTGGGCCCGGGTGAACGCCCGGATCGAGCCGGAGTGGATCGAGCCGCTGGCCGAGCACCTGGTGAAGCGGCAGTACAGCGAGCCGCACTGGGAGCAGAAGCAGGCCGCGGTGATGGCTTTCGAACGGGTGACCCTCTACGGGGTGCCGATCGTCGCTCAGCGTAAGGTCAACTACGGGCGGATCGACCCGGAGACCAGCCGGGAGCTGTTCATCCGGCACGCGCTGGTGGAGGGCGACTGGCGGACCCACCACCAGTTCTTCCGTGACAATCGCAAACTCCTGGACGAGGTCGAGGAGTTGGAGCACCGGGCCCGTCGCCGGGACATCCTGGTGGACGACGAGACGCTGTTCGACTTCTACGACCAGCGGGTGCCCGACCACGTGGTGTCCGGGGCGCACTTCGACTCCTGGTGGAAGCGGCGCCGCCGCGAGGAACCGGACCTGCTGAACTTCGAGAAGTCCATGCTCATCAACGAGCGGGCCGGCCAGATCACCAAGGAGGACTACCCGGACCACTGGCGGCAGGGCCGGCTCAGGTTCGGGGTGACCTACCAGTTCGAGCCCGGCGAGGACCAGGACGGGGTGACCGTCCACGTGCCGCTCCAGGTGCTCAACCAGGTCGACTCGGCCGGCTTCGACTGGCAGATCCCCGGGCTCCGCCGGGACCTGGTGACCGAGCTGATCCGTTCGCTGCCCAAGCCGGTACGCCGCAACTGCGTGCCGGCGCCCAACTTCGCCGAACGCTTCCTGGCCGTACGACCGGGGCCGGACGAGGCCGCGCCGGAACCGTTGACCTCGGCGCTGGCCCGCGAGTTGGGGCGGATGACCGGGGCGCGGATCAGCGCGGAGGACTTCGACTGGTCCAAGGTGCCCGACCACCTGCGGATCACCTTCCGAGTGGTGGACGAGCGCGGCCGGCCGGTGACCTCCGGCGAGGGCGGCCAGGCCGGCAAGGGCGGCCGGGGCGGCCAGGCTGGTCGGGAAAGCGCCGAGGACGGCGACCTGGAGGTCCTGCGGCACCGGATGCGGTCCCGTACCCGGCAGGCGCTGTCCCAGGCCTTCGAGTCCTCCTCCCGACGGCAGGCCGAACGGGGCGAGGGCACCCCGGTGCCGGCCGACCGGAAGGGGTTGACCTCCTGGACGCTGGGCGAGCTGCCGCGCACCTTCGAGAGCCGTCGGGGTGGTCAACCGGTCCGGGCGTACCCGGCGTTGGTGGACGAGGGCTCCTCGGTGGCCGTGGAGCTGTTCGACAGCGAGGCCGAGCAGCGGGAGGCGATGGTCGCCGGCACCCGTCGGCTGATCCTGCTCAACCTGCCCAACAACCCGGCGAAGTTCGCCCAGGACCGGATGTCCAACCGGGACAAGCTGGCCCTGTCCCGCAACCCCCACGGCGGGGTGCAGGCCCTGTTCGACGACTGTGTGGCCGCCTCGGTGGACCAGCTGGTGGCCGCCCACGGCGGCCCGGCCTGGGACGAGAAGGCCTTCGGCGCCCTGTTCGATGCGGTGCGCGCGGAGGTGGTGGACCGCACCCTGACCACCGTCGCCCGGGTACGGGAGGTGCTGGCCGCCTGGCACTCCTGCGAGGAGCGGCTGCGGTCCCTGAACAGCCCGGCGCTGCTGTCCTCGCTGACCGACGTACGCGAGCAGTTGGCCCGGCTGGTGCCGGCGGGCTTCGTGACCCTGCACGGGGCGGGGCGGTTGCCGGACCTGTTGCGGTACCTGGTCGCCGCCGACCGCCGGTTGCAGCAGATGCCCACCCACGGGGAGCGGGACCGTTCCCGGATGGCCAAGGTGCACCAGATGTGGGACGAGTACCTGTGGCTGCTGGAGCAGTTCCCGCCCGGGCGTCCGGTACCCGAACAGGCCCGGGAGGTGCGGTGGATGATCGAGGAGCTGCGGGTGAGCTACTTCGCCCACGCCCTGGGCACCGCCTACCCGGTGTCCGACAAGCGCATCGAGCGGGCGGTGGACGCAGCGGCCCCGGCGGGGGCGACCTGAGGAGCCGAGGTGGGGCGCTGGCCCCGGGCGCCGTGGGGGCCGACGACGGGGCGGGGTACGGGCCCTCGGACGGTCCCGAACGGCTCGCCCCGACCCGGCTCGGGTGGTCCCGCGCCGGGTGTGACCCCGGTGATCGCCCGGCCCTCCACCAGGGCTTCGGGACGTGTACGGCCCCTCGCACAGGGTGAGTTCGCCAGGGGGCGCGCGGCTGCTGTACAGTCTCGTCTCGCGTCGACCGGGGCTGACCCGGGGGACGCGACCACCAGGTCCTGTGGAGCAGTTTGGAGTGCTCGCCACCCTGTCAAGGTGGAGGCCGCGGGTTCAAATCCCGTCAGGACCGCACATAAGGCCCGGAGCTCAGGCTCCGGGCCTTATTTGTTTTTGCCGAAAGCCCCCTACGTATTGACTCCCGCCATCGCCGCCCAGTAGGTCTGAACCTCGGAGGTGGTGTCCATGAACTCTCCACATCTGTCAGGGGTTTGTGGTGAACCCGGGAGCACCTCCTTCGTCACGCCCGTCACACGGGACCTCACACACCCCACAGGCACCCACTCCACCCCGGCCAGCTCGTCACCTGCCGCACGGCAGGCCCCTGAGGCCCCCTCAGAACGCCCACGAGGAAGCCCGGCGCCCCCGGGGCGTCGTACGGACCCCCAGGGGGCCGTATCCGCGTCCACCGCCGCACGGAGCCCCAACCGGGGCCAGGGGGGCGGGAGTTGATCACATGGGCCGGCCCCTACCGCGCCGAAGCGCACGAGGACAAGAGGGCATCCATGTGAGGGTAGTCACTCCGTTTCCGGGAACAGAGCCGGACCTCACGGAGACCTCACAGCGGGTCAATTTAATATGTGCAATTGCACTACATGGGAGAGGAGCCCCAAGGCCACCGAAATCCCCCTCCCCCGTGCCCGAAGAGGGGCACCGGATGACCGCCCACGGGCAACCGATCAACGCCTCACGGGGACCGATCCGCCGGCTCCACGGCGACCGTCCCGAAACGCGACGATCGCGCTGGACCCGGCGGAGTCCAGCGCGATCCCTGTTCAGGCCCTGTTGGTCAAACAGTCCTGAGGTGGTGCTAGTTGGGCGTCCGAGGAGGTGGGGGCCTCATCCGACGCCCGGCGTATTCTGTTGTTCCACGCCTCTGATCAGGCTTCGGCACGCTGCTGCGGAATGCCCGCGAGCAGAGCGCGCACCTCCGCCTCGCGGTAACGCCGGTGCCCTCCGAGCGTGCGGATCGACGTCAGCTTGCCTGCCTTTGCCCAGCGTGTGACCGTTTTCGGGTCCACGCGGAACATCGACGCAACCTCAGCCGGTGTAAGCAGTGGCTCGGCATCAGGGGTGCGAGCGGTCATGAGCGGCCTCCTCGGGAGAACCGAACCATCACGGTTCTTTCCTCTAAATTCTGCACCTTGCCCCGCGCTGCCCGAAATGGCGCACGCGAGACGAGTCGGTTATAGGACGAACGGCTTGTCCTCGGCACTACAACTACACCATCTGTCCAGCCACGTCGGCCAAACCGATGGAATTGCATCCTCAGGTGTTCAACCTCGGCGGAAGCCGATGGAACATGCCATAACGGACAGTCGCCCATCCGTAACGATCAGTCACAGCCGGATCAGGGTGACCCCCGATCCGCCAAGGAGTGCAATACCGATCTATCCGCCCGCAGTTGGACGTAAGGAGACCTAGCGGACTCCTTGTCCTATTTTGACACGAGGGGTAGCTCTGAGAGCAAGGCGCCGTTACGTGCAATCCATCACGCTTGGGGCAAAAGCCCGTTCGCTATGCGGACGTTGGCGCCCCGCGCACGGGGCCCACCCTCAACTGGCGAACTGCAACTCCCGGACCGCCCTCCAGCGGTCCGTCAGCCGTTCGTACGCCTCGCCGGCCTGTTCACCGTTGCCCTCCCGGAGCGCCTCAAGCCCTTCCGCCACATCAGCGGCGGAACGGTCCTCAGCCAACTGCCGTTCGGGGATCACGGTGACGAGACCGCCGTAGTCCAGCTCGACGAGTGACCGAGGATGAAACTCCTCCAGCCATCGCCCCAGGTCAACCAGTGCGTCCACCAGCGGCTGTCCCAGACGTTCGGCCGCCGACTCCTCGACGCCCTCGGTCTCCAACTCCTCTCGCAGCACCTTCAGCCCCCTGGCGAGCCTCCGCCGCGCCTGGACCATCGGTGTGCGATAGCGGAGGACGAACTGTTCCCCCCGTTTGACCGGAGAGATCCCTGGTTGGTCCTTCTTCTGACCCGAACTCTCGTGCGCAAACTCTTTTTCTTCATCACTGAAGAGGACGAACCACCGAATGGGCACATGCCACAGCGCGCTGCGGATCCACGGCCTCGAATCGGGGTTCCGCTCCCGCCACCGGTCGTAGTCCGCGTCCGCCTGCCGGCGCACCACCGGGGGCAGCGCCGCGTCCAGCACCGACGGGGGCAGGTCCAGCTCGCGGTCCCGCGCGGCCCGGCCCAGTGCCGACAGCGCCTGCCAGCCGCGCAACCTGGTCAACCAGGGGCACACGCACAGCACCCCGTCCACCTCGGCGAGGAAGGCGTCCGCGCTCTCCCGTACCGGCACCGCGACCGGAGGTGTCGGCAGCAGGTCGACCAGCGCCCGCCGCAACTCGTCCTGCGCCGTGGGGCGCCGGTCCCCCCGGGCGTAGCGGGCCCAGTAGGAGCGCTCGGGCTCGGGGAACGCGGCCAACGGCTCGTACACCCGCAGGTACGACGAGTACGGAACGATCACGCCCGGCTTGGGGCCCACGCCTCTCCTCCACATGACTCTCGGTCGTCCTCGGCGGCCCTCCGGGCCTCACGCCCGGCTGCCTACCCTGATCGTGACAGGACCAGCGCCATCCGGCGCCACAGGTCGTACGCTTCGCTGTACGCGGGGCCCACACCCCGCGGAACCGTCTCCAGCGCTCCCGGCCCGGGCACCACCACAAGCGGGACCCGCGCCCGGAGCCTCCCACCGCGACTACAGGAGTCACCACCGTGACTGACGTACGTCCCACCTTCGAATCCGGGGGTGTTCTGCACACCCTCTTCGACTCCGCATACGGCGGCCACGAGCAGGTCGCGCTCTGCCAGGACCGGGCCACCGGACTGAAGGCCGTCATCGCCATCCACTCCACCGCCCTCGGCCCCGCTCTGGGGGGTACCCGGTTCCATGCCTACGCACAGGAGTCGCGGCCCGAGGAAGCGGCCGTACTGGACGCGCTGAACCTCTCCCGGGGCATGTCGTACAAGAACGCCATGGCCGGGCTCGACCACGGTGGCGGCAAGGCCGTCATCCTCGGCGACCCGGACACGGTCAAGACCGAGGAGTTGCTGCTCGCCTACGGCCGGGCCGTCGCCTCCCTCGGCGGACGCTACGTCACCGCCTGCGATGTGGGTACCTACGTGCGGGACATGGACGTGGTGGCCCGCGAGTGCCGCTGGGTGACCGGACGTTCCCCGGAACAGGGTGGCTGCGGTGACTCCTCGGTCCTCACCGCGTACGGCGTCTACCAGGGGATGCGGGCCAGCGCCCAGCACCGCTGGGGCTCCCCCTCCCTGGCCGGCCGCACGGTCGGGGTCGCCGGCGTGGGCAAGGTCGGGCACCTGCTGGTGGAGCACCTGCGTGAGGAGGGCGCCGAGGTGGTGGTGACCGACGTGCGCGCCGAGTCGGTGCACCGGGTGCGCGAGGCCCACCCCGAGGTGCGGGTCGCCGCGAACGTGGACGAGCTGGTCCGCACCGAGGGCCTGGACGTCTACGCCCCCTGCGCCCTGGGCGGGGCCCTGGACGACCAGACGGTGGCCGCGCTCACCGCGGGCGTGGTCTGCGGGGCGGCCAACAACCAGCTGGCCCACCCGGGTGTGGAGAAGGACCTGTCGGACCGCGGGATCCTCTACGCCCCGGACTACGTGGTCAACGCCGGTGGCGTGATCCAGGTCGCGGACGAGCTGCACGGGCCGGACTTCGCTCGTGCCAAGGCAAAGGCGAGCAAGATCTTCGACACCACCCTGGAGATCTACGCCCGTGCCGAGAAGGACGGAGTGCCCCCGGCGGTGGCCTCCGACCGCATCGCGCAGCAGCGCATCGCCGAGGCTCGCCCTCACTCCGCGTAACCGCCACTCACGGGGTGGTGAGGAGATTTCTCTCTCACCACCCCCTGTCGGGTCGATCTCGGCCTACCGGGTAAACTCGCAGCTGACCAGCGAGGACAGGGCCCTCAACTGGTCCTGCGACCCGGCCCGGGACTTCCACGACGTACCGGAAGGGCGCAGAAGCAGGTACGGTTGAAGCCCTACAGACCGGTCTCTCCCTGGAGAGTCCGCTCTTCACTGTGAACGCGTGTCAAGACTCTGGGGCCGTCGAGCCCCGTCGTTGAGGGGGTCGAGCCATGGGGCGCGGCCGGGCCAAGGCCAAGCAGACGAAGGTCGCCCGCCAGCTGAAGTACAACAGCGGCGGAACCGATCTGACACGTCTGGCCGAGGAGCTGGGTGCATCGACGTCGAGCCAGCCGCCGAACGGCGAGCCGTTCGACGATGAGGCGGACGACAACCCGTACGCACAGTACGCGGAGCGTTACAACGAGGAGGACGACGGGGACGAGCAGTCCACGTCGGACAGGCGTCGTCAGGCTTGACGTTCCTCGTCGTCGCGGGCCCCGTACACCACCGTCGGGTGACGGATGCTGGCGAAGGACCACAAGGAGCCGGTTCGAGGTAGCTCGGACCGGCCCTTCGTGTGCCCGGGGGTCTCACCCGCGACGACCTCCACTCAACCCGCGTACTCACCACGGAGGGTGACCGGCTGGGCCTGGTCCTCGCGAGGGCCGATCCGGCCGGCGACCCAGGACCGCACACCCCGCTCGGACAGGGTGGCCAGCGCGGGGTCCACCGACTCCGGGGGCACCACGGCCACCATGCCCACCCCCATGTTGAGGGTCCGCTCCAGCTCCGACGGTTCCACCTCACCGACCTGTTGGACCAGGCGGAAGACCGGGGCCGGGGACCAGGTGGCGCGGTCCAGTTCGGCGTGCAGGTGCTCGGGGATCACCCGGGCCAGGTTGCTGGCCAGCCCGCCACCGGTGACGTGGGACAGGGCGTGCACCTCGGTGGCGCGGATCAGCTCCAGGCAGTCCAGGGAGTAGATCTTGGTGGGTTCCAACAACTCCTCGCCCAGTGAACGCTGGAACTCCGGCACCGCCCGATCCAGCGACCAGCCGGCCCGCTGGAGGAGGACGTGCCGCACCAGGGAGTAGCCGTTGGAGTGCAGGCCGGAGGAGGCCATGGCGATCACCACGTCACCCTGGCGGACCCGCTCGGCGCCCAGTACCCGGTCCGCCTCCACCACCCCGGTGCCGGCGCCGGCCAGGTCGTACTCCTCGGGGCCCAGCAGCCCGGGGTGCTCGGCGGTCTCCCCGCCCACCAGGGCGCAACCGGCCAGGACACAGCCCTCGGCGATGCCCTTGACCAGGGCCGCCACCTTCTCCGGTACGACCTTGCCGACACAGATGTAGTCGGTCATGAACAGGGGTTCGGCGCCGGTGACCACCAGGTCGTCGACCACCATGGCGACCAGGTCGTGGCCGACCGTGTCGTGGACGTCCATGGCCTGGGCGACGGCGACCTTGGTGCCCACCCCGTCGGTGGCCGAGGCCAGCAGGGGGCGCTCGTACCCCTTGAGCGCGGAGGCGTCGAAGAGGCCGGCGAAACCGCCGAGCCCTCCCAGGGACTCGGGGCGCTGTGCCTCGCGTACCCACTTCCTCATCAGGTCGACCGCCCGGTCGCCGGCCTCGATATCGACTCCGGCCGCCGCGTAGCTGGCACCGCTTGGGGACATCACGTCTCGGTTCTCTCCTGTGCGTCGGGAGGCTGGCGCGTCGGGGAGGCCGGTGGCCTCAGGGACGGCGGAGGGCGTCGGCGCCACCGGGACCGGTCAGCAGGGTGCCGACTCCGTCCAGGTCGGGCTGCCGGGTCTCCTCGGTGTCGGGCTCCAGCAGGTGCTTGCCGATGGCCTCGGGCCGGGGCAGTTCGACCGGGTACTCCCCGTCGAAGCAGGCCCGGCACAGCCGGGGCTTGTCGATGGTGGTGGCCTCGATCATCCCGTCCAGGGAGATGTACGACAGGGAGTCGGCGCCCAGGGAGGTGCCGATCTCCTCGACGCTGAGGCCGTTGGCGATCAGCTCCGCGCGGGAGGCGAAGTCGATGCCGTAGAAGCAGGGCCACTTGATGGGCGGGGAGGAGATCCGTACGTGGATCTCGGCAGCGCCGGCCTCGCGGAGCATCCGTACCAGGGCCCGCTGGGTGTTGCCCCGGACGATGGAGTCGTCCACCACCACCAGGCGCTTGCCTCGTATGACCTCCTTGAGGGGGTTCAGTTTGAGGCGGATGCCGAGTTGGCGGATGGTCTGGGAGGGCTGGATGAAGGTACGGCCCACGTAGGCGTTCTTCACCAGGCCGCTGCCGTAGGGGATGCCGCTGGCCTCGGCGTACCCGATCGCGGCGGGGGTGCCGGACTCGGGGGTGGCGATCACCAGGTCGGCGTCGGCCGGGGCCTCCCGGGCCAGTCGCCGGCCCATCTCCACCCGGGAGAGGTAGACGTTGCGGCCGGCGATGTCGGTGTCCGGCCGGGCGAGGTAGACGTACTCGAAGACACAGCCCTTGGGCTTCGCCTCCGCGAACCGGGTGGAGCGCATCCCGTTCTCGTCGACGGCCAGCATCTCGCCCGGCTCCACCTCGCGGATGAAGGAGGCGCCCACGATGTCCAGGGCGGCGCTCTCGGAGGCGACCACCCAGCCGCGTTCCAGCCGGCCCAGCACCAGCGGGCGGATGCCCTGGGGGTCGCGGGCCGCGTAGAGGGTGTGCTCGTCCATGAAGACCAGGGAGAACGCTCCCCTCACCCGGGGCAGGACCCTGGGTGCGGCCTGCTCCACGGTGAGGGGTTCGCCGTTCTCGTCCACCTGGTCGGCCAGCAGGGCGGTGATCCGCTCGGTGTCGCTGGTGGCTCCGGGACGGGTGCCCCGACCGCTGCCCCGGGGGGTCAACTCCTCGGCGAGCGAGGCGAGTTCGGCGGTGTTCACCAGGTTGCCGTTGTGACCGAGGGCGATCGATCCGTGCGCGGTGGCACGGAACGTGGGCTGGGCGTTCTCCCAGACCGAGGAGCCGGTCGTGGAGTACCGGGCGTGCCCGACGGCGATATGGCCGCGCAGGGAGCCCAGTGAGGTTTCGTCGAAGACCTGGGAGACCAGGCCCATGTCCTTGAACACCAGGATCTGGGAGCCGTTGCTCACGGCGATGCCCGCCGACTCCTGGCCACGGTGCTGCAACGCGTACAGCCCGAAATAGGTGAGTTTGGCGACCTCTTCGCCCGGAGCCCAGACCCCGAAGACACCGCAGGCGTCCTGGGGACCCTTCTCACCGGGGAGGAGGTCGTGGTTGAGTCGTCCGTCACCACGCACGACTCCGAGTCTAGGTCAGTTCTTCGGTGCCTCCGAACGAGGCACCTGTGCCCGGGGTGAGGAACGGCTCACCGCTGGTCGTCGTGCCTGTTGAACAGGCTCGAACAGGCCGCGCCACGGCTCCGGTTGCGGTGAGGATCACACGGGGCGCCGGGCGTGCCGCACCGTTGCCGCACCGCCCTCGGGCACCTCCGACCGCACCCCGACCGGTGGCGTCGGCCGGCCCCCGTGCCCTCCCCCGTGGGGGCGCGGGAGTCCCGTCGCCGCACCGGCCCGGTGGCCGGGGCGCGGTGGCGGGAGCGGCCGTCGCCCGTCCGGTGGGCGCTCGGGCCCTGGTGCCGGCGAGGGGTGCCCGCCGGCCCGGGCGGCCGGACGGTCAGGGCCGGATCAGCAGAACCAGCCGTTCTGCACCCAGCCCCGACGGTTGATGTCGCCGTAGGCGAAGCCGTAGACCCAGTTGCCGCCGGCCTCCTCGACCAGGAAGGTCTGGCCCTTCCTCAGGTCGCCCATCCAGGCGCCGTGGGGCGCGGTGACGCGGACGGCCAGGTCCTCGGCGCAGACGGTCTCCCGCTTGCCCTGGTGGCCGTCGGCGGCGTTGGCGGAGGCGGTGGCCAGGGTCGCGCTCAGGGCCAGGGCGAGGCCGAGCACACCGGTGACGCGAAGTGCGGTACGTGCCATGTGAGGACTCCTCGGGTGGGGGGTGGTGGGGGACTACCAGGAGCCGAAGCCGCCGAGGCACTCGGCGCGGACGTATCCCCAGTCGTTGGGGCCGAAGTCGAAGGTGGCGGCCCAGCCGTTGTAGACCGGGTGGGCGCCCCGGGTGTGGCCGACCTTGTTGCCCTTGGTGAGGGTGCGCTTGAGGTCCACGGGACCGTTGGCGCTGTCGTAGTTGGCGTACATGCTGGCCGTCTCACAGGTGATGACGGCGTGGTCCGGGGTGGTGGGGTCCGCGTGGGCGCCGGGCGCGGTCGCCAGCAGGGTGCCGGTGGCGAGGACGCCGGCGGCCCACAGCGAGGTCTTTGTCATGGCCATGCACGGACTGTAAGGGGCCGTCACCCCGGAGACAACGGCGTGGACGGGGTCTTCGGACCTACCGCAGGAGGGGCAGCTGCTCCCCCAGGTCGGCCCGCGCCCCACTGGCCGACAGGGCGTGCGAGTCCCTGGCGTCAGCCCAGGTCACGCGGCCCGTGGCGAGCCGGATCCAGGTCAGCGGGTCGGTCTCCACCACGTTCGGCGGGGTGCCCCGGGTGTGCCGGGGGCCGGGCAGGCACTGCACCACCGCGAAGGGCGGCACCCGCACCTCCACCGTGCCCCCCGGGTACCGGGTGGCCAGGGTGTCCGCGAACAGCCGCACCACCAGCGCCAACGCCTGCCGGTCCATCGGCACCCGGCGGCGCAGCGCCCGGGACAGGTCGTCGGTGTGTACCACCAGCTCCACGAGTCGGGTGACCGTGAAGTCCAGGGCCCGCATCGAGCCGAAGCGGTGCGGCAACAGGATGTCCGGGCGTACGGCCGCCTCGATGACCGGCTCCAGCTCCCGTACCGCCTCGTCGATCTCCGCCACCGCGTCCTCGGCGCCCTCGGCCCGCTGGCGGGTCCGCCCGTCCAGGTACTCGGCGATGCCCTCGGTGGAGGCCGCCCACCTCGCCAGGTCCACCTCGGGGCGCTCCCCGGGGGGCGGCGGTTCGGCGAACAGCCGGGGCAGGGCCTCGATCTGGTCGGCGATGTGGGCGAGCAGGTGGTGTACGTCCCAGCCGGGGAGCACGGTGGGCAACCCCCGCTCCTCCGGGGCGAGTTGGTGGGCTTCGGCGCTGAGCGTCTCGACCTGGGCGATCAGGGCCTTCCGCACCCTCGCCGGATCGATCGTGCGGGCCTTCTTGCTGGCGGGCGGCATGGCATGAGCTTAGAGCGTGCCCCCACGCCGCGCTCCGCCCGTGTCGCCGTGCCGGGCGCGGCCTGACGTACCGCCAGCCGGCCGGCTACCCGGCCGCCGGGACACCCCCGTGGCGGTCTTTTGCCCGCCGGGCCCCGCGCCGCATCGTGGAGGGCGACGGCTTCGGCCCAGGACACCCGGCAACACCAGGCAGCGTCAGGCAGCACGACACCGCGCCACCGCACGCACAGGCCCCCTCCTTGTCCACACCCTGTGGACAAGGAAGAGGGTGCCGCCCACCGGAAAGGCAGCCCCATGCCGCACTCCCCCACGCCGGCCCACCTCGTACTGGACCCCGCCTTCACCGTGGGCCAGGTCGACCCACGGCTGCTGGGCAGCTTCGTGGAGCACATGGGCCGGTGCGTCTACACCGGCATCTACGAGCCCGACCACCCCGACGCCGACACCGACGGCTTCCGCACCGACGTGGCCGCCCTGGTACGGGAGTTGGGCACCACCCTGGTCCGCTACCCCGGCGGCAACTTCGTGTCCGGCTACCACTGGGAGGACGGCGTCGGCCCCCGCCACCAGCGCCCCCGACGGCTCGACCTCGCCTGGCGCAGCGTGGAGACCAACCAGGTCGGCACCAACGAGTTCCTCACCTGGGCCGCGCGCCTCGGCCTCGAACCGATGATGGCCGTCAACCTCGGCACCCGGGGCATCGACGCCGCCCGCGCCCTGGTCGAGTACTGCAACATCCCCGGCGGCACCGCCTGGTCCGACCTGCGCGTCTCCCACGGGGTACGCCAGCCCCACGGGGTCCGGCTGTGGTGCCTCGGCAACGAGGTGGACGGCCCCTGGCAGACCGGCCACAAGTCCGCCGCCGAGTACGGCCGGCTGGCCGCCGAGGCCGGCAAGGCCATGCACCAGGTCGACCCCTCCGTGGAACTGGTCGTCTGCGGCAGTTCCCACGACCGCATGGACACCTTCGGCACCTGGGAACGGGAGGTACTGCGCCACACCTACGACGAGGTCGACTACGTCTCCCTGCACTGCTACTACGAGGAACTCGACGGCGACCGGGCCAGCTTCCTCGCCAGCGGCGTACGGATGGACGCCCACATCGCCGACGTGGTCTCCACCGTCGACCACGTACGGGCCACCCTCGGCTCCCGCAAACGGCTGCGGCTGTCCTTCGACGAGTGGAACGTCTGGTACGCGGCCCGCTTCCCCGGCGAACGCGCCCTGGAACTGGCCGAGGCACCCCGGCTCATCGAGGACCGCTACTCGGTCACCGACGCGGTGGTCGTCGGCTCCCTGCTGATGAGCCTGCTGCGGCACGCCGACCGGGTCGCCGTCGGATGCCTGGCCCAACTGGTCAACGTCATCGCCCCCATCCGCAGCGAACCCCGGGGCCCCAGCTGGCGGCAGACCACCTTCCACCCCTTCGCCCTGACCGCCCGCCACGCGCGCGGCACCGTACTGCGGGTGGCGGCCGACAGCCCGACGGTGGACACCCCCGCCTTCGGCCCGGTACCCGCCCTGGACGCGGTCGCCACCCGGGAGGAGGAGACCGGGCGGCTGACCCTGCTGGCCGTCAACCGCGGCCAGGAACACCCCCTGCCCCTGCGGGCCACCCCGCGCGGCGGACCGTACCGACTGGTGGAGCACCTGGCCCTGTACGACGAGGACCCGGACGCCACCAACGACGCCGAGGCACCGGACCGGGTACGGCCCAGGCGGGTGCCCGACTCGGGGATGGACGCCGAAGGCCAACTGGAGGCCCTCCTCCCGCCGTTGTCCTGGAATCTGTTCCGGCTCGAACCGGTCACGGACTGAACCGATGTGCCAGGATGCCGAACATGGCTCACGCGGAACGACACCTCGCCGACGACGAGGAACTGCTGTACCAGACACGGCAGCACTGGACCGAGATGGTCAGCGAGTTCCTGGTGCTGGTGGTGATCTGGGTGGTCGCCGGGATCCTGCTGTTCGTCCTGCCCACCGACGAGGACTGGGGCCGGATCGCCACCTACGTGGTGATCGGGCTCGGCGTGCTCGCCTCCCTGCGGTACTGGCTGGTGCCGCTGCTGAAGTGGCGCAGCAAGGTCTACGTACTGACCACCAAGCGCATCTACAAGCGCAGCGGCTTCCTCACCAAGACCAGCCGCAGCATCCCCCTGGTCCGGGTGAACGACGTGGCCTTCAAGGCCACCCTGTGGGAACGGATCATGCGCTACGGCACCCTCTCCATCCAGTCCGCCTCCGAACAGGGCATGATGACCCTGCGTCACGTACCGGACCCCGAGGGTTTCAAGAACCTCATCTACCAGGCGGTCGACGACCAGCAACAACAGCCCTGACCGCCCGAAGGGGCCGAGGAGCACACATCCGTACCCCTCGGCCCCACGTCACGAGGACCTCACCCCGGCCCTCACCCACGGCGACCGTCCCGGGGCGCACCCCGGGACACGTCCGACCGTACGGCCACCACCGCTCAGCCGAACAGCTCCGGCAGCGTCCGACGGTGCGCCTCGCCCAGCTCGGACAGCGGCACCTCGAACTGGCCCTGCACCTCCAGCGCGTCACCGTCCACCACCCCCACCCGGGCGGCCGGCAGCCCCCGGGCGGCGCACATCTCGGTGAACCGCACCTCCTCGCTACGCGGCACCGCCACCACGGCCCGGCCCTGGGACTCGGAGAACAGGAACACGAACGGGTCCTGCCCCTCCGGCACCACCAGCCGCGCCCCGTTGCCGCCCCGCAGACAGGACTCCACCAGCGCCTGCGCCAGCCCGCCGTCCGACAGGTCGTGCGCCGCGTCGATCATCCCGTCCCGGGAGGCCGCGACCAGGATGCCCGCCAGCAGCCGCTCCCGCTCCAGGTCCGCCCTCGGCGGCACCCCGCCCAGGTGCCCGTGCACCACCTGCGACCAAGCACTTCCGCCCAGCTCCTCCCGGGTCTCCCCCAGCAGGTACAGCAGCTGCCCTGGAGTGGAGAAACCCATCGGGGTACGACGGGTCACGTCGTCCAGCACGCCCAGCACCCCCACCACCGGTGTGGGATGAATGGCCACCTCGCCGGTCTGGTTGTACAGCGACACGTTCCCGCCGGTCACCGGGGTGCCCAACTCCCGGCAGCCGTCCGCCAGTCCACGGCAGGCCTCGGCGAACTGCCACATGGCCGCCGGGTCCTCCGGGGAACCGAAGTTCAGGCAGTCGGTGACCGCCAGCGGCTCCGCCCCGGTGGCGGCCACGTTGCGGTACGCCTCCGCCAGCGCCAACCGCGCCCCCTCGTACGGGTCCAGCTTGGCGTAGCGGCCGTTGCCGTCCGTCGCCAGGGCCACCCCGAGGTTGGTCTCCTCGTCCAGCCGGATCACCCCGCCGTCCTCCGGCTGGGCCAGCACCGTGTTGCCCAGGACGTAGCGGTCGTACTGGTCGGTGATCCACGACTTGTCCGCCTGGTTCGGCGAGGACACCAACCGCAGCAGCTGCGCCCGCAGTTCGTCCCCGTCCACCGGTCGGGGCAGCCGCGCCGCGTCGTCCGCCCGCAGGGCGTCCAACCAGTCCGGTCGGGCGTACGGCCGCTCGTACACCGGCCCCTCGTGGGCCACGGTGCGCGGCGGTACGTCCACGATCCGCTCACCGTGCCAGAAGATCTCCAGCCGCTCCCCGTCCGTCACCTCGCCGATGACGGTGGCGATCACGTCCCACTTCTCGCAGACGGCCAGGAAGCGGTCCACCTTGTCCGGCGCGACCACCGCGCACATCCGCTCCTGGGACTCGCTCATCAGGATCTCCTCCGGGGACAGCGAGGAGTCCCGCAGCGGCACCGCGTCCAGCTCCACCCGCATCCCACCGGAGCCGTTGGACGCCAACTCGCTGGTGGCGCAGGACAGTCCGGCCGCCCCCAGGTCCTGGATGCCCTCCACCAGATCGGCCCGGAACGCCTCCAGGGTGCACTCGATGAGCAGCTTCTCCTGGAACGGGTCGCCCACCTGTACCGCGGGCCGCTTGCTGGGCCCGCCCTCGTCGTCGAAGGTCTCCGAGGCCAGCAGGGAGGCGCCGCCGATGCCGTCGCCCCCGGTACGGGCCCCGTAGAGGACCACCTTGTTGCCGGGCCCGGTGGCCTTGGCCAGGTGGATGTCCTCGTGCCGCATCACGCCCACGCACAGGGCGTTGACCAGCGGGTTGCCCTGGTAACAGGGGTCGAACACCACCTCGCCGCCGATGTTGGGCAGGCCCAGGCAGTTGCCGTAGCCCCCGATGCCGGCCACCACCCCGGGCAGCACCCGGCGGGTGTCCGGGTGCTCGGGGTCGCCGAACCGCAGCGGGTCCATCACCGCGACCGGGCGGGCGCCCATCGCGATGATGTCCCGCACGATGCCCCCGATGCCGGTGGCCGCGCCCTGGTACGGCTCCACGTACGAGGGGTGGTTGTGCGACTCGACCTTGAAGGTCACCGCGTACCCCTGGCCGACGTCCACCACCCCGGCCTGCTCGCCGATGCCCACCAGCAGCGCCTCGGACTCGGGCGCCTTCTCCCCGAACTGCCGCAGGTGCACCTTGCTGGACTTGTACGAGCAGTGCTCGGACCACATGACCGAGTACATCGCCAGTTCGGCACCGGTCGGCCGGCGACCGAGGATTTCCCGGATGCGCTGGTATTCGTTCTCCTTCAGCCCGAGTTCGGCCCACGGCTGGGGGCTGTCGGGGTTCTGCTCGGCCTGCTTGACGCTGTCCAGACTGGTCACGCTCGTTCGCTCCCTGGCGCGTGGTGGTGCGGTGCTCGTCGCTTCGCGCCCCGGGGGCGCGGGAAACGGGGGGTGGGGCGGACGGTCACGAGTGGACCAGTTTCCTGATCACCGAGGTGAAGAATCCCAGCCCCTGGGTGCCCGGCCCGGTCAGCTCCTCGACCGCGTGCTCGGGGTGCGGCATCAGGCCGACGACATTCCCGGCCGCGTTGGTGACGGAGGCGATATCGCGACGGGAACCGTTGGGGTTGAAGTCCAGATAGCGGGCGACCACCCGCCCCTCCGCCTCCAGTTCGTCCAACGTCCGCTCGTCCGCCACATAGCAGCCGTCGATATTCTTCAACGGAACGGTGATCTCCTCCATCCGCTGGTACGAACCGGTCCAGGAGGTTTCCGTGTTTTCGATACGGAGCCGCTGGTCCCTGCAGATGAAGTGCAGATGGTTGTTCCGGGTCAGCGCCCCGGGCAGCAGGTGCGTCTCACACAGCACCTGGAACCCGTTGCAGATCCCCAGCACCGGCAGTCCGGCCCGCGCCTGCTCGACCACCGGGCCCATCACCGGGGAGAACCGGGAGATGGCGCCGGGCCGCAGGTAGTCGCCGTAGGAGAAACCCCCGGGCAACACCACCGCGTCCACTCCGCGCAGGTCCGCCTCGCGGTGCCACAGTTCCACCGGCTCGGCGCCGGCCAGCCGTACCGCCCGCCGCGCGTCCCGGTCGTCCAGCGAACCGGGAAAGGTGACGACTCCCACACGAGTGGTCACGCCGCCCCCCGGGCGCTCTCGACGGGGTGCACCCGGAAGTCCTCGATGACCGTGTTGGCGAGGAACGTCTCCGCGATTTCCCGAATACGGGCAAGGGCCGCCTCGTCGAGGGGGCCCTCCACTTCCAGCTCGAAGCGCTTGCCCTGACGGACCTCGGCGATGCCCTCGAATCCCAGCCGGGGAAGCGCGCGCTGCGCCGCCTGCCCCTGTGGATCGAGGATCTCCGGCTTCAACATGACGTCGACCACGACGCGAGCCACGAGTACTCCAGATGGTGTGGCGGCACTTGACCGCTGCTTGCTGCTGCGCGGCCAGCGTACCCGCCAAGGAAATCTACGCGCGTTGATATATCGGGGCGCACACGCACCGTCAGAATTCCCCTCGACGCAAGCCGTAACTCAGCCGGCCGGCAAGTCAGCCGACGACAACATCCCAGCCAGATAACGACGCCGGTACGGGGCTCATATTTCTTCCGCCGTAATGCGATACTCAACGACCAGGATCCACAATAGAAAAATCACCGACCCCGACAATCGGGCCCGCCCACATCAACGACACGTCCGGTCATGACTCCCGCCCGGCGGGAGCCCATCGTGACCGAACGGGCGGGCCATTACGGAAGGACCGATATCCGTGGCGCAGCGCGTAGTTGTCACCCTCTCCGACGACATCGAAGGCGGGGAAGCCTCGGAGACGATCTCCTTCGGTCTCGATGGAAAGTCCTACGAGATTGACCTCAACGAGGGAAACGCGAACCAGCTCCGCAAGGCCCTTGAGCCCTATGTCTCCGCCGGCCGCAAGCGGGCCAAGTCGGGCAAGACCTACCACCGCACCTCCGTCGCCCCCGACCCCCGGGCGGTACGCGCCTGGGCCGAGTCCAACGGCTACAAGGTGCCGCCCCGGGGCCGCATCCCCAAGGACATCGTCCAGGCGTTCGCCGAGGCCAGCTGACCCGCCAGCCGCGGGCCGGACACCGGGTACGGGTCCCTCACCGCGCCCGCCCGGTGTACGAGGCGGCACGGCGAAGGTCGGCGCGCTCGCCCGACCCTGAGGCGGTTCACCACCGGGCGGGAGCCCTCCAAGACCGGTCGCCGGGACTCAACCGACGGCCGGCCCGGGGGAGTTCGCCCGCCCGGCCGGAGTACGTGACGGACCCACGGTCGCCCTGACGCGGTGCCATCGGGCGGGGTCACGGCCAACGTCCCCGCCCGGTGGCGTACCCACCCGGGCACCCGGGTGGGCGCGCGATATGTCCGGGGGCGGCACGCCCCGGACGTTCTCAGCGACGGGGTGCCGAGGCTCCCGGCCGGCGAGGGGGTTCGGGCGGCTCGGGCGGCCAACTCCCCGCCGCCTCCAGGGTGGTGGCCGCGCTTCAGGAACGCCCCCTCTTCGGTACGCCGGCGGTTCAGGGGCGGAACCAGCCACCAGCACCCCGACCGCGCCTGGCGGAGAACGTCCGCCGAGGCCCACCGACGTTGCCGGGTCGGGAGGGGCACCCCGCACCACGTACCGCCTGTTGACGGCGCCGCGACGCACCCGGCCCGGGCCGGGTCGGGGCGACCCACGCGGGCCGAGACCACGAAGCCGCTCCCTTCTCCGAGCCGAGCCGGTCCATGGCCGGCGCCCCCCATGTGCCCCCGCCCGTACGGCCGTTGGCCCCGCCGGGCCCGCCCTCCGAGCCCCGCCACCACCGTTCCGTTCAAGCCCCGGGAGGGGCGATCCCGAGCGGGGAGCGTGACCGTTTCGGCCCGGGGGCGGCCCGCCCACGGACACCCCGCGAGGGCGGCCCGCCGCGGCGGCCCGACCGTGTCAGCGCGCCGACCAGGGGATGACGGCTCCCTCCCGGGTACGCCAGAGCCACGGCGCCCACCGGCCGACCCCGAGTCGCCGGACGTACTCCGCTCCCCCACCGGGGCGGGCCCTGGCGTGTTTTGGCTCCCTCCACGGGGGTCGGGGGGAAGCGACTTGCCAGCGCCCCCAGTTGATCCGCTAGAGTCGGGGCACGCCGCGAGGCCAGCGGCCCGAAAGGGCCCGACCTGGCACAGCGTGCGGGTGTAGCTCAGTAGTAGAGCGCCCTCTTTCCAAGGGGGAGGCGCAGTGTGCGATCCCTGCCACCCGCTCCACACCACTCCCCGTTATTCACCTTTCGTGGGACATGGTGTTCTCGCACGTCGTCCGGTGAATACCGGAGGCGGTACGCGGACGTGGCTCAGCTGGTAGAGCATCACCTTGCCAAGGTGAGGGTCGCGAGTTCGAATCTCGTCGTCCGCTCCATGGAAGCGGTGATGTCCGGTCGACAGATCGGACATCACCGCTTTTCGCGTTCCGCCGAAGACCGAGCGAAATCGGCGACACACCGGGGGCTTTTGTCGAACGGTTTACCGGCGATCTTTTCACCCCGGTTCAGAAGGCCCGATCCCCCGGTTACGGCTCCCCTTCGTACCCTCCCCCACCTGTACCGACTCCCCCGTACGACCTCGGAGTTGTCGGGGCCCTCGCGAGGCAGCGGCAGGGTGCCGGACTCCTGAGGTCAGGGCACCCGGCGCCTCCGGGGCCCTGGACGGAGGCGGTCACCCTCGGGCCGCGCCCCCGTCGGTGCGCGACAGTGACCGGGCGGGTACGGGCACCGAAAGGCTCAGACCCAGCCCCGGTCACGGGCCAGAAGCGCCGCGTGGGCCCTGCTTCCCGCCCCCAACAGCCGCATCACCGAGGCCACATAGCGTCGGTACGTACGCAGGGAGACGCCCACCCGTCGGGCCGACACCTCGTCCTTGTCACCCGAGCACATGGCCCGCAGCACCCGCAGCTTGACCGGAGGCAGGGGGCACTCCCCGTTGCCCTCCCCCGACGACGAGCCGAACATCTCCCGCGCCTGCGTCCACACCCGCTCGAACAGCGCCAGGCTCTGGCTCACCAGACCGCTCTCCTGGGAGAGCAGCACCCCCTGGCGAGGACGGGCCGAGTCACGGGACAACATGATCGTGCGGCTGTCGAAGACCAACAGCCGTTCCCGCACGTCGTGCGCCACCCGGACCCGGGCCCCCTGGTCCACCAGTTCCCGCAGGTACTCCACCGAAGCCGGGTCCTCCCACACCCGCGCCCCCACCACACACCGCACCCTGACCCCCCGGCGCAGGGCACGCGGTTCCAGCGGACGGGCCTGGTCGAGCTGGGCGGGCTGGAGGTCCGCGTGCGGGTCCAGCGCCACGATCTCGTCCTGGGAGAAGTGCGCGAGGTCCGCGATCCTGGCGCAGATCCGGGGGATGTCGGTGAGGCACTCCAGGGAGGGTTCCGAGGAGTCGTCCTCGGAACCCGGCGCCGAAGGGCAACCGGTACGCAGGGTGCGGGTCAACCGGTAGGCGCTGGTGACCTGTTCCAGTTCCGCGAACAGCTGCCGTAGCCGGTGTTCGGTGAGCCGCCCGACCGCCGTCTCCGGGTCCGCCGCCACCGGCGGTTCCTCACCCCACAGCAGGCCCAGGTCGCGAAGACGGTCCACCCCCCGCCGTACCTGCTGCGGGTTCAGCCGCAACGGCGCGTGAAGTTCCTCCAGCCTGGCGTCTGGATGCCGGAGGAGATGCCGGTAGATCAGCTCCTCGGTCTCGTCGACCCCCAACGCCGACATGTCGTTGCCGTCCAAGCCGGCCCCCTCAAGCCTGGTGTGGGGGTGCGCTGGCCGGCGTGACCACCGGCCGCCGTACCCCCGTCGTTCTCGACTCTCCCACCCCGTGGGTCCGAACGGTCGATTCGGTCCGCACTAGCCGGAGCAGGCCGCAACCCGGGCACCGGCCCGGACTGACACCGAGGACACTAGTGGCACACAGGGCTCGGAGCGCTCGTACGAAGCGCTCAGGCTAAGCGCGGCCGGTCGGCACCTTCCCGGAACATGGGAAAAACGTTTCCATGACGTAACCCGCCCCTCGGAGCCACAGGGCTCCCCGAAGCGGTTCGCCAGAGCGGTGCGGTGGAGGCGCGGGGGTTCGGTGGGGGCTCACCGCCCGGCTCCGAGGGCGGGGTGAACGGTGGGCCGGGGCCTGGTCCGGTACCGGAGTCGGTCCCGATGTCACCAGCACCCGCCAGGTGTGGTTATAGTGGACCTCGTTCCGCGCGAGAGTGCGGCACCTGCGGACGTAGCTCAGTTGGTAGAGCGCAACCTTGCCAAGGTTGAGGTCGCCGGTTCGAGCCCGGTCGTCCGCTCAGATGGAGGAGGGCCCAGGCCACAGCGCCTGGGCCCTCCTCTTTTGTGTGCCGTGCCTCTTCTTGTGTGCTGTGGGGCACGTTCACGGCTGGGGTAGGCCGTAACGGTTGTCCGGCGTACGGACGGGTCTCGGGGCGTGCTGGTCCGGCTGGCACCCTGGGCGGCATGGCTTCTCGTATCCGCGTGCGGGCCCCCGAGCTGGTCGGACGGGGTGGCTGGCTCAACACCGGCGGTACCCCGCTGAACCTGGGCGACCTCCGGGGCAAGGTCACCGTGCTGGACTTCTGGACCTTCTGCTGCGTCAACTGCCTCCATGTGCTCGACGAGCTGCGGGAGTTGGAGGAGCGGCACCGCGACACCACGGTGGTCGTGGGGGTGCACTCGCCCAAGTTCGTCCACGAGGCGGAGCACCGGTCGGTGGTGGATGCCGTGGAGCGGTACGGGGTACGCCACCCGGTGCTGGACGACCCCGACCTGGAGACCTGGAAGCAGTACACGGTCCGGGCCTGGCCCACCCTGGTGGTGATCGACCCCGAGGGGTACGTGGTCGCCCAGTACGCCGGCGAGGGCCACGCGCACGCCCTGGAGACCCTGGTCACCGAACTGGAGAAGGAGCACGAGGCCAGGGGCACCCTGGTGCGGGGCGACGGGCCCTACGTACCGCCCGAACCCACCCCCACCACCCTGCGCTTCCCCGGCAAGGCCCTGCGGCTGCCCCACGGCAACGTGCTGGTGTCCGACTCCACCCGGCACTCCCTGGTGGAGCTGTCCCCGGACGCGGAGGGGACCGGTGGTGAGGGTGAGGTGGTACGGCGGATCGGTACCGGGGAACGGGGACTGGTCGACGGGCCCTGGCACCGGGCCACGTTCAGCGAACCCCAGGGCCTCGCCCCGCTCCCCGACGGCCGGGTGGCCGTGGCCGACACCGTCAACCACGTACTGCGCGCGGTGGACTGGGACTCGGGCACGGTGACCACCCTGGCCGGTACCGGGGAACAGTGGTGGCAGGGTTCCCCCACCTACGGGCCGGCCCGGGAGGTACCGTTGTCCTCCCCCTGGGACCTCGCCTGGTTCGAGGACCGGCTGTGGATCGCCATGGCCGGGGTACACCAGCTGTGGACCTACGACCCCGGCACCGGGCGGGTCGCGGTGGCCGCCGGTACCACCAACGAGGGGCTGGTGGACGGTCCGGCCGACCAGGCGTGGTTCGCCCAGCCCTCCGGGCTGACCGTCGCCGGAGGACGCCTGTGGGTGGCCGACTCCGAGACCAGTGCCCTGCGCTGGGTGGAACGGGGCGAGGACGGCGCCTTCCACGTCCACACCGCGGTGGGCACCGGACTCTTCGACTTCGGCCACCGGGACGGTGAGGCGGACCAGGCCCTGCTGCAACATCCCCTGGGCGTCGCCGCGTTGCCCGACGGTTCGGTGGCCGTCTGCGACACCTACAACCACGCCCTGCGCCGCTACGACCCGGCCGGCGACCGGGTCAGCACCCTCGCCACCGACCTGCGGGAACCCTCGGACGCGGTGGTCGACGAGGAGGCGGGCGAGGTGCTGGTGGTGGAGTCGGCCCGGCACCGGCTGACCCGGCTGCGGCTGCCCGAGGAGGCGGTGAGCGTGCAGCCGGCGGCCTTCCAGACGCGGCGCGCGGCCACCGAAGTGGCCCCGGGGCGGCTGGAGTTGGAGGTGCTGTTCGAGGCGCCCACCGGGCAGAAGCTGGACACCCGCTACGGTCCGGCGACCCGACTGGTCGTCAGCTCGACCCCCGAGGGGCTGCTGTCGGAGGGCCAGGGCGCCGGCACGGACCTGAGCCGAGGGGTACGGCTGGCCGAGGACGTACCCGAGGGCGTCCTGCACGTGTCCGCCATGGCGGCCTCCTGCGACGACGCCCCCGAGGTGGAGTACCCGGCCTGCCACGTCCACCAGCAGGACTGGGGCGTACCGGTCCGGGTGGTCCCCGGGGGCGCGACCCGGCTCCCCCTCAACCTCGCCGGGAGGGACGGGAGTTAGGTCGCGCGGTTCGGATCACGGCGAGGCGCGCGTGCGGTGTCATCTCGCGCGCCGCACCTCGCCGCGTTGTCACCGTGGGGTCGCTGAGGGGTCGTCGTGGGGTCGCTGAGGGCGGCTGTCGCCGCGCCGCGTCGACCGCTCCTCCGCCTCGCGCTGTCCACGGAGTACGCGAAAGTACGCGGGGCATACGGCACGCGCTCACCGGCCCCCACCAAGCGCCGTTCGGGTCACCGGGGGCGCGACCCCCCGTCACCGTGCACGCACCGCGCCCCGTGTCACGCCGCGCCGGACACCCCCTCCTCCCGCCCCGGCACACGGCACGCGCTCACCGCTGGTCCTCCGGGAGCCCAACGGCCCCCACCGGGCGCGCCGTTCACGGGGGTGGCCCGGGTCCGTACCGGTCGTCCTGGCGGGTGACCGGGTTCGCCCTGGGGGCTCGGGGTGGCGGGAAGGAGTGACGGGGTCGGGCGGGGGCCGGCCGCCAGCTCGGTTCAGGTCGCATCGGGACAGCCCCCGTACCGGGTCAGCTGAGGAAGGAGGCCAGGGCGGTGGCCAGCAGGTGCGGGTCCTCGGCGCCGCACAGTTCGCGGGCGGAGTGCATCGAGAGGATGGCCACCCCGATGTCCACCGTGGTGATGCCGTGCCGTGCCGCCGTGATGGGGCCGATGGTGGTGCCGCAGGGCATGGCGTTGTTGGAGACGAACACCTGCCACGGCACCCCCGCCCGCTCGCAGGCGGCGGCCAGGATCGAACGGCCGGCGCCGTCGGTGGCGTACCGCTGGTTGACGTTGACCTTGAGGATGGGCCCGCCGTTGGGTACCGGCAGGTGACCGGGGTCGTGCCGCTCGGAGTAGTTGGGGTGCACGGCGTGACCGGTGTCCGAGGACAGGCAGACGGTGCCGGCCAGGGCGCGGGCGCGGTCCTCGTAGTCGCCGCCCCGGGCGAAGACCGAACGTTCCAGGACGTTGCCCAGCAGGGGGCCGTCGGCCCCGGTGTCGGACTGGCTGCCGTTCTCCTCGTGGTCGAAGGCGGCCAGCACCGGTACGTGGTCCAGGTCCCGGTCGGTGACCGCGCAGAGGGCGGCCGTACCGGCGTGTACGGACAGCAGGTTGTCCATCCGGGGGCCGGCGACCAGTTCGCGGTCCACGCCCAGGTAGGCGGGGGGCTCCACGCTGTGCACCATCAGGTCCCAGCCGGTGACCTCGGACGGTGCGAGGCCGGCCTCGCCGGCGAGGAACTCGACCAGGTCGCCCTCGCGGGGGGTGCCGAGCCCCCAGACGGGGGTCATGTGGCGCTGGCGGTCCAGCTTCAGCCCCTCGTTGGCCTGGCGGTCCAGGTGGATGGCCAGTTGCGGCACCCTCAGCAGGGGGCGGTCCACGTTCACCAGCCGGGTGGTGCCGTCCCGCAGGCTGAGGCGTCCGGCCAGCCCGAGGTCGCGGTCCAGCCAGGTGTTCAGCAGGGTGCCGCCGTAGACCTCGACGGCCACCTGCCGCCAGCCGTTGGCCCCGGTGTCGGGCACCGGCTTCACCCTGAGGTTGGGGGAGTCGGTGTGGGCACCGACGATGCGGAAGGGGGTGGCCGGAGTGGCGCCGGCGGGCACGTACCAGGCGATGATCGCGCCGCCCCGCAGTACGTAGCGCCCGCCCTCGGTCCCGTCCCAGGCGTCGGTCTCCAGGACCTGGCGGAAGCCGGCCTTGTCGAGCTGACGGGCGGCGCTCGCCACGGCGTGGTACGGGGTCGGCGACCCGGTCAGGAAGTCGAGCAGGTCGTCGGTGTGTCCGCGATCGAAGGTCACGGGGAGGCGCTCACTCATGTTTCACAGCATATGTTTCCGGCGTCCACACCCCGGTACGGCCGGAAGGGGGGTTGCCACGGGCTTCCCCGGGCCGGCACCCGGGGGGGGGGACGCCACCGGGCCCCGCCCCGGTGAGAGGGCGGGGCCCGGTGGAGGTGTGCGGGCGGTGGGGCCGGTCGCCCCCTCGGGGGCGCCGACTCCTCAGAAGGTGGCCCTCCTCAGAAGGCCTCCTCGTCCAGCTCCATCACGGACAGGTCGGTGGTCTCCGCCAGCCGGCGCTGTACGGCGATGCCGGGCAGCACGTTGGCGGCGAAGAACTTGGCGGCGGCCACCTTGCCCTCGTAGAAGGACTTGTCCTTGCCGGTCGCCCCGGGCAGCTTCTCGGCCGCGACGGCGGCGCCCCGCAGCAGCAGGTAGGCGATGATCACGTCGCCGGAGGCCATCAGCAGCCGAGTGGTGTTCAGGCCGACCTTGTAGATGGAGTTGACGTCCTTCTCGGTGGCGGCGAGGTCGGTCAGCATGGCGCCGACGATCGCCTCCAGGTCCACCGCGCCCTGGGAGAGCAGGTCGCGGGCCTCGGCCAGCTCCTCCCCGCCGACGGCTTCGGCGAGGAACTTCTTGATCTCCTCGGACAGGGCGGTGAGCGCCTGCCCCTGGTCGCGGACGATCTTGCGGAAGAAGTAGTCCTGGCCCTGGATCGCGGTGGTGCCCTCGTAGAGGGTGTCGATCTTGGCGTCCCGGATGTACTGCTCGATCGGGTACTCCTGGAGGTACCCGGAGCCACCGAGGGTCTGGAGCGACTGCGCCAGCTGCTCGTAGGACTTCTCCGAGCCGTAGCCCTTGACGATCGGCAGCAGCAGGTCGTTCAGGCGGTGCTCGGCGGAGGCGTCCTCGCCGGCGGCCTCCTTGACGAGGATCTCGTCCTGTACGGAGGCGGTGTAGAGCACCAGGGCCCGCATCCCCTCGGCGTACGCCTTCTGCGTCAGCAGGGACCGGCGGACGTCGGGGTGGTGGGTGATGGTCACCCGGGGGGCCGTCTTGTCGGTGAACTTGGCCAGGTCGGCGCCCTGCACCCGCTCCTTGGCGTACTCCAGGGCGTTGAGGTAGCCGGTGGAGAGGGTGGCGATGGCCTTGGTGCCGACCATCATCCGGGCGAACTCGATGATCTTGAACATCTGGCGGATGCCGTCGTGCTTCTCGCCCAACAGCCAGCCCTTGGCAGGGGTGTTGGCGCCGAAGGTCATCTCGCAGGTGTTGGAGACCCGCAGGCCCATCTTGTGCTCGACGTTGGTGGCGTAGACGCCGTTGCGCTCGCCCAGCTCACCGGTCTCCCAGTCGAAGTGGTACTTGGGGACGATGAACAGCGACAGCCCCTTGGTGCCGGGCCCGTGCCCCTCGGGGCGGGCCAGCACGAAGTGGACGATGTTCTCCGACATGTCGTGCTCGCCGGAGGTGATGAAGCGCTTGACGCCGGAGATGTGCCAGGAGCCGTCGTCCTGCTGTACGGCCTTGGTGCGGCCGGCGCCCACGTCCGAGCCGGCGTCCGGCTCGGTCAGCACCATGGTGGAGCCCCACTGGTTCTCCACCATGCGCTGGGCGATCCTGTGCTGGTCCTCGGTGGCCTCCTCGTAGAGGACGCCGGCGAAGGCCGGGCCGGAGGCGTACATCCACACGGCGGGGTTGGATCCGAGGATGGACTCGGCGAAGCCCCACAGCAGGGAGCGGGGGGCGGTGGTGCCGCCCAGTTCCTCGGGGATGCCCACCCGCCACCACTCGGCGTCCATGTACGCCTGGTAGCTCTTCCTGAAGGAGGCGGGAACCGGGGCGGTGTGGGTCTCCGGGTCGAAGACCGGCGGGTTGCGGTCGCCGTCCTCGTAGGAGGCGGCCAGCTCGTTCTCGGCGAGGCGCGCCATCTCCGACAGCACGCTCTTGGCGGTCTCGACGTCCATCTCCGCGAACGGTCCGGTGCCGTACACCGTTTCCCGACCGAGCACCTCGAAGAGGTTGAACTCGATGTCGCGGAGATTCGACTTGTAGTGCCCCATGGCGACGACTCCGTTGGGTTAGGGAGGTGGTTCGTTCTCAGGTCGCGTTAACCAGTCAGTAGCAGCCATCATCCTACCGGCCGGTAATAACAATCAACCCCTCACACCGTTTGTGGGACTCGTTACTCTCTAGCTCATGTACGGCTACGACCAGACCGCGACCGCGGGGCATCCGGGACAGAGCCAGATGGGCCACGGGCACCACCAGGGCCCTCACCACGGCGGTCACCCCCAGGGCCACCAGGCCTACGGGGCGCAGCCGCCACCCCCGTACGGCCAGCAGCCGCTCTACCCCGAGCCGTCCCCGCCCTCGCTGGCCGACGCCGTACAGGCCTTCACCACCGGGTCCATGACCTCGGAGGACTTCCAGGAGGTCTTCTCCACCTCGCGGATCTACTGTCCGCGCGGTGACACCCCGGGCTTCCTCGCCCTGCACAACACCCAGCAGCCGGTGATCCCGATGTTCACCACGCTCAAGGAACTGCGCAGATACGCCGGCAAGGAGTCCAAGTACTTCGTCATCACCGGCGCCGAGGTCCTGGACCTGCTCCCCTCCGGGTACGGCTTCGTACTCGACATGGAGGGCGAGCACCGGATCGTCTTCGACGCCCAGGCCGTTGAGGAGATGGTCGACTTCGCGATGAGACGGATGTACGGCTGACGTACGGCCGACGCCGTACGGACACGCACCCACCCCGCGACCGGACAGGGCCCGCCCCCCACGGGCCCGGCACCCCACCCGGTCCCCCGAACCGGTCACTCCACCGGACAGCACGGAGTGACCGCCCCCACGGCGGGCCCCGTCCCGCCACCACCGACTCCACACGAGCCGACCGGTCGAACCGTCCACGGCGGTACCTCTCCGGCACCCCTCGGCACCCCCACGGCACTCCCCGCGCAGCCCGGGCCCCCCGCCCGGACGGGGAACCGGACTCTGACGGGCCGGGTCAGCGGAGTCACGGAACAAGGAGACCCCCCATGCCCGCTGTCACCGTGGACAACCCGCTCCACCTCCCCCGGGTCCCCCGCCCCCCGGCGGAGCGCCACACCCTCCGCCCCGCGCTGACCGTGGTCACCGCGCCGGCCGGCTTCGAGGGCGAGGGCTTCCCGGTACGACGTGCCTTCACCGGCATCGACTACCGCCACCTCGACCCCTTCATCCTCATGGACCAGATGGGCGAGGTCGACTACGCGCCCGGGGAGCCCAAGGGGACCCCCTGGCACCCGCACCGTGGCTTCGAGACGGTGACCTACCTGATCGACGGCACCTTCGTGCACCGGGACTCCGAGGGCGGCGGAGGCACCATCCGGGACGGCGACACCCAGTGGATGACCGCCGGCTCCGGCCTGCTCCACATCGAGGCGCCCCCCGAGTCCCTGGTGATGTCCGGCGGCCTGTTCCACGGCGTACAGCTGTGGGTCAACCTGCCGGCCGCCGACAAGATGACCGCACCCCGCTACCAAGACATCGCCGGCTCCCAGGTCAGGCTGCTGACCACCGAGGACGGCGGGGCGCTGCTACGGCTGATCGCCGGCGACCTCGGCGGACACCGGGGCCCGGGAGTCACCCACACCCCGATCACCCTGGTCCACGCCACGGTCAGCGCCGGCGCCGAGATCGCGGTGCCCTGGCGGGAGGACTTCAACGCCCTCGCCTACGTACTCGCCGGCCGGGGAACGGTCGGCCCCGACCGCCGCCCGGTCCACACCGGCCAGACCACGGTCTTCGGCCCCGGTGACGCGCTGACCCTCCGCGCGGACGACCGCCCCGACTCCCGCTCGGCCTCCCTGGAGGTGGTCCTGCTGGGCGGGCTCCCCCTGAGGGAACCCATGACCCACTACGGTCCCTTCGTGATGAACACCCACGCCGAACTGGCCCAGGCCTTCGACGACTTCCAGGCCGGCCGCCTCGGCCGCATCCCGCCGACCCGCCCCTGAGCCGGCACCGGCCGCCCGGCGGGTGAACCGACTGGCCCGGCGACGCTCACCGCCCGCCCGGCACGGCGGCCGTCTCCGGGGCGACCGGTGAGTTTCCGCGCCTCACGACGTCTGCTCTGGTGGGGAGGGCGCTCCTCCCCACCCGTTGTCCCCTCCCACCGAGGAAAGTGGTGCGCGATGAGGTTGGTACTGCAGGAGTTCCTGTCCCTGGACGGCGTCTCCCAGGGGCCCGGCTCCCCGGACGAGGACCCCAGCGACGGATTCACCCGGGGCGGCTGGTTCGTGCCCCACCTGGACGAGTCCTTCGACCGGGTGGCCACCGCCTGGCTCGGCCGGGCCGACGCGTTCCTGTTCGGCCGCCGTACCTACGAGAACTTCGCCCGGGACTGGCCGACGATGACCGACCACCCCAACGCCCGGGTACTGAACGGCTCCCCCAAGTACGTCGCCTCACAGAGCCTCACCACGGCCCGGTGGGAACCGACCACCATCCTGTCCGGCGACATCCCCGCCCGGGTCGCCGAACTGAAGGAGCGCCCCGGCCGCGAGCTACAGATCCACGGGAGCGCCCGGCTCGGCCAGTCCCTGCTGGCCGCCGGCCTGGTCGACGAGTTGCGGCTCGCCGTCGCCCCGGTGGTGGTGGGCAGCGGGCGGCGCCTGTTCCCCGACGGCGGCGCCCCGGCCGGCCTGCGTCTGCTCAGCCACGAGACGACGCCCAGCGGCATCGCGGTGCACGTCTACGAGTCGACGGGCCGCCCGGAGTACGGGACCTACGGGGCCTGACGCCCACCTCTCAGGGGCCTCGGGGACTCCGCGTCCCGTACCGGCAGCGCGATCTGGACCCGGTGGCGGACGTCCGGCTTGGCGCAGAGGCAGCTGGCGTGCGCCGTGACCGTGGCGACGCTGATGCCCGGGCGCCGGGCGATGTCCGGGTTGTCCAGGCCGTCCGCTCACCCTCCCCGGTGGCCGGCACCACCGAACCCGACCGGCTGGCCCCGGCCCGACACCGGCCCCGCGACCCCGCGACCCCCGGGGGCCCGCCGAACCGGTGGGCGGGGAAGCCGGTACGGGGGAGGGTGCCCCGCTCAGTCCCAGCCGGGCGGGGAGGAGCCCTCCGTCAGCTGGAACCAGATGCACTTGCCCTCGCCCCGGGGGTCCACCCCCCAGCGGTCGGCGAGGGACTCCAGCAGCACCAGCCCCCGGCCAGAGGAGGCCAGCTCGCCTGGTTGCCGTCGGTGCGGCAGCTCGTCGCTGCGGTCGGCGACCTCGACCCTGAGCCGCCGGTTGCCCCGCTCCCCGCCCAGTTCGGCCACCATCAGCGCGTCCCCGTCGGTGTGCACCAGCACGTTGGTGAGCATCTCCGACAGCATCAGCACCGCCCCGTCCACCTGGTCCGGGTCGGTCCAGTCGTGGAGCAGGCCCCGCAGCTGGTGGCGGGCGTCGGCGATGCGCGCCGGCTCGGACTGGGCGACCGTGAGCACCGTACGGCGGGAGGAGGCGTACACCGGGCCGGCGGCCTGGTGATTGCGGGAGAGCAGCATCAGGGCGATGTCGTCCTCCCGGCGGTCGGTGAGCGGGCCGGTCAGCCGGTGGGCGGTGGGTCCGTGCACGGCCTGGAGCAGGGCGTCCGCCAGCTGCTCCATCGAGTCCTCCAGGTGGGTCTCCAGCACCTTGCCGATGCGGGCCCAGCCGGTCTCGAAGTTGTGCCCCCCGGTCTCGATCAGCCCGTCGGTACACAGCAGCATCGTCTCGCCCGGCTCCAGCACCAGCCGGGTCGTGGGGTAGTCGCCGTCCGGTTCCACGCCCAGGGGCAGCCCGCCGGAGGTGGGGCGCACGAACATGGTGCCGTCGGTCATGCGGATCGCCGGGTCGGGGTGGCCGGCCCGGGCGAGGTCGAGGCTGCCGCTGTCGGGGTCGGCCTCGATGTACAGGCAGGTGGCGTACCGCTCGTCGTCGTCCGGTTCCACGGCGTTGAGGCCGTGCAGGAAGCGGGAGGCCCGGGAGAGCACCGCGTCCGGGTGGTGGCCCTCGGAGGCGTAGGCGCGCAGGGCGATCCGCAGTTGCCCCATCAGTCCGGCGGCCCGTACGTCGTGGCCCTGTACGTCCCCGATCACCAGGGCCCGCCGCCCCGAGGGCAGGGGGATCACGTCGAACCAGTCGCCGCCGACCTGGAGCCCGCCCCCGGCCGGTACGTAGCGGGCGGCGACCTCCATGCCGGGGATGTCGGGGCTCTGGGCGGGGCGCATGGCCTTGCGCAGGACCGAGGCGAGTTCCCGTTCCGACTCCTGGACGCTGGCCCGGCTGAGGTACTGGCCCACCATCCGGGCCACCGAGATCAGCAGGCCGCGCTGGTCGGGTACGAAGGCGACCGGCTCCTCGAAGGAGAGGGCCCACACGCCCAGGGTGCGCCCGGAGGCGGACAGGGGGATGAAGGCCCAGGAACACTGGTCCTGCTCGGCGATGGGCCAGGTCTCGGGGAACTCGCGCTGGTAGCTGTCGGGGTCGGTGAGGTAGACCGCGCGGCCGGCGCGTACCGCCTCGGTGGCGGGATACGGGGCCCACAGGGGGATCTCCAGGTCGGGGGGCTCGCCCTGCCCGGACTGGTCCCGGCCGGTGGAGGTGATCAGCCGGTCCCCGTCGACGTGGAACAGCTCCTGGCTGCTGGTGGGGATGCCGGGCATCTCCAGTTCCTTGAGCAGCCCCAGCATCTCCCGGGGGGTGCGGGCCTCGGCGAGGACGCGCCCCGCCTCCACCAGGAACGCGTCCTGGGTGCTCCGGTGGTCCTGGCGGCCCGCCCCCTCCTGGCGGTCGCCGGCGACCCGCTCCCGTCGGGGGGCGACCTCGTTGACGGAGCCGACCATCACGAACGGGGAGTTGGCGCCCTCCAGCGAGTGGAAGTCGGGGCCGACGTCGGGGTCCGTCTCGGGGCGGAACCTCAGCCGTACGTGGCGCACCACCTCGTCGTGCTCGTTGACGACCCGCACCGTGGACTCGACCGTGCTGTGCTGGGCCAGCGCCAGGTGGATCTCGCTGACCAGCTTGATGATGTCGGTGGCGTTCAGCCGTGCCCTCAGGTGGGCCTCGTCGATGGTGGTGGTGCGGCAGGTCCCCTGTGCGGGGGTGGAGGCGCCCGGCAGGCCGAGCAGCTCCGCCGCGATGGAGTCCACGGTGACCGTGCCAGCCCGGTTGTCCCAGCGCCACAGTCCGGTGGCTACCGCCGCCAACACGTCCTCTGTGCGCATTGCCCCACTTTATTGGGTTATTCGAATCTGGGGCGAGTGAGCGTAGCCCAGGACGGTAGTCTGAGGGCCGCGCTGTGCGCGCGGTGGCTGTAGAACGAGCGGCGTCCGACCGCTCACAGCACCGGGGCAGACAGCGGATCGCGGCCTGAAGACCACAGCCCTGACGACTTGGATGAATGATGCATCGGTACCGGTCCCACCACTGCGGCGAGCTACGGTCCTCGGACGTCGGCCTTGACGTCCGGTTGAGTGGCTGGTTGCACAATCGTCGGAACCTGGGCGGCATCCTCTTCCTCGATCTGCGCGACCACCACGGCGTGGTCCAGCTGATCGTCCGTCCCGAGCGCACCGAGGTCAACGACCTGCTCAGCTCCCTCAGCAAGGAGAGCGTGATCAGGATCGACGGCACGGTCGTCAACCGGGGCACCGAGAACGTCAACCCCGAGCTGCCCACCGGGGAGATCGAGGTCGAGGTGAACGAGGTGGAGGTGCTCGGCGAGTCCGAGCAGATCCCCTTCACCATCAACGCCGAGGACGGGGTCAACGAGGAGCGGCGGCTGGAGTACCGCTTCCTGGACCTCCGCCGCGAGCGGATGCACCGCAACATCATGCTGCGCTCGGCGGTCATCTCCGCGCTGCGCCGGAAGATGACCGAACAGGGCTTCAACGAGATGGCCACCCCGATCCTGTCGGCCACCTCCCCCGAGGGCGCCCGGGACTTCCTGGTGCCCTCCCGTCTGCACGCCGGCCGGTTCTACGCCCTGCCGCAGGCGCCGCAGCAGTTCAAGCAGCTGCTGATGATCGCCGGCTTCGACCGCTACTTCCAGATCGCCCCCTGCTTCCGCGACGAGGACGCCCGCGCCGACCGCTCGCCCGGCGAGTTCTACCAGCTCGACGTGGAGATGAGCTTCGTCGAGCAGGAGGACGTCTTCCAGGTCATCGAGAAGGTGATGACCGAGGTCTTCCAGGAGCTGGGCGACGGCCGCGAGTGCACCTCGCCCTTCCCCCGCATCCCGTTCCGGGAGGCGATGCTGCGGTACGGCTCCGACAAGCCGGACCTGCGGGCGAAGCTGGAGCTGGTGGACGTCACCGAGGTGTTCGCCGGCTCCGACTTCAAGGCCTTCGCCGGCAAGCACGTACGGGCCCTGGCGGTGCCGGACACCGCCGACCAGCCGCGCAAGTTCTTCGACCAGATGGGCGAGTTCGCGGTCGAGCAGGGCGCCAAGGGCCTGGCCTGGGTGCGGGTGGGCGACGACTCCACACTGACCGGGCCGATCGCCAAGTTCCTCACCGAGGAGAACGTCTCCGCGCTGCTGACCTCGCTGAACGCCAAGCCGGGCACCGCGGTCTTCTTCGGCGCCGGCGAGTTCGACGAGGTCTCCAAGATCATGGGCGCGGTGCGGGTGGAGGCGGCCAAGCGCGCCGGCCACTTCGAGGAGGGCGTCTTCCGGTTCTGCTGGATCGTGGACTTCCCGATGTACGAGCGGGACGAGGACACCGGGAAGATCGAGTTCTCGCACAACCCCTTCTCCATGCCGCAGGGCGGTTTGGACGCGTTGGAGAACCAGGACCCGTTGGACATCCTGGCCTGGCAGTACGACATCGTCTGCAACGGCGTGGAGCTGTCCTCGGGCGCGATCCGTAACCACGAACCGGACGTGATGTTCAAGGCGTTCGAGATCGCCGGGTACTCCAAGGACGAGGTGGAGCAGGAGTTCGGCGGGATGCTGCGGGCCTTCCGCTTCGGCGCCCCGCCGCACGGCGGCATCGCCCCCGGCGTGGACCGGATCGTGATGCTGCTGGCGGACGAGCCCAACATCCGCGAGACCATCGCCTTCCCCCTCAACGGCAACGCCCAGGACCTGTTGATGGGCGCCCCCACCGAGGTGGACGAGGCGCGGCTGAAGGAGCTGCACCTGTCGGTGCGCAAGCCCCCGCAGCCGAAGTAGTCGTACCGTCGAGGGCCTCCACCCCCACCCCGGGTGGAGGCCCTCAGCGCTACCCCCCAACTGCGCCGGCCCACCCGGCGATTGGCGCACCCCGGGGCACCGGACGGTGGCGGCGGGCACCCGGACCGGTTTCGGTACCGACGAACGGGTGGCCCCGAACGGGGCGGACGCCCCGTACCCTCCTCGGACCGGCCACCCCCATCAGCCGGGCACGGAATGGCTGTTGGGGTCCGTACGTCGGAACTGGGCCGGTCCACGTGGCGATTCGGGACCCGGCGAACCGTGGCGCCCGCCCTCCTGGGGGTGTGGCCCGGCTAGCCTGATCCCGTTTCGTGGTAAATCGCCCGTTCTGGCCTATTGACCGTTGGGAGGCCGGGGCAGGGCAGTCAAGGACAAGGACTGTCGTCGCGCTGAAGGGTTCCAGATGGCTGAGAAAGATTCCCGAACCTCGCAGGAACTGCTGCCGGAAGTACGCCAGTGGTGCGGCGAGTTGGAACGGGTGAAGTCCACGCACAAACTGTCGCTGGCGGCCCTCGCCGAGGGCACCGGCTACTCCCGCACCTCCTGGTCACGCTCCCTGAAGGGGCTCACCCTGCCCCCTCGGGAAGCGGTCGAGGCGCTGGGCGCCAAGCTCGACCCCCGGGAGCCCGCCCTGTTGGAGGCCTGGGAGGCCGCCCAGCGCACCCGGGCGGACAAGGCCCCCAAGGCCCGGAGCGGAAAGGCCGCCACGGCGGAGAAGGTTCCGACGCCCGCCCCTGCCGAGGTGAGCGGCGAGCCCCACGAGGCCGTCGAGGCCGACCAGAAGGGCAACACCACCGCCTCCACCGAAGCGGCCGACCGGGCCGAGGCGACCGGTGAGGTCACCGCGCCCGCGACCTCCTCGGAGTCGGCGGAGGACGGCTCCCGGGAGGAGGCCCCGGCGTCCGAGGCCCTGCCCCGGGTGCCGGCGGCCCGCAGGCTGGACGACGGCCCCTCGGCCGGGACCGGGTCCGACGATGCCTCCCCGGAGGCGTCCGACCGGCGGCCGGAGGAGGACGGCGCCCGGGCCGAGGCGTCTCCCACCGGGGCCGAGCCCGAGGAGACGGAGGGCGGGGGCGACGCCCCGATCGACGTCAACGCCCTGTTCGGCGGGCCCCGTACGCCCCGTACCCCGGAGGGCACGGCCACCGGGGAGGGCACCAGGTCGGTGACCGCGACGGTGAGTTCGCCGGCCGCCACCCCCTCGGTGCCCAAGCCCAAGAAGGAGACGCCGGCCGGGTCCACGACCGAGGCGAACCGGGCCCGGACCGAGTCCGGGGCCAAGGCGGAGCCGGGGTCCGAGGCGGAGCCGGGGTTCAAGGCCGTGAGCGAGACGGCACCCGAGGCAGCCCCCGAGGCGAAGCCGGAGACGGCGCCGGCGAAGGAAGCGGCGAGCGAGGCGGCGGCCGACGGCACGGCGGAGAAGGCGAAGGACACCGAGCCGACCGCCACCGCCGCGCGGCGACCGGACCGGGCCGCCGGGGCCCGTGACCCCCGGCTGTGGGTGCTGGTGGGCGCCGCCGTGGTGGTGCTGGTGGTCTGCTTCGCCTACCTGTGACGGCCACCCGCGTGGCCCGGGTCAGGGGCCGGGCACCGAACGACTCGGTGCCCGGCCCCTCACACGTGTGACCCCGCCCGCCGGCGGGGCCCGGTGGAGGGCGCTCAGCGGGCGAACTCCCGTAGCGCGTCGCACACCTCGCGCAGGGTGCGGACACTGCCCAGGTGCCCCGTGTCCGAGGCGATCGACAGCCGCGCGGAGGGCCAGCGTCGGGACAGTTCCCAGGCGGTGTGGGGCGGGCTCCCCATGTCCTGCCGGCCGTGCACCAGCACCCCGGGGATGTCGGCCAGCCGGGGCGCGTCCCGGATCAGCGCGCCCTCCTCCAGCCAGGCGCCGTGCGAGAAGTAGTGGGCGCAGATCCGCACCAGGGCCGTCCTGGCGTCGTCCGGCCGGGAACCGTACGGACTGGAGGCTCCGGCCTCGGTGGAGAGCACCGTGTCCTCCCAGGCGCACCAGTCGAGCACGGCCCGTTGGCGTACGGCCGGGTCCGGGTCCTCCGTCAGCCGGGCGTACGCGCCGACCACGTCCCCGTCCGTCTCCACGCCCGCCCCGGCGCGGAACCGTTCCCAGGCCTCGGGGAAGAACTTCCCCACCCCTCGGTAGAGCCAGTCGATCTCGCTGCGGCGGGTGGTGGTGACCGCCGAGATGACGGCCTCCGAGACCCGTTCGGGATGCGTCTCGGCGTAGGCCAGCAGCAGGGTGGAGCCCCAGGAGACGCCGAACAGCAGCCACTGTTCGACGCCCAGGTGGGCCCGCAGCCGCTCCATGTCGGCCACCAGGTGCCAGGTGGTGTTGTGCCGCAGGTCGGTGGCCGGGTCGCTGGCGTGCGGGGTACTGCGCCCACATCCGCGCTGGTCGAACAGCACCACCCGGTACCGCTGGGGGTCGAACAGCTGACGGTAGCTCGGCCGGCACCCCGAACCCGGGCCCCCGTGCACCACCAGCGCGGGCTTCCCCCTCGGGTTGCCGGACACCTCCCAGTACACCCGGTTACCGTCCCCGACCTCCAACATCCCGCTGTTGTACGGCTCCACCGCCGGGTACCTCAGCGGATCCTCGGACTCGGACATGGCGGGCCTCCCGGTGGTGGCGGTCGTCAGCGGTGATCGTCAGCGGCCCATCCTGCCGGGCGGCCGAGAGCCGCGCACCCGCATTGCCGAGGGTGGCCCGGACGCACCGAGGCCCCAACTCCCGGGGGGTGGTCGGGGGTTGGGGCCTGGCTGACCCGGTGGGTTGAGGGAGGCCCTGGGCGGCGGGGTCTGTCCCTCCGCCGCCCAAGGCCTCGTGTGGGGGGTGGCGCCTATTTGGTGCCGACCAGCGCGACCCAGGTCTGCGGACCGACGAGCCCGTCGACGGTCAGCTTGTGGTCACGCTGGAAACTGGAGACGGCCTCGTGGGTCTGGGCGCCGAAGGAGCCGTCGACCGCGACCTTGTGGCCGTACACGTTCAACTGGGTCTGGATGGCGCGTACCGCGTCACCCTTGGCGCCCTTGCTGGCCGTGACGATCAGCTGGGGCCAGGTCTTGGGGCCGATCACCCCGTCGGCGACCAGCTTCTTGGAACTCTGGAACGCCTTGGCCTGGGCGGCGGTCTGCGGGCCGAACTCGCCGTCGGCGGCGGTGCTGTGGCCCTGGGCGCGCAGCAGGTACTGGGCGGTGGTGACGTCGGCGCCGGTGGAACCCTGCTTCAGCGAGGGGTACTCGACGCTGGGCGGCGGGGTCGGGTCACCGCCACCGTCGTCGGTGAGGTTGGTCGGGCGGTACGGCTTGTACTCGCTGCCCGCGTCCAGGCCGTACTTCAGCACCCGGTGGTCGGTGCCGTGGCCACCGCGCTGCTCGAAGGCGCTGTAGGCGGAACGGGAACTGTCGGTCCAGCCCTCGAAGATCACCACGTGACGGGTGGTGTTGGAGCCGTCGGCGTCGATCAGCAGGTCACCGGGCTTGAGGTCGCCCAGGTTGATGGGCGTGGTCAGGTCGCGGTTGTTGGCCAGTTCGACGGTGTTGGGGCCGGACTTCCACAGGCCCAGGGTCATGGAGACGTAGCCCGAGCAGTCCTGGCGGTACCCGTCCGACCAGGTCTTCGTCTGGCTGTACGGCACCTGGGAACCGTTGTTGGCGGTGAGCCAGGTCGCGGCACGGCGCAGCATCTCGGTCCGGCTGATCTTGTCAGCCTGGGCGGAGACCTTGGTGGTGGACGGGGACTGGGTGGTGTGGGCCGTCGCCACGGACGGGACGACCGCGCCGACCACCACGAGTCCACCGGCCACACCGGTGGCAAGTGAGACGCGAGCCCGGCGACTCAGCTTGGACAACAGGGACATGGAGTGCCCTTCCAGAAGGGGTGGGGGGACGAGGGGGCGCTGGTGTGGGGGTCCGTGCCGGCCGCGTTCGCCGGACGTCCAGCGCCCCTCCACGAGTTGGTCACGATTGCGGTCTACCCACTGGTATAACGCCGTCCGGGCACCGAAGTGGAGACCCAGGGGGAACGGAGTTTCCGATGGGCCGGCCCACTGGAAGTTCCGAAGGATGGGCCGCGAAGCCCACGCCGGCGCCCCCACACCGGGCAACTCCCGCCCGGGAAAGCTCGACTGACGGACGTACGGCCACCACCCCTCACCCCGACCACGCGAGGTCCTCTGACCGGACCCGACACCGGCCACGGCTCACCCCGACCGGGCACCCCCGAGGGACCTCAGCCGGCCACCCGACGAGAGGGAGCACCCGTACGGGAACACCACCCCTCACCCGCCCCGACTCCCCCGGGGCGCCGACCCCTCAGCCCCCGCACCGGGCAACTCCCGCCCGGCCAAGGGCCACTGACGGACGTACGGCCACCACGGCTTGCCCCGACCGCGCGAGGTACCGGGGCCGAACCCGACCAGCCGGCCAGTGGGGGCCGCCACCCGCAGGGGCTCAGGTCCGGGTGGCCCACCACGGCCCCTGGTGGCCGGGGCTTCTCAGGCGGGGCGGTGGTCCAGCAGGCCGGCGCGCTCCAGGTGGCGGCGGGCGCTCTCGATGGCCTCGGGGGTGGTCTCGTACTCCCGGTCCTCGCGGCTGACCTGGTCCAGGGCGCCCACGGACTCCAGGGCGCGGCGCTGTCCGGGGCGGACGCCGGAGACCATGACGACGATGCCGCGACGGGTGAGCTTCTCGACGGCGTCCCGCAGCACCAGGGCACCGGTGGCGTCCACGGTGGTGATCCGGGACATCCGCAGGATCACCACCCGCACGTCCGCGACCTCGGACAGCTCCAGGAGGAAGCGGTGGGCGGCGGCGAAGAACAGGGGGCCGTCGATCCGGTAGGCGACGATGTGCTCCGCCAGCAGCCGGTGTTCCTCGTCGCTGTGTTCGCCCGGGAGGTCGGGGCGGAAGTCGACCTGGTCGAGGCGGGCCTGGAGGGCGACCGCGCGCAGGGCGAGGAAGCCGGCGACGAGCAGGCCGAGGATGACCGCGTACACCAGGTCCAGGGCCAGGGTGGCGAGGGCGGTGAGGACGAGGACCACGGCGTCGGACCGGGTGGCGGTGACCATGGCGCGTAGCGAGCTGACCTCGACCATGCGGACGGCGGTGGCGATCAGCACCCCGGCCAGGGCGGCCAGGGGGATGCGGGACACCAGGGGGGCGGCGGCGTACACCACGGCCGCGAGGACGGCGGCGTGGAACAGCGCGGCCAGTCGGGAGCTGGCGCCGGTGCGGACGTTGACGGCGGTACGGGCGATGGCCCCGGTCGCCGGTACGCCGCCGAACAGCGGTGAGGCGATGTTGGCGAGCCCCTGGCCGAACAGTTCGCGGTCCGGGTCGTGCCGTTGGCCGACGGTCATCCCGTCCGCGACCTGGGCCGACAGCAGCGACTCCAGTGCGGCCAGGGCGGCCACCGCGACGGCGGGGGCCAGCAGCGCGCCCAGGTGCGAGGGCTCCACGAAGCCGAGGGAGGGTGCGGGGAGGCCGGCGGGCAACTCCCCGATGACGGCGGCGTTGTCCAGGTGGAGGAGCTGGGCGACCAGGGTCGCTCCGGCGACCGCCATGATCGAGAACGGTACGGTGGGCCGCCACCGCGCGCCCGCCAGCATGACCACGGCCACCGAGGCGGCGAGGGCGAGAGCGGTCCAGTTCGGCGCCGCGAGGAAGTCCCGCAGGGCGTTCCAGGTGACCACCAGGACGCGTTCGCCCTCCGGTTTCTCCACGCCCAGCGCGTTCGGCACCTGCTGGAGGCCGATCACCAGGGCGATGCCCAGGGTGAAGCCCTCCACCACGGAGGCGGGGATGTACGACATGTAGCGGCCGGCGCGCAGGGCGGCGAGCCCGAGCAGCATCAGCCCGGCCAGGAGTCCGACGGTGAGCACGCCGCCGGGGCCGTGCTGGGCGACGATCGGTACCAGCACCACGGTCATGGCCCCGGTGGGGCCGGACACCTGGAGGTTGGACCCGCCGAACACCGCCGCCAGGGCGCCGGCCACCACGGCGGTGGCGAGGCCGGCCTCGGCGCCCAGCCCCGAGGAGACGCCGAAGCCGAGGGCCAGGGGGAGGGCGACGATCGCCACGGTCAGCCCCGCCAGCAGGTCGCGCCGGGGGTCGCGGCCCATCACGGCGAGGTCCGCTCGGGTGGGCAGCAGGCTCCGTACCCGGGCGGCCAGGGCGGCCACCGGGCCGCTCACGGTGCGGGGACCTCGGCGTCCCGGAGTTCGGCCAGCAGCGCGTTCTGGTCGGCGAGCATCTCGGTGAGGATGCGCCGGGCGGCCCGCATCAGTTCCGCCACGTCGCCTCCGGCCAGCTGGTAGACGACGGTGGAGCCCTCCCGGGTGGAGGTCACGATGCCGGAGCGGCGGAGGACGGCGAGCTGTTGGGAGAGGGCGGCGGGTTCGATCTCGATGACGGCGAGGAGGTCGCGTACCGGTTGGGGGCCGTCCTGGAGAAGCTCCAGGACCCGGATGCGTACGGGGTGGCCCAGCATCCGAAAGAACTCGGCCTTGGCCTGGTACAGCGGAACCGGCATGGTCGGGCATCTCCTCGTCGGCGGCCCCGGGGCCCGGGGCGGGTGGCCGGACTCATCATGTATGCGATTGCAGAACTTTGCAATTCGGCAATCCAGCACGACACCCCGACCTGGCGGAACGCCGGCCCTCGGATCGGTCAACTCCCCGGTAGGTCCCGGGAGTCGGCGCGGCTCTCGGTCACCGGCGGCGCACGGTCACCCGCCCCGGACAGCCGTCAGGGCCACGGTTTCCGCCGAAGACGGTCACCGTGGCCCTGGACGCGCGGGGTCGGGGTCAGCTCTTGGGCTCCTCCAGCCGGGGGAAGAGCACGGCGCCCTTGGTCACCGTGGCTCCGGCGGGGAGCTGGCCCCAGCGGCCGGCGGCGGCCAGCGGCTGGTCGGCCAGCGGGCCGAGGTGGGCCTCGGCGCCGAGGGAGTCCCACAGCTTCTGGCTCGACTCCGGCATCACCGGGTTGAGCAGCACGGCGCAGGCGCGCAGCGACTCGGCGGCGGTGTAGAGGATGGTCGCCAACCGGCTCTGGGCGTCCTCCGAGGAGTCCTTGGCGACCTTCCAGGGCTCCTGTTCGGTGAGGTACAGGTTGACCTTCTTGACGAAGTCGAAGATCGCCAGAATGCCGCCGGAGAAGTCGAGCTGTTCGCCGACCAGTTCGTCGGCCCGCTCCACGGTGGTGTGCAGCGCGTCCACCAGGGGCTGCTCGTCCGGGCCGTGGTGGCGGGACTCGGGGAGCTGGCCGCCGAAGTACTTGCCGACCATGGCCGCCACCCGGGAGGCCAGGTTGCCGTAGTCGTTGGCGAGTTCGCTGGTGTAGCGGGCGGTGAAGTCCTCCCAGGAGAAGGAGCCGTCCTGACCGAAGGCGATGGCCCGCAGGAAGTACCAGCGGTACGCGTCCACCCCGAAGTGCTCGGTGAGCTGCTGTGGGGAGATGCCGGTGAGGTTGGACTTGCTCATCTTCTCGCCGCCGACCATCAGCCAGCCGTTGGCGGCGATCTTGCCGGGCAGCGGGAGGCCGTTGGCCATCAGCATGGCCGGCCAGATGACCGCGTGGAAGCGGAGGATGTCCTTGCCGACCAGGTGGACGTCGGCGGGGAAGGTCTGGTCGAACCGCTCCTGGTCGCTGCCGTAGCCCACGGCGGTGGCGTAGTTGAGGAGGGCGTCGATCCACACGTAGATGACGTGCTTCTCGTCCCAGGGGACCTTCACGCCCCAGTCGAAGGTGGAGCGGGAGATCGACAGGTCCTCCAGCCCCTGCCGTACGAACTGCACGACCTCGTTGCGGGCCGACTCCGGCTGGATGAACTCGGGGTGGGCCTCGTAGTGCTCCAGCAGCCTGGGGCCGTACTCGGAGAGGCGGAAGAAGTAGTTGTCCTCCTTCAGCATCTCCACCGGCTTCTTGTGGATGGGGCAGAGCTTCTGTCCGTCGAACTCCCCCTCGCCGTCGAGGAGTTCGCCGTAGCTCTTGTACTCCTCGCAGCCCACGCAGTACGGGCCCTCGTATCCGCCGGCGTAGATCTCGCCCTTGTCGTAGAGGTCCTGCACGAACTCCCGCACGCGGGCGGTGTGCCGGTCCTCGGTGGTGCGGATGAAGTCGTCGTTGGCGATGTCGAGGTGTTCCCAGAGCGGTTTCCAGGCCTCCTCGACGAGCTTGTCGCACCACTCCTGCGGGGAGACCCCGTTGGCGTCGGCGGTGCGCATGATCTTCTGACCGTGCTCATCCGTGCCGGTGAGGTACCACACCTTCTCGCCCCGCTGGCGGTGCCAGCGGGTGAGCACGTCGCCCGCGACGGTCGTGTAGGCGTGGCCCAGATGGGGAGCGTCGTTGACGTAGTAGATGGGGGTGGAGACGTAGTACGCCTTGCGCCCCTGCGCTTCGTTTCCTGTGGCCGCCATGGGCGAAATCCTATCGGTCCGGCCGGACCCCCGGCCTCCCGATAACCGGGTGCGGGCCGGGAGCGGAGGGCGGACCGCCGTACGGAGGCGGGGCCTTGACCCCGGTCGGCGGCGGGCGCAGCATCGGATGATCGATCATTCAGGGCGGGTGTACGGAGGTACGGGTGTCCGAGACGGCTGGTGACCGGGCGGCACGGATGGTGGAGCACCAGGCCGAGGCCTGCCACACCCTGGGCTCGCCCCTCTACGGCACCCTGCTGGAACGGGTCGCCCGGGACGTACGCCGAGGCGGCCCCTGCGCCCGGGTGCTGGCCGGACACGAGGGAGCACCCGGCCCGGACGCGATCGCCCTCCGGCTGCTGGGCGGGGCGCACGCCCTGGCACTGACCGGGCGGGCGCCCGAGCTGGCCGCCCACTACCCCAGCGCCGGGGGCCACTTCGACCCCGCGCGCCCCGACGCGGCCTGGCCGGCGTTCCGGGCGGTGGCCGAGGAGCACCCCGAGTGGCTGCGCGACTGGCTGCGGCTGCCGCCCCAGACCAACGAGGTGGCCCGGGCCACCATGCTGGTCACCGGGCTGCTGTGGACGCTGGACCAGCACCCGCCACCTGCCCAGGCGCCGTACCGGGTACGGCTGTTCGAGCTGGGCTCCAGCGCCGGGCTGAACCTGCGCGCCGACCACTTCCGGCTGCTGGCCGGGCGGGACCCGGCCGACGACGGGGGCTTCGCCCACGGGCCGGCCGACTCCCCGGTACGGCTGGCGCCGGCCTGGGCCGAACCCCCGCCGCGATGGCTGCGGGAAGCGGCCGAGCTGCGGTGGGAGGTGGTGGAGCGGCACGGCTGCGACCCCGCGCCCCTCGACCCCCGCACCCCGGAGGGCGCCCTGCGGCTGCGGTCCTACCTGTGGCCGGACCAGTCGGAACGGTTCGCACGGCTGGAGGGCGCCCTCCAGCTGGCCGGGCGGGTGCCCGCGCGGGTCGACGCCCTGGGCGCGGCCGACTTCCTGTCCGGGGTGGAGCTGGCGCCCGGCACGCTCACCGTGGTGTGGCACTCGGTGATGCGGCAGTACGTGCCGGCGGCCGAATGGGCCCGCGTGGAGGGGGAGTTGACGCGGCTGGGCCGGGCCTCCGGGCCCGACCGGGGCTTCGTCCACCTGGCGTTCGAGCCGCGCAGGGTGGGGGACGCGCACCGCTTCCAGCTCGCCGCGCGGTGGGGCACCGACGAGGTCCGCCACCTGGTCGAGGGGTCGCCGCACGGGCTGCTGGCCCGACGTCCGGTGCTGTCGTAGGGGCGGTCCGGGCCCCGCCGCCGGCCGTGACCGGGGGCCGGGGCCCGGACCGTACTCACCCGCGCTGACGGAAGGCGGCGGCTGCCTTCAGGAAGATGTCGTTGGCCTCCGGCTCCCCGACGGTCACCCGCACGCCCTCGCCGGCGAAGGGGCGGACCACCGCGCCGGCCTTCTCGCACAGCTCGGCGAACTCGGTCGTACGGTCGCCCAGCCGCAGCCACACGAAGTTGGCGTGCGACTCGGGAACCGTCCAGCCCTGGGCCACCAACTCCCGGGACACCCGGGCCCGTTCGGCCACCAGCCCCTCCACCCGCTCCAGCAGGGCGTCCTCGGCGCGCAACGAGGCCACCGCCGCCTCCTGGGCGAGCTGGCTGACCCCGAAGGGCACCGCCGTCTTGCGCAGCGCCCCGGCCACCCGGGGGTGGGCGACGGCGAAGCCCACCCGCAGTCCGGCCAGCCCGTAGGCCTTGGAGAAGGTGCGCAGCACACAGACGTTGGGGCGGTCGCGGTACAGCTCGACGCCGTCGACGACCTCCTCGTCGCGTACGAACTCGCGGTACGCCTCGTCCAGCACCACCAGCACGTCACGGGGCACCCGGTCCAGGAAGCGCTCCAGCTCCGGGCGACGGATGGCCACCCCGGTGGGGTTGTTGGGGTTGCAGACGAAGATCAGCCGGGTGCGGTCGGTGACCGCGTCGGCCATGGCGTCCAGGTCGTGTTCCTCGTTCTCGGTCAGCGGGACCTGGATCGAGGTGGCGCCGGAGATCTGGGTGATGATCGGGTACGCCTCGAAGGAGCGCCAGGCGTAGATCACCTCGTCGCCGGGGCCGGTGGTGGACTGGAGCAGCTGCTGGGCCACACCCACCGAACCGGTGCCGGTCGCCAGGTGCTCCACGGGCACCTGGAAGCGGCGGGACAGCTCCGCCATCAGCTCGGTGCAGGCCATGTCGGGGTAGCGGTTGAAGGATCCGGCGGCCCGGGTGACGGACTCCAGCACCCCGGGCAGCGGGGGGTGGGGGTTCTCGTTGGACGAGAGCTTGTAGGCGACCGGACCGCCGGACGCGGCCGGCTTCCCGGGCTTGTAGGTGGGGATCCCGTCCAGCACCGCCCGCAGTTTGGGGGTGTTCTCACTCACCGCGTCCTCCTCGACCCGTGCGTCAACGTGCCCTTCTCGTTCACTCTATGAGCATGGCTCCCCGGGGCGTACCCCCGAGGTGCCGGGGCCTCGATCAGCGCCCGAGAGCCGGAGCGCGGCGGACTGGCAGCGGACTGTGGGGGTGGCGATGGGTGGCGAGACACCCCGCGAGGGTGAGGAACGGCGGGCCTGGGGCCCGGAGGACGGGGGCGATCCGGCCTGCTGGCTGTCCCGGGTCTGCCCGGAGTGCGGGCTGCTGGCCGAGGTGGACCCACCGGTGCGCTGCGCCCGCTGTGGGGCGCTGGTCGGGGAGGACTGAACGGGGCCGGCGGGATGCCCGGGCCGGTGCCGCATCGGGTGTCGGGCCGGGCACCGGGTCGGGCCGACAGGACACCGGGGAGGCGCTGAGCTGCGGCGGGACTGACACCGTGGCGCGTCCGGGTGGGACCGGACGTCCGGTACGCCCCCGGGGCGGGAGCGTCCGGGGTGGTTCCGGGAGCGAGGGGTTCCCGGGGCGGGGTGGGCTCGGCCCGCGGCGACGTACGGCTACGTACGACGAGGGCGGCGGGGCGCGGTGTGGGGGTGCGCGCCCCTTCGCACGCGGTGGCGCGCTCCCTACATCGAATGAGCCGGAAGGGCCCGAGCGCGGCCCGCTCACCTGGCGTTCGTCCTCTGACAGACTTCTCGTCACCGGGGTGAGCGGTGCCTCCAACTCCCGGTCGGGCAAAGGCCGTTGGCATTTGATGGCACTTGGCCGGTTGACCACCTACGGTTCGGGGGCATTCTCACGCCGACACCCCTTCTCGTGCCACGATCGATGGGCCATGACAGCAGCAGAGAAGCATCAGGTGGGCCGATCACGCGGCCCACGCAGACGACGCCGCCCCGACGGCCGCGCCGGTATCCGTGATGTGGCGGCAGCCGCCGGGGTCTCCATCACCACCGTCTCCGATGCGCTCAACGGCAAGGGCCGACTGCCCGAAGCCACCCGCACCCACGTCCGCGAGGTCGCCGAACGCCTGGGCTACCGCCCGTCGGCGGCGGCCCGCACCCTGCGTACGGGCAAGTCCGGGCTGATCGGCCTGACCGTCACCACCTACGGCGAAGAACCGTTCACCTTCACCGAGTTCGCCTACTTCGCGGAGATGGCCCGGGCCGCCTCCTCCACCGCCCTGTCCCGGGGGTACGGGCTGGTGCTGTTGCCGGCCACCTCCCGCAACAGCGCCGTGGACGTGTGGTCCAACGTCGCCCTGGACGGCACGGTGGTGATCGACCCCTCCGACCAGGACCCGGTGGTCACCGAGCTGTCCCGGTCCGGGATGCCGGTGGTCTCCGACGGCCAGCCCGGCCCCTCGCTGCCGGTGACCGCCTGGGTGGACCACGACCACGAGGCCGCCGTCACCGGGCTGTTGGACCACCTGGCCTCCTCCGGGGCCCGCCGCATCGGGCTGCTGACCGGCACCAGCACCGACAACTACACCCAGCTGTCCACCCGCGCCTACCTCGACTGGTGCGCGCGTTTCGGCCAACGGCCGGTGTACGAGGCGTACCCGGCGCACGACCCGGCCGCCGCCGCCGAGGCAGCCGAACGGCTGCTGGCAAGGCCGGACCGGCCGGACGCGGTCTACGGGCTGTTCGACCCCAACGGCACCGACCTGCTGGCCGCCGCCCGCCGGCACGGGCTGCGGGTGCCGGACGACCTGATGCTGGTGTGTTGCAGCGAGTCCACGGTCTACACCGCCACCGACCCCCCGGTCACCACCCTGTCCCTCCAGCCGGACCGGGTGGGCAACACCGTGGTGCAGTTGCTGATCGACGCCATCGAGGGGGTGGAGTCCCGGCAGCCGGTGGGCAGGATCATGCCCACCCACCTGATCGTCCGCGCCTCCTCCCAGCGCCGTACGCGAACGACCGTGCAGCCTCCCCGGCCCCCCACTCTCGGGTGAATTCCGGCCGCCGGATCGCCTCCGGGCGACGGCGTCCGACACCGCGCCAGGAGCGTCCCGAACGAGGGCGGGCGTCGTTCACGCGAAGGGGAAGGGGCGGGAAACACCACGTTGCGCGGGGGGCTCGCCAACGAGCGCGCCGTCCTGATCCCGCCCCCAGACCGAACATTTCAGGATGAATTCATGGCCTGTTCGCCCCGGGCGTCAATTGGCACCCCCCTGGTGCGTCACAACCGCCGCTCCGCGTTCCTATGATGGGCGCACAACACCGGGACCAGCCTCCCGACCAGGAGGCCCCTCGGCCCGTCGACCAAGGCCAACGGCCGCCCCGATCCACCATGATCCGGGGCACCGGCCTCGGAGGGTCACCACCACGGTCTCCCCGGCCCACCGGGGGGCGGGGGTAGTCCACAACGGTGCACAGCGCACGTACTTGGTGGAGGGGTCGATGACTCAGGGGGCCGGTCAGGGACCCATGGTCTTCAACGAGGGGTCCCACGGGGCCGAAGCCGGGCGGGAGCCGCACGAACACGGCGCCCCGGCTCCCTCCCACGCCCTCCCCCACCCCACCGTGGCCCACCCGACCACTCCCGGTCCGCACCCGCCCGTCGAACCGGTGCCGGGCGCGCCCGCCCCGGCGGTGTCCCCGGCGCCCCCAGCGCCCCCGGTGCCGCCCGTTCCCCCCACCCCTCCGGTGGCTCCTCCACGGGCACAGCCCCCGGCCAGCCCCGCACCCCAACCGGGCGCGACACCTCCGGCGACGCCAGCGGCGACACCGGCCCCGGCACCCCAGCCGGCCGCCGTGCCCCCGCCCCCGGCGGAGGAGCCCGACCCCGACTACACGCCCACCGAACGGGACCTGCCGGTCATCAGCCGCGAGGACCCCGAGCGTGAGCCCACCCTGCTGGACACCCCGACCCTCGCCCCGCAGAGCGAGGAGGGCGACGGCCCGGTGTACGTGGTGGGCGACGTCCACGGGTACCTCGACGAACTGCGGCGGGTGCTGCTGGAGGTCGGGCTGATCGACGAGGCGGACCACTGGGCGGGGGACAACGCCCGGCTGTGGTTCCTGGGCGACTTCACCGACCGAGGCCCGGACGGGATCGGGGTGATCGAGCTGGTGATGCAGCTGTCCGCCGAGGCGGCAGCCGCCGGCGGCTACTGCAAGGCCCTGATGGGCAACCACGAACTGCTGCTGATCGGCGCCAAGAGGTTCGGGGACACCCCCGTGCAGTCCGGCGCCGGAACGGCCTCCTTCCAGGCCGCCTGGCTGCTCAACGGCGGCCAGCGCACCGACATGGAGCGGTTGGAGGAGCGGCACATCCAGTGGATGACCAGGCTGGACGCCATGGCCCTGGTCGAGGACCACCTGCTGCTGCACTCCGACGCCTCCTGCTACCTGGACTACGGCAACAACATCGAGGCGGTCAACGACGCGGTCACGGTCGCCCTCCAGCAGCTGGACGCGGACACCACCTGGGACCTGTTCCGCAAGTTCACCAAGCGGTTCGCCTTCCGTGACGAGGAGGAAGGGGTCGCCACCGCCAGGGAGTTGCTCTCCACCTTCGGCGGGCACCGGATCGTGCACGGCCACAGCCCGATCCCGTACCTCACCGGCGAGGTGCCCGAGGAGGGCGACGACACCCCGCCGACCGTGCGCGGCCCCCACGTGTACGCCGACGGGCTGGCCGTGGCGATGGACGGCGGGGTCACCATGTCCGGCAAGCTGCTGGTCACCCGGCTGCCCCTGGAGGACGAGGAGTCCCCGGCCGAGGCGTAGGGCCCGCCCCTGGCCGTACCCGTGTGCCGCGTCCGACTCCCGCTCCGCCCCGTTCTCGGGGCACCAGGCTCAGGGGGCACAGGGGGCACACCGCATCGGAACGGCCTCACCGGTCGCACCGTGGGGGGCCGTCAGGCCACCGGCTCGGTACGGCACGACGACGTTCCGTGAGCGCCCGGGGCCCCGCGTCCGCGCGCACAACGGGGCAACGAGCCGTCAACTCCGCGCATTCCGGGCCGAATCACGGTAGGTACACCGCCAATTTACGTAAACACCCTGTCACCAGGGGCAGTTTGCGGCCTACCATCGATCGTGCCGTAGCGAGCTTCCCTCTCCTTCCGCCCGCCCCGCGGCCCCGACCCCTGAGAAGAGGGGACTTCGCCCCGACAACCGGCGCCGGCAGCCGGCCGGCACCACCGCCCCACGGAGCATCGGGGGATGCAGATGAACAGTGCGCGGCACCTGTTGCCCGAGGACCGACCCGAGTTCGAGCGGGTCCTCGACCTCACCCTGCGCGAAGCGCCCCAGCACCCTGAGCTGGCCGCACTCGGCCAGCGGCTCAACGCGGAACAGCTGCGCACCATGGCGCTCGGCGCCTCCGCCGCCATCGCGGCCTGCGCGGCCAGCGAGTACGGGCGCTTCGTGGCGCTGCGCGAGGAACTCCGACAACCCCGCAACGCTCCCTCGTCTTCCGGGAGTTCCTCCCAGGAGGAGGGCCGAGGCCCCGGCGGTACGGTCGCCTCCGCCGTACAGGAGGGGCTGGTCGAGGCCACGGGCGCCGGACTGACGGCCGTGATCTCGGTGTTGGCGCCCCTGCTGACCGGTGCCGCCGCGGTGATCTTCCTGGTCGTCGGTTACGCGCTGAGCGTGCTCAGCCCGGAGCCGACCCTCGCCCAGTCGATGCGGGACGCCGGCTGGGTGTTCCTGCTGCTCACCGCGCTGGGACTGCTCATCGCGGCCGGCGGCCTGCTGTTGACCGCGCTGCGCAACGGGTCCAGTTCCATCCGAGCGGGTAGGGGAGCCCCCGGAGCCGGTGGCCTGACCGAACAGGTCGCCGAGGCCCGGGAGGAGTGGAGCAGGGCGCTACGGGACCGTGGCATCCTGCCCTTCCTCGGCGAGGCGCTCAACGACGGCAGGGGCTTGGCCCCGGACAGGAGCGGCACCATGAGTGACTCCGAACTGCCCGACCCTCTGGAGGAGTTGGAGGAGCCGGGCAGCGGCGACCCGGAGGGCGAGGAGCGCCACATCCCTCGCCTGGGGTACTCGCACCCCGACTTCACCAGTCCGGCCGAGGAACCGGCCGTCTCGGAGTCGAAGGCCACGACCGCCGGCCGCCCCGAGTTCGCCAGCCCGGACTACAGCGGACCCGAGTTCACCAGCCCGGACTTCACCAGCCCCGGCGAGAGCCGCGAGTAGCGGGCACCCCGAGAGCGCTACGGGGGGCACGGTGGGGTCGTCTCCACCGTGCCCCCCTCGTACCCCTCGGCACCCCGGTCGCCCCAACCGGGTGGTGCCCCGACCCGACGGCCGCCCCCTCCGTACGACCTCAACCACCCGCCCCCGCACGGCGGTTGACCCACCGGGCCGGGGAACAGCGGGCCCGCCAGGTCCACCACCATCGGTCACCGACCCGGGGAACCGTGCACCCCGACCAGCACCACCCCACCGAGAACCCGTACCCTCCCGGACGGACGACCGGCCAGCACCGGCCACCACGAGCCAGAGCGCACCCACTTCCTCGCCCGCGCACGGTGGTTGACCCACCGGGCCGGGGGACAGCGGTCCCCCGGGCGGCCCCTCAGTCGGACTCGCCGGCACACCGCCCGGTACGCCGCAGGACCACCACCAGGTCCACCACCCGGGCCCGTTCCCCGGAGGGGCCGACGGCCTCCCGGCTCGGGGTGTCCAGCCGCTCCACCCGGTGGGGTTCGGCATCCAGTTCCAGTTCCTCGTACACCTCCCGCACGGTGGGGAAGCGGTGTTCGCCGTGCCAGCTCCAGGGCGGGGCGGAGCCGTGGTCGACGAGCAGCAGCAGGCCCCCGGGCGCCAGGGCCCGGAAGGCGGCGCGGACGATCCGGGGCCGGGGGAACTCCAGCGGGCTCTGGAGGAACTGGGCGTTCACCAGGTCGTACTCCCCCTCGGGGAGGCTGGCGGCCAGGTCGTGGTGCTGGACGTCGACACGGTCGGCGACCCCGGCGGAGTGGGCCAGCTCCCGGGTGCGGTCCAGGGCGGTCGGGGCGACGTCGACGGCGGTGACCCGCCAGCCGAGGGTGGCCAGGTGTACCGCGTCACCACCCTCTCCGCACCCCAGGTCGAGGGCGCGGCCGGGGGTCAGGTCGGCCACGGTCTCGGCCAGCGGGGCGTTGGGGGCGCCGCTCCACACCCGGGGCCGGCCGCTGTACTGGCTCTCCCAGAAGTGTTCGGTGTCCTGGATCTCGGTCACGGTGTCCTCCGTCGTGGTTCGGGCGGCCCGGGGTGGGCCGGGGATCGGTGGACCTGCCTGCTGGCAGGCGGTGGGGAGGGGCGCCGGGCGGCGCCGGTGTTGCAAGGAAGCGTGCCGTTTCGGCAACCTGGGGGTCATGGTGGAGCGAAGCGGTGAACAGGGTGGGGTACTCAACGCGGTCGGACCCCGACTGCGGGCCCTGCGTCGCGCCCGGGAGATGACGCTGGCGGAACTGGCCGACCGGACCGGTGTCAGCGAGAGCACCCTCTCCCGGCTGGAGAGCGGTGGCCGCCGGCCCACCCTGGAGCTGCTGCTCCCCCTGGCCGAGGTGTACGGCGTACCCCTGGACGAGCTGGTCGGGGCGCCGGCCACCGGCGACCCCCGGGTCCATCTGCGACCGGTGCGGCGGCACGGGATGACCTTCGTACCGCTCAGCCGCCGTGCCGGGGGCCCGCAGGCCCACAAGCTGCTCATCCCGCCACGCCCCTCCGACGCGGCACCGGAGTTGAAGACCCACGAGGGCTACGAGTGGCTCTACGTCCTGGCCGGACGGCTGTTGCTGCTGCTCGGGGAACAGCGGCTGGTGCTGAAGCCCGGCGAGGTGGCCGAGTTCGACACCCACGTACCGCACTGGATGGGGGCGGACGGTGACCAGCCGGTGGAGCTGCTGGTGCTGTTCGGCCCCCAGGGGGAGCGGGCGCACCTGCGGGCCCGTACCGCCTGAGCGGGTCCGGGCGTTCACACGGTCAGACCGTGCCGACGCTCGTCACCGCGCCGCCGGTGTAGTTCGGCCTCCTCGGCGGCGGAGAAGGGAGGCGGTGCCGTCGGGCCGTCGGCCCCCACCTCCTCGGTGATCAGGTCCATCAGCATCGCCCCGCCCGCCCGGGAACCGGCCGCGATGGCCATGGACACGTTGGCCGTCAGGTCGGTGACGTTGCCGGCCGCCCACACGCCCCAGGCCCCGGTGAACCCCTGGGGATCGGTGACCAGGTGGGAGCCCATGGGGTGGGCGGCCGGGGTCAGCCCGAGGTCGTCCAGCAGCGGGGCGCGGGCCACGAAGAGGGGGACGACGACCAGGGTGCGCAGCGGCACCGTACGGCCGGAGGCCAGCCGTACCCCGGCCAGTCGGTCCTCCCCGTCCACCTCCAGACCGGTCACCTCGCCGTCGACCAGGTCGACCCCCAGCCGGTCCAGGCGGTCACGCCGCTCCTCGGGCAGCTCCTCGCCGGTGTGCCGCAGGAAGGTCAGCCGCGAGGTCAGCCCCCGGAACATCAGGGCCTGGTGGTAGGCGTGGGGGCTGGTGTGGAGCACCCCGACGGCGGTGTCCCGGGCCTCCCAGCCGTGGCAGTGGACGCAGTGCACCACGTCCCGGCCCCACCGTTCGGCCAGCCCGGGGACCTCGGGCAGCCGGTCCACCAGGCCGGTGGTGACCAGCAGCCGCCGGGCGGTGGTGTGCTCGCCGCCCTCGACGCGTACCCGGAACCCGCCCCGGTGGCGGCGTACCTCCTCCACCCGGGCGGTGGCGATCCGCGCCCCGTAGGAGGTGACCTCCTCGCGGCCCCGCCGCAGCAGTTCCAGCGGGGGTACCCCGTCCCGGCCCAGCAGGCCGTGGGCCGCGCTCGCCGGGGCGTTACGGGGAGAGCCGGCGTCGATCACCAGGACCGACCGCCGTACCCGGGCCAGGGTCAGCGCGGCCGACAGCCCGGCCGGTCCTCCACCGACCACCACCACGTCCCAGCCGCCCTCGGGGGCCGGCGGCAGGAGGTGGCCCGCCCGGTGGTCGGGGTTCTGGGTCCTGTGGTGCGCGGGGTCGCGCGTCTCGTACGTCATACGGTCACCGTGCGGCACCCCCCGATGGGGCGGCAACGTTTCATGCCGTTCCGGCAAGTGGAGCCCGTGGGCGCGAACCCTCACGTTCCGGCCGCCCGCTCCGTAGCATGGGAGGCGGGCGGTCCGCCGTGGCGCGGTCCTCCCCAGGAGCCGTAGGACAACAGCCGTGGGACGCCTCCACCCGGATCGTGACGGTCCCGGGAGGGACGCCCCGGTACGCCGTAGCGAGCCATCCCGCGAGGTCGACGACGACCCCGCGCCCCAGGGACGAGGGTGGGCAGGTCATGGCAGCAACACCCCGAGCGACGAGCGAAGCGCCGAGCGAACTGAGCCGGCGCAGGCACCAGTTGGAGCACGAGTGGTCCCGGCTGGTGCCGGTGCTGAGCGCCGCGCAGCCGGTACCCCGACGCGGGGACGCCCTGCGGCCGGAGGTCACCGACTCCTGGGCCCGCTCGCTGCCCACCGTCGACCCCGGCCGGGACAGCGCCCCGGTGTCCGGCGAGGTCAGCCCCCGGTGGGCACGCTCCCCGCTGCGCGAACCGGTGGACGCCCTCAGCGACGAGCTGCACAGCATCGCCGACGACGCCGGCTATGTGGCGGCCGTGACCGACGAGTCCGGCACCATCCTGTGGACCCGAGGGGGCCGGGTGATGCGGCGCCGGGCGGAACGCGTCAACTTCTGCCCGGGCGGCCGGTGGGACGAGCCGGCCATGGGCACCAACGCCCTGTCGCTGGCCCTGCGTACCGGCCGGCCCCACTTCGTGTTCTCCGCCGAGCACCTGGTCGCCGCCCTGCACGGCTGGGTCTGCTACTGCGCCCCGATCCACGCCCCGGACGGCCGGGTGCTGGGCGTACTCGACCTGTCCACCACCTGGGACCGCTCCCACCCGCTGGCGATGTCCACCGTGCGCAGCCTGGTGACCACCATCGAGGCCGGGCTGCGGGCCACGCCCTCCGGGCCGGACCGGCTCTCCTCCCCGGCCCCGCCCCGTTCGCTGCGCCTCCTCGCCCTGGGCGAGGGCGAGTTGCTGTGCGACGGGGTGCTCACCCGGCTGCGACCGCGCCAGTTGGAGATCCTCACGCTGCTGGCCCTGGAGCCCGAGGGGCTCGGCGCCGAGCGGCTACGGGAGGAGGTGTACGGCCACCGGCGGGTGTCGGCCTCCACCTTCAAGGCGGAGGTGTCCCATCTACGGCAGGCCCTGGGTGGCGGGGTCACCCACCGCACGTACCGGCTGACGGTCCCGGTCACCTGTGACGCGGTGGAGGTGCTGCGTGCCCTGGAGCGGGGCGACCTGGACGCCGCGCTGCGCCACTACCGCGGCCCGCTGCTGCCCCGGTCCGAGGCGCCGGGGGTGCTGCGTTGGCGGGAGCAGCTGGAGGTGGCGGTGCGGGACGCGGTGCTCTCCAGCGGTGACCCCGAGCACGCGCTGCGCTACGGGGCGCGGGCGCCGTGGGACCTGGAGGTGCACCAGTACGCCTTGCGGTCCCTGGGTCCGGCCGACCCCCGGCGTGCCCTGGTACGGGGGCGGCTGAGCGCCGCCGCGCGGGACTGAACGGGGGCGGGGGGCCGTCGGGCCCGCCCGGTGTGGCGCCAACCTTTCGCCAACCCCGGCGGGGGAGAGTGGGGCATCTCACACGGCCGCGTCCGTGGTCCGTGACGCCCCGCACGTCCCGCAAGGAGCGCAACGATGGTGTACGCGCAGCCAGGAACCGAAGGCAGCATCGTCAACTACTCCTCCCGCTATGACAACTTCATCGGTGGCGAGTGGGTCGCCCCGGTGGGTGAGGAGTACTTCGAGAACCCGTCGCCGATCACCGGCCGTACCTTCTGTGAGGTGCCCCGCTCCACCGGCGACGACGTGAACATGGCCCTGGAAGCGGCGCACGCCGCGGCCGAGAAGTGGAACCGTACGACGACCACCGAGCGGGCCATCCTGCTGAACAGGATCGCCGACCGTATCGAGGAGAACCTGGAGAAGCTCGCGGTCGCCGAGACCTGGGAGAACGGCAAGCCGGTACGGGAGACCCTGGCCGCCGACCTTCCGCTGGCGGTCGACCACTTCCGCTACTTCGCCGGGGTGGTGCGCGCCCAGGAGGGCAGCATCTCGGAGATCGACCCCGACACCATCGCGTACCACTTCCAGGAGCCGCTGGGCGTGGTGGGGCAGATCATCCCCTGGAACTTCCCCCTGCTGATGGCCACCTGGAAGCTGGCCCCCGCGCTGGCGGCCGGCAACTGCGTGGTGATCAAGCCGGCGGAGCAGACCCCGGCCAGCCTCCTGCTGCTGATGGAGCTGCTGGCGGACGTGCTGCCGCCGGGAGTGGTGAACGTGGTCAACGGCTACGGCGCCGAGGCGGGCCGGGCGCTGGCCTCCAGCCCCCGGGTGGCCAAGGTGGCGTTCACCGGTGAGACCACCACCGGCCGGCTGATCATGCAGTACGCGAGCGAGAACATCATCCCGGTCACCCTGGAGCTGGGGGGCAAGAGCCCCAACATCTTCATGCCGGACGTGACCGCGTCCGACGACGACTACCTGGACAAGGCCGTCGAGGGCTTCGTGATGTTCGCCCTGAACCAGGGCGAGGTGTGCACCTGTCCCTCCCGGGCGCTGATCCACTCCTCGATCTACGACCAGTTCATGGGCCGCTGTCTGGAGCGCACCAAGGCGATCACGGTCGGCGACCCGCTGGACCCGGCCACCATGATCGGGGCGCAGGCCAGCAACGACCAGTTCGAGAAGATCATGTCGTACATCGACATCGGCCGGCAGGAGGGCGCCGAGCTGCTGATCGGCGGCAGCGCCCGCACCGTGCCCGGTTACGAGGGCGGGTACTACGTGGAGCCCACCATCTTCCGGGGCTCCAACGACATGCGGATCTTCCAGGAGGAGATCTTCGGCCCGGTGGTCTCGGTGACCACCTTCGACTCCGAGGACGAGGCGCTGAAGATCGCCAACGACACCCTGTACGGCCTGGGCGCCGGGGTGTGGACCAGGGACGGCAACGCGGCCTACCGGATGGGCCGGGCCATCAAGGCGGGCCGGGTGTGGACCAACTGCTACCACGCCTACCCGGCGCACGCCGCCTTCGGCGGCTACAAGAAGTCCGGCATCGGCCGGGAGAACCACCGGATGATGCTGGACCACTACCAGCAGACCAAGAACCTGCTGGTCAGCTACAGCGCCAAGAAGCTCGGGTTCTTCTGATGGCACAGCACTCCGGTGACCGTACTCCCAGGGTCGAACTGACGCCGGCCGCACAGGAGATGGTGGAGCGGCTGGAGAAGCGGCACGGACCGGTGATGTTCCACCAGTCCGGCGGCTGCTGCGACGGCTCCTCCCCGATGTGCTACCCGCTGGGGGAGTTCCGGGTGGGCGGCTCGGACGTGCTGCTGGGCCGGGTGGCCGAGAACGTGCCGTTCTGGATGAGCTCGGACCAGTACGCGTACTGGTCCCACACCCACCTGACCGTGGACGTGGTCAACGGTCGGGGTGGCGGGTTCTCCCTGGAGGCGCCCGAGGGCGTGCGGTTCCTGATCCGTTCCCGGCTGCTGACCGAGGACGAGATGGAACGCATCGCCACCGAGCCCCCGCTGCCGACCGGAACGGAGGTGAACTGACGGTTGGATCCAGCAGGTTGACGCGGTTGTTGACGTGACCGTTGCCGTGGTTGACGCGGTCGTGGTGCCCGGGGAGTGCGGCCTCTCCCCGGGCACCGCTCTGTCCGGGGCCCCGTCCGCTCCATAGCGAGCATCGCCACCTAGGTTGTATTCCTACCTAGCCTGTGGTGTCATCTAGGTATGGCAAGAGACCGCCGCGCGAGCTGGCTCAAGGGAGTGCTGGACCTGCTGGTCCTGTCCTGCCTGGTGGAAGGCGAGAGCTACGGATACGAGATCGCCAGACACCTGGAAGAGGCCGGACTCGGAAAGATCCGGGGCGGCACCCTCTATCCGGTGCTGAACCGCATGGAGGAGGCCGGACTGGTCCGCGCCGAGTACCGGGCCGCCGAACGCGGTCCCGGCCGGCGCTACTACCAGCTCACTCCCGAGGGCGAGCGGGCTCTGAGCGAACAGCGGGAGGCGTGGCTCGGTTTCCACCGTGCCGTCGCCGACACCCTGACCGGAGCGACCAGACAAGGAGCCGACTCATGACCGGTACCGGCTACTTCCCCCAACTGGCCGAGCGGATGCGGCGGTTGGAGGTGCCCGAGGAGCGGATCGACCAGCTGATCCTGGACCTGCGGACCTTCTGCGACGAGGCCCAGGCCGACCCGTCCGAGGAGTTCGGTCCGGTGGAGGAGTTCGCCGAGCGGCTGGCCACCGAGGACGCCCCGGACGCCCCCGAGGAGGACGCCCAGGAGTGGCGCTGGTCCGCCGACATCTACGTCGACCGCACCCTGCTCAACCGCTTCGGCGACCAGGGATGGGAGATCCAGCGCGTGGACCGGCTGGGCCGCTTCGTCAGCCACCGGGACCCCGACAGCGCCCAACGCTGGGAGTACCGCCGCGAGTTCGTGACCCGCCGGCAGCGGGACGCGCGGGCCGCCGAACTGGCACCGGAGGGCTGGGAGCCCTGCGGCACCTGGAGCCAGATGATGTACTTCAAGCGCCCCCTGGCCGCCACCACCGGACCCGCCGCCGAGCTGGACGAACTGCCGGCCACCCCCCGCCGCCGCACCTACCTGACCGGGAAGACCACCGCGCTGCTCACGGCCGGGATCGTCGGCTGGATCGTGGTGGTCGTCAACCTCCTGATGGGCGACACCTCGCTGCCCTCCCTGGTGGGCATGGGCGTGGGCGGCTTCTTCGGCGGGGTCCTCGGCTTCCTCGGCGTACGCCGGGAGATCCGTGAGGGTCGCAGCGCCCCCATCTGAGCGGCCCCGACCAGGGCCGGAGCGCGCCGGGCCGGGCCGGGTCGGGCCGGGGAGCCAACTCCCCACGCCGCGCCGGGAGATGAGTACCCCCACCCAGGTACGTCCTGAGTACCCGTACGGATGTCGGCCGGGCCCGGATGGCGGACCCTCAGCCCATGACCCCGCGCCCCGCACACCCCGCCGACGACCTGGCGACCGCCCTCGCCGCGCGGCTGTTCCACCTCACCCTGGTCATGGCCCAGCGCACCCACGCCGTGAGCTCCCGCCTCACCCGGCGCCCCCGGGTGCCGGTGCCCCTGCGCACGGGCCAACTGGCCAGCCCCGGCCAGGCCGTCTACCGCGTCCTGGACCTCGGCCCCGACCTGGCGCCGCAGCGGCGGCAGCCCCCGGGGCAGGGCCGGCTCCACAACTACCTGCACCTCCAGGGCGACCCCGACGGGGTTCCCGGCTCCTACCGGCTGGTCCACTTCTGGTCGGTGCCGCTGCCCCACGACCCGGAGGCGACGGCGGCCTTCGACCGCGCCGAGCGGGAGTTGGGGGGCTGGGGCTGGCGCACCCGCCGGGTGGACCAGCCGCGCGGTGACCTGCACCTGCGGGCCAACTACCGCCGTTTCCAGCTCATCGTGACCTGGGACGCCCGGGAGCGGGTGCTCGCCGGCCACACCCTCGGCCCCCCGGCCCGCTTCGCCGACCCCGAGGACGCCCGGGCCCACGCGCCCGCGCCCGGCCACGGCAACCGGGTACTGCTGCACCTCACCCCGAGCCTGCACCCCCGGTGAGCCGGGTCCCGCCGACCACCCGACGACGCGGCGGGAGACGGGACCCGGACCGGTCACGGCGCGGGCGTGGGACTCAGTAGTGCACCCGGGCCCCGTTGGCACGGTGGTCGGAGTAGTCCAGGTCCTCGTTGTCGCTGCCGGTCAGCGTCAGGTCGGCCTGGTCGCCCTCGTCGAAGGTCGGCACCACGTGGTGTGTGGTGGTCGCCGGTTCGCTGTCCCCGTTCCGGGCCAGCAGGAAGTCGATCCGGCGCGCGCCGTCGAAGGTCCACTTCTCCCCCAGGCACGCGGCGTCGCCCTCGCACCCGGCGTAGGCGGCGTCCCGGAACCCGTGGGCTCCGCCCAGGTCGCCGTTGCTGTTCTTGTACCAGGTGGTCCAGTCGCTGCCCCCGTTGGTGCTGGAGGCCGCCCGGTTGGTGTCACCCCCGGCCACGTACAGGTCGGCGACCCCGTAGCCGTCCTCGGTCAGCTCGTTGCTCAGTTCGCCGGCGTTGGAGGTGGCGCACGGGCCGGTGCCGCCACCGGACTTCTGCGTCGGCCAGTGGAAGGAGGCCGCCGTGACGTCCTTGTTCCCCACCCTGTCGTGGAGCAGCGCCTTGACCCCCTTGGTGCGGGAGCTGGTGCCGTTCACACAGTGGTCCGGCCGGTCCGGGTCCGGCGCGTGCTGGGCCTGCCAGCGGTTCTCCGGTGACTGGGAGAGCTTCAGGTCCAGTCGGTCGGCGCGCCAGATGACCGCGTTGGTCTGGTACGTCTTGTCCGAGCCGCACACCCCGCCGCCCGGCTTGGGGTTCGCCTCGGCCACCACGCCCTCGTACTTCTCCCCGAAGTGTTCTTCCATGCGGGTCAGCAGCAGGTCCAACTGCTTCTGTCCGCTGAGCTGTTGGACCAGGTAGATGTCCGGGCGGTACTGCTGGAGCCGCATGTAGTACATCAGGTCGTGCCAGTCACCCGGACAGTTCTCCGAACTGGTCGGGAGGTTCTCCACGTTGGCCTCGTACACCTGGAGGAAGCCCGGGTCCTGGTTGGGCACCGCCTCCTCGACCGCCCGCGACCTCTCGTTCCCCGTCGCGTACGGGGCGGTCAGCACCGACCCCACCAGTACGCCGGCCACCAACACCCCGTAGGTGCGCTTTCGCATTCCTCAACCCCGCTTCGACGTCGCTTGTCGCTGAGTCGCCCGGCTCCCCTCACCACCCGGGGGTGGTGACCGGTTCTGCGGCGGTACGCGGGAACTTAGCGGAAAGCGACCGGCGAGGAAACCACGCCTTCGCGGAACCGCCCGATCGTGCGACGCGGAGGCACGCCCCGGGCGACGGCGCGCACACCGGGGGCGTACCGGGGACACAACCGCCGGCGCCCACCCCGGGTCACCGGGACCTACCGCGCCCGGTAGGCGGTGGCCAGCACCGACACCGTGACCCGCTCGGGCAGTCGCTCCCCCTCGGGTCGCAGGTCCTCGGCGCTCAGGTGGCGGGCGCTCGGGGTCATCAGCACCAGGTCGACGGCCTCCTCGGCGGTCAGGGACACCGGGTACTCCACCCGTCGGGTGCCCTCGGCCGCGAAGTACGGGTCCAGCGCCCGGTGGAGGCGGCGCTCCTTGTCCGGGTCGACCGCCACCATCCCGGGGAGGCGTCGCCGCAGCTCGGCCAGGTGCCCCTCGGAGGGACGCACCACCAGCAGCCGTCCCCCGGGCCGCGCCACCCGGTGGAACTCCCCGGGGTTGCGCGGAGCGAACACGTCCAGCACCAGGTCCACCCGCCCGTCGACCAGCGGGAACGGTCGGAAGACGTCCCAGGAGGCGGCGGCTGCCCGGGGGTGGGCGCGGGCGGCGGCGCGCAGGGCGTGGCCGGAGGTGTCCAGGCCCAGGCCCCGGGCCCCGGGGAGGGCGTCCAGCACACCGGCCAGGTGGTACCCGGTGCCGCAGCCGACGTCCAGCACGGTGGCCCCGGCCGGCGTCCCCTCGGCGGCCAGTTCGGCCACCGCCTCACGGATCGGGGCGTACCCCCCTGCGGCCAGGAACTCGCGCCGGGCCCGGACCATCGCGGGGTCGTCCCCGCTGGTCGCCCGGGTCCCGGTCAGCAGGCTGACGTAGCCCTGGCGCGCCAGGTCGAAGGTGTGGCGCCCAGGGCAGCGGAGGGAACCGGTGGCGGGGGCCAGTTCGGCGCCGCAGGAAGGGCAGCGCAGCAGGGGGAGGACCGCCTCAAGGGCGGGGGAGGTGGGCACGGACGGCTACTCCTGGACGACGGGGCGCGGGGCGTTGGGGCCCGGGGTCTTCCCGTACCGGGCTGGTACGGGAAGACCCCGGGTGGGCGGTCAGGACCTCACGGGCAGGTACCCCTCGATGATCTCCACCGCTCTGGTGGTGCCGCCGGCCCGCCGCAGTTCCTCGCGGTGCTGTCGGCACCGGGCGGCGACCTCGGTGTCGTCGACCACCGCCCGTACCGCCTCGCGCAGGGCCCGGGGGTCGGCCTTCTCCTTGGGCAGGTGGCGGCCGATCCCGAGGCGTTCGATGGCGGCGGCGTTGTCGAACTGGTCGACGGCCTGGGGTACGGCGACCATCGGTACCCCGCAGGACATGGCCTCCATGGTGCCGCCCATCCCGGCGTGGGTGACGAACGCGTCCGCCTGGCGCAGCATGGCCAACTGCGGGATCCAGGAGTGGAGGGCGAAGTTGTCCGGGATCTCGCCCAGTTCGGCGTGGTCGACGGCCCCGGTGTTGAGGACCACGTGCCACCCCTCCCAGGCGCCGAAGGCCTCCAGGCACCGGCGATAGAAGGCGGGTTCGTTGTTGTAGCCGGAGCCCAGGGAGATCACCAGCAGGTGTTCGGCCTCCGGGGGCCGGCTCCAACCGCCCTGGTGGGGGCGGACGTCGAGGCAGGGGCCGACGTGGGTGTAGACCTCGGTGTCGACCTTCTCCACGAAGGGTTGGAGCGCGGGGGCGATGGTGGCCACCGAGCGCCGGGGGCGGCCCGTGAAGTCGTCCGGGTCCTCCTCGACGCCGTACTGCGCGAGCCAGGCGCGGAACCGCTGGTAGTAGCGGATGCCCGCGGGTTCCGTACGGCGGCGTTCCAGGATTCCGGCCAGGTGTTCCTCGATGCCGTCCCAGGCCACGTAGGTGGGCGAGATCTGTACGGCGGGCAGCTCCCACCAGCGGGACAGGGCGAGCCCCACGTAGCCGCCGATGTCGTAGAGCACCAGGTCGGGGCGGTCGTGCTGGTAGTGGGCGGTCAGTTGGGGCGCCACGTGGATCGCCTCGTCGAGGAACAGGGTGACGGCCTCGATGTCGTCGGTCGGGTACTCCCGGTCCTCCCCGCGTCGGGGGAAGGTGGTCTCGTAGCGGACCGGTTCGGCGCCGACGGACCGTACGGCGTCCACGAAGTCGTCGGTGACGGTGTAGCTGACCCGGTGTCCCCGGGCCACCAGCTCCCGGATGATCTCCAGGCTGGGGTGGATGTGCCCGGCGGCCGGGACGGTGAACATGGCGATGTGGGCAGCACTGGCTGGTTCGCGCACCATGGGGCGCCTTCCTCTGAGTCAGGACGGGAACCGACGGTGTCCTCACGTCGGTGAACTGCTCCGTGGTCCGGGGTCACCCGTTGGGCCCTGGGCCGTGGCCCGGGGCGGCGGTCGGTGAACGCCCGGTGGACGGGGGTACGACGGCGGGCCCGCCGGGCGCCCTGGAGGCGCGCATGGCGGGGAGCCGGACCCGGGTCCGCTCAGAGGTACAGCTGTGCCTGTTCCATGGGCTCAGCCTAGGTCCGGGTGCGGGCACGGGGCCAGGGGGTTTTTCTGGGGTGGGACCCAGCGGGGTTTCCGTGGGGCGCTGGTCGCACCGGGCGCACCTGTTGGCGAGGCACTGGGAGGTGGCGGGATGAGCGCGCTGGCGGACAGGGCGGCCGTGGTCACCGGCGGTTCGCGGGGGATCGGCCGGGCCATCGTGGAGCGGCTGGCGAGGGACGGCGCCCACGTGGTCTTCAACTACGCCCGCCACCAGCGGGCCGCCGAGGAGGTGGTCGCCGCCGTACGGGGCCGGGGCGGCACCGCCGAGTGCCTGCGCCTGGACCTGGCCGAGACCGGGGCGGCGGAACGACTGATGGAACGGGCCCAGGAGTCGCTGGGCCGGCTGGACATCCTGGTCAACAACGCGGCCCTGTCCTTCGGGGTGGCGCCACTGGCGGAGATCTCCGAGGAGGACTTCGACCGGGCGCTCACCGTGAACACCCGCTCCACCTTCGTCACCATGCGGTACGCCGCCCGCCACATGCCGGACGGCGGCCGGATCATCAACATCTCGACCCTCAACACCGTACGGCCGGCTCCGGGCAACGCCCCGTACGCGGCCAGCAAGGGGGCCGTGGAGCAGTTGAGCCTGGTGGCCGCGCAGGAGCTGGGCCCCCGGGGGATCACGGTGAACGTGGTGTCGCCGGGGGCCACGGACACCGAGTTGCTGAGGTCCACCAACTCCCCGGAGAACCTCGACATGGCGGTGGCGGCCACCCCCCTGCGGCGGCTGGGCCAGCCCTCCGACGTGGCGGACGTGGTGGGCTTCCTGGCCAGCGACGACGGCCGCTGGCTCACCGGACAGAACCTGCACGCCACCGGGGGCATCGCCTGAGGTGACCGCGAGGGCGCCGGATTCCGGGCGTCTCGGGACCTTCGGGGTCGTGACCCGGGGGCGGGTGAGGCGGCAGACTCGGGGACATGGTGAGCCTGCGGGTGATATCGGGAGATTCCTGGCCGCTGTGGCGGGATCTTCGACTGGCCGCGCTCACCGACTCCCCCGAGTCCTTCGTCGCACGGTTGGCGGACTGGGACGAGGGCGGCGAGGAACAGTGGCGGGAGCGCCTGGAGACCCCCGGCACCTACAACGTGGCCGCCCTCCAGGGGGACCGCGCGGTGGGCATGGTCCGGGGCGTACGGGGCACCGAGGCCGGGGTGGGCGAGCTGCGGTCGCTGTGGGTGAGCCCCGAGGTGCGGGGCCTGGGCGTCGCCGACCAGCTGGTGGAGGCGGTACGGGAGTGGGCCGAGCGCTCCGGGCTGGAGCTGCTCCGCCTCGCGGTGCTGCCGGACAACTCGGCGGCGGTGGCCCTCTATCGACGGCACGGCTTCGTACCGGCCGGGGAGTGGGAGCGGCCCTCGCCGGAGGGCGAGGGCCCGGAGCGGCTGATGGTCCGGCGGCTGGGGCGGGCCGCGCCCACCTGAGGGCCCGGGCGGTGGCACGGTCCACGTCAGCCCGGGCGGCAGGAGCCGGCCGGGCCGCCGAGGTCACGGGCCCGGTGGCCGGGTTTCACGTGAAACGGCACCGGGGCGGTGGCTCCCCGCCGTGCGGCCGGGTCACCGTAGGCGGTCGTAGATGCGCACCAGTACGTCGTTGCCGAAGGTCCGGGTGGAGCGGAGCGTGAACGGGGTGCGCGCGAAGGGGGCGGCGAACATCGGCATCCCGGACCCCAGCACCTCGGGATAGGTCTTGATCACCAACTGGTCGACCTCGTCCAGGAGTTCGCCGGCCAGCCGGGAACCGCCACAGAGGTAGATGTCCCGCCCCGGCTCCGCCTTCCACTCCCGTACCCGCTCCACCAGGTCCCCGGAGACGATCTCCACGGCGGGGTCGGGGGAGGTGAGGGTGCGGGAGGCGACGTACTGACGCAGGTGGGCGTAGGGGCTGGGCACCCCCTCCTCCAGGGCCAGGTCGTAGCTGGCCCGGCCCTGGATCACGGTGTCGAACCGCCGGTTCTCCAGGTGGTCCAGCTCCAGGGCGCGCCTGCCCTGGCTGGGCAGGGTCTCCGGGTACTCCTCGACCAGGAAGTCCAGGAACTCCTGGTCGACGTACTCGGTGAAGAAGGCCGCCCGCCCCTCGGGGTCACCGATGAAACCGTCGATGGAAACGGCGATGAAGTAGGTGAGCTTGCGCAAGGGGCCTCCACGGGAAGTGCGGGTGAGGTGGCGCCGGGAAGGAAACCACTTCGCCTATAGTGCTTCAGGTGTAGTGGTTGGGCAACGCGATTTCCGCGCGGTGTTCTCCGTAGTGGTTTCCCCGGGGCGGCTTCTCCGTGGCGGGCCCGGCAGGCAGCACCCTGTCCACCCCGACTCCCCCGCCACACCCGGCGGTTGAGGTACGACGAGGAGGCACGAGCCAGATGGTGAGCAACCCCGCCCGGAGGACCGCGCTGGTCGACGCGGCCATCGAGGTACTGGCCCGCGAGGGGGCGCGAGGGCTGACCTTCCGCGCCGTGGACCGGCAGGCGGGGGTGCCCACCGGCACCACCTCCAACTACTTCGCCAACCGGGACCAGTTGTTCACCCAGGCCGGGGGCCGTATCCAGGTGCGGATGACCCCCAGCCCGGAGCAGGTCGACCACCACCTGGCCCCCGCCCCCACCCGCGCGCTGGTCGCCGACCTGATGCGCTGGCTGGTACGGCGGATGACCGAGGAACGCACCGGCTACCTGGCCATGCTGGAACTACGGCTGGAGGCCACCCGCCGGCCCGCCCTGCGCGCCGAACTCAACCGGGCCGTCCACCAGGTGCTGGAGGAGAACATCCGCTTCCACCTGGACCATCGGCTCCCCGGCGACGCCGACACCGTACGGGTGCTCTACCTCGCCATGACCGGGCTGCTGTTGGAGCACTTCACCCTCCCCGAGGTACTCGCGGACACCGACCTGGACGCCCTGGTGGACCGGGTGGTGACCACCGTGGTGCCCCGGGAGTGACCCGGGCCGGCACCACGAGCGGACCCGGACGCCGTCGGGGAACGGAGCGGGCGCCCCGGTCGGCCACCCCTCGACGCCCAGGGACCACCCACCGGTCCCCGACCAACCGCCGCCCGGGCACGGGGTCACCGGCACCCCGCTCCCGGGACCGGCCGGACCCCGGCCCCGTACGGCGACCCACGGCGACCCACGACGACCCACGGCACCCCGGGCTGCCCGTGTCCCGCTCCACGGAGCGGAGGTCGGGCGGGGTGGGCGCATAGGGTCGACCCATGCGTCTGAGCACAGTGATCCTCCCCGTACGCCGCTGGGCCGAGGGTGGACGGCAACAGTGGACCCACGCCGAGGAGTTGGGCTTCCACGCCGCGTACACCTACGACCACCTGTCCTGGCGGGAACCGTTCCGCGACCGCACCTGGTTCGGTGCCCTGCCCACCCTCACCGCCGCCGCCTGCGCCACCGAGCGCATCCGCCTGGGCACCATGGTGACCTCGCCCAACTTCCGGCACCCGGTGACCCTGGCCAAGGAACTCATCAGCCTGGACGACGTCTCCGGTGGGCGGATCACCCTGGGCGTCGGGGCGGGCGGTACCGGCTTCGACGCCACCACCCTGCTACGCGAGGGCGAGGAGCCCTGGTCCGCCAGGGAACGGGCGGACCGCCTCGGGGAGTTCGTGCCCCTGCTGGACCGGCTGTTGACCGAGGACGCGGTGACCGAGGAGGGGCGCTACTACGTGGCGAACGGCGCCCGCAACATCCCCGGCTGTGTGCAGCGGCCCCGGTTGCCGTTCGCGGTGGCGGCCACCGGACCCCGGGGGATGCGGCTGGCCGCGCGCTACGGGCAGGCCTGGGTGACCACCGGCGACCCCAAGGTGTCCCAGGACGGCACCCCCGAGGAGTCCCTGGCGGCGCTGCGGAACCAGAGCCAGCGCCTGGAGGAGACCTGCCGTGAGCTGGGGCGCGACCCGGCCGCACTGGACCGGGTGATGCTCTGGGGGTTCACCCCCGACGGGCCGCCGACTTCGGTGGACCACTTCGTGGACTTCGCCGGCCGCCACCGCGACCTGGGCTTCACCGAACTGGTGCTGCACGCCCCCATCCCCGACAGCCGCTTCGCCATGGACCAGGAACTGTTCGACCGGATCGCCGTGGAGGCGCCGGCCCAGCTGGGCTGAGCGGTCAGGAGCCGGACCGGTCCCCCGCCGCGCCCCCAGCGGTCGGCGCGGGACCCGGTTCGAGCGGCTCCAGGGCCTCCGGCGGCACCGAGTCGGTCAACCACACCCCGTTGGCGCTGCGTTGGAACCGGTGCCCGGCCCGGTGCAGCACCCCGGCCCGTACGGTCAGCACCACCGGCTCGCCCCGACGGGCACCGACCCGGGTGGCGGTCTCGGGGTCGGCGGACAGGTGGACCGCGTGCCGCTTCATGGGGCGCAGCCCCTCGGTCCGTATCGCGGGCAGGAAGCGGTCAACGGTGCCGTGGTAGAGCCTCTCGGGCGGGGCGAGGAACTCCAGGCCCAGGTCCACCGGCACGGTGTGCCCCTGGTTGGCCCGGATGCGGTCGCCGTCCAGGGTGAAGCGGCGCTTGTCGCTGTCGGCGACCACCCGCGCCAACTCCTCGCGGGTGAACGGGAATCCGTGGGCGGCGGCCTGCGCGATCAGGGTCTCGACCGAGGTCCAGCCCTGGGCGTCCAGGGTGATGCCGATCTGGTCGGGGGCGTGACGCAGGTGGAGTGAGAGGTACTTGGAGAGTCGGGTCGCCTGTCGCGGTCGCATACCGCTCATGATGTCCGCCCGCCCCGGGCTACGCCCCCGGTTTTCCGCCGACCTCCCGGGCGGTCCGGGCGGTCCGGGCCCACGCGGGGGTCAACCACACCGGTGGGCACGGAGCCACCGGACTCGGGGGTGCGGACCCCGTACGGGGGTCACCGCTCACGGCGCCGGCCCGCCTTGGCCAGCTGGTCCATGGTGCGGGCGGCCAGCTCGCGGGTGGTGGCCGCGACCACGAAGTCCACCAGGTGCTCCTCGCCCACCAACTCCTCCACCTTCCGCACCAGTTGGTCCGGCAGCGGCACCCCCTGCCGCCCCTCGGGTACGGCTTCCGGGAACCGCTCCGGCTCCCGGGCGGGGGCGCCCTCGCCGGGTCGCTCCCCGATTGCCTCCACGCCTCGGGGGCTCATCCGGGACAGCAGCTGTTCCCTGGTGCGGCTCTGGCCGGCCAGGTGGTCGCTGGCCAACAACCGCATCGCGCGGGCCAGTTCGGCGTCGACGGTCTGCTGGGCCAGTGGGCGCAGCCGGCGTACCAGGGAGGCGGCCTCGGCTATCTCCGACTCCGAGGGCGAGCCCACCTGGCGGACGGCGGCGTGTTCGGTGCTGAAGTCCAGGAAGCGGGCGGCGATGTGCTCCACCTGGCTGCGCAGTTCCCTGAGGTGGCCGGTGAGGGCGAGCAACGGGACCCCCACCCGGTGGAGTTCGGCCGCGACCACCAGTTCCTGGGGGCTGGGGACCAGGAACTGGTCCGGCTCGTCCGGCACCGGAACGAGCACGCCCAGCTCGATCGCCTCCAGTGCCGCCTCGTCACTGCGTTCCCCGCCGAACAGTTCGCGGAGGTCGTCCCGGTGCACCCGGTCGTCCTCCAGGTGGCGGGTGCCCCCGGCCCCCACCAGGCCCAGCACTCCGGCCAGGCCCTTGCCGGAGTCCCAGGCGTCCAACAGCTCCCTGATGCTGGCGAGGGTGTACCCCCGGTCCAGGAGGTCGGCTATCTGCCGCAGTCGGGACAGGTGGGTGTCGTCGTAGACGTTGGACCGTCCCCTGCGCTCGGGGGTGGGGAGCAGTCCCCGGTCCTGGTACGCCCTTATGGTGCGGACCGTGGTGCCGCTGTGCTGGGCCAGGTCCTCGATCCGGTACTCGTGGGCTGGCATCGGTCTCCCTTGTGCTCGGGGGAGCTGGGCCGCCTGGGGGTCTCCCGTACGGCGTGTACTCGGTGGGTGGGGGCGCTGGGGGAGGACGTGGGTGGAAACGGGATCCTCCCCGCTGGTGTCGGGGGCTCTGTTGGGGTGCTGACGGGGGCTGGGGTTCGGGGTCCGGGCGAGGCGGTCGGGGTCCGGGCGGGGTGGGCGGGGTCAGGGGCTGATCCGTGCCAGGGCCCGCAGGGCGCCGGGGGAGAGGCGGGACAGCCACCACGCCACCCTGGCCTCGGGGGTGACGGGCACCATGGGCCGGCCGTCGAGTACGGCGCGGAGCACGGCGTGGGCCACCCTCCGGGGTGGATAGGCACGGCGGGCGTAGGCGCGGGTGGTCCGCCGCCGGTGTTCGGCCTCCTCACTCGGGGTGGTGCCGACGAAGCGGGCGCGCTGGGTGATGCCGCTGTCGACGATGCCGGGACAGAGCACGGAAACCCCGATGTCCCGCCCGGCCAGTTCGGCGCCCAGGCACTGGCTGAACATCAGCACCGCCGCCTTGGAGGTGGAGTACGCCGGCAGGGCACGGGTGGGGAGGTACGCGGCGGCGGAGGCGATGTTGACGATGTGCCCGCCCTGACCCCGACGGACCATCTGCCGGCCGAACACGGTGCTGCCGTGGATGACGCCCCACAGGTTGGTGTCCAGCAGGCGCCGCCAGTCCTCGACGGTGGTCTCCAGCAGGGGGCCTGCCATGCCCAGGCCGGCGTTGTTGACCAGGACGTCGACGACCCCGTGTCGGTCGGCGACCCGCTCGGCGAGGCGCTCCATGGCCTCCTCGTCCCCCACGTCGACCCGCTCGGCGTACGCCTCGGCGCCGAGGGCCCTGGCCTCCCGGGCGGTGCGCTCGGCCCCGGCACCGTCCAGGTCGACGACCACCACCCGGGCCCGGGAACGGGCGAAGGCCAGCGCGGTGGCCGCGCCGATGCCGTGCGCCGCACCGGTGACCAGCACCAGTTGGCCGGCGAACCGCTGGGTGGCCCGCCCCTGGTCGGTGGGCAGGGCGTCGGGGTCCGGCGCGCCCCCCTCGGGGGCTGCTGACGCCGGGGGTGGGAGCGGGTCGGCGGACTGGTCGCGGGGCGGGCGGGGGTGGTGGGCCCGGGTGAACTGCCGTATCCACCGGGTGAGTTGGTCGGGCCGCTGGCGGGGGACCCAGTGGCCGCAGGCCACGGTGCGGCGGAGCAGCCGGGGCGCCCAGCGGTCGAGGTCGTCGTAGAGGTGGGGGCCCAGATAGGGGTCGCGGGTGGGGACGACGAGCTGCACCGGCACGTGGGCGTGGGCGTCGGGGCGGGGGTCGCGGTACCGCGCGGCCACGTTGTCGCGGTAGAGCCAGACGCCGACGGCGGCGTTGTGCTGCCGGTCCTCGGGGCGGGGCACGTCCTCGTCGGGCCGCGTGCCGTCCCGTCGTCCGACCAGCCGGAGGGTCTCCCGGCCCAGTGGGCTCCGCCAGAACAGCTCCGGCAGCCGGGGGGTACGCAGGGCGTGGACGTACCACGACCGGCCGCTCTGGCCCAGGAGTTGGGCCAGCCGTCGGGGATCGTGCGCGGTGCGGCGGTCCCGCGTCCAGTGGGCGAGGTGGTCCAGGGAGGGCCCGGATATGGAGGTGAAGCTGGCGATCCGGCCCCGGGTGCGGGCCACGGTGGCGAACTCCCACCCCTGCACCGAACCCCAGTCGTGGCCCACCAGGTGGACCGGTCGGTGGGGGCTCACGGCGTCGGCCACGGCCAGGAAGTCGTCGGTGAGCCGCTCCAGGGTGAAGCCGCCGCGCAGGGGGCTGGGCGGAGTGGAGCGCCCGCATCCCCGGACGTCGTAGGTCACCACGTGGCAGTGCCGGCTGAGGGGTCCGACCACGGCGGACCAGAGCCCACGGTCGTCGGGATACCCGTGCACCAGGACCACGGTGGGCCGGGAACCCTCACCCTCCTCGGTGGCACCGTCGGCGCCGTACTCCTCCACCAGGAGGTCCACCTCGCCGGAGCGCACCCAGCGCTCCCGCCCCAGTGGTCGGCCCATTCCACGCCCCCTCGCCTTCACGGGGGACGTCCTTCGCCTCCCGGTCCCGTGACCGTCAGCCGGGGTGTACGCGGAATGCCGTGGTCCCACGGTCCCATGGTTGACGGTGACAGCAACGACTGTGACAACAGCGCCTGGGCCCGTCAAGGCGTGCCCCCAGCCTGTGGATACCGCCGGTAAGCACACGTGGCCCCAGGTCAGGAGGCCGCACCCGTACCGCACCCGTACCCCCGCGAAGTCCGCGCCCCACGAACGTCCACCGTTCCCACCCCTTTCCGCCCGTTCGTCCACGCGGACCCCCACAGCGACCCCCATCACGACCCCCGGTTCCCCACGAGCCCCCTTAGGGCGCCGCTACGACTTCGGTAGCACCGGAGAGCCCGCTTCGAGGACGGAAGTCGGACGCGCCGGCCCCCGTGGCACCGCTAGCGTCGTCAACGTGACTGTGATCGCGACCGAAAACCTCAGCAAGCGGTACCCCGGTGTCGCCGCGCTCGACCGGCTCACCGTCGACATCGGCCCCGGCGTGACCGGACTGGTGGGTGCCAACGGTGCGGGCAAGTCGACCCTGATCAAGATCCTCCTGGGCCTGGCACCGGCCACCGAGGGCTCCGGCACGGTCCTCGGACTGGACGTGGCCACCCAGGGCGAGGCCATCCGGGGACGCGTGGGCTACATGCCCGAGCACGACTGTCTGCCACCCGACGTGTCCGCCACCGAGTTCGTGGTGCACATGGCGCGGATGTCGGGCCTGCCGATGTCCGCCGCCCGGGAACGCACCGCCGACACCCTCCGCCACGTCGGCCTCTACGAGGCCCGCTACCGCCCCATGGGCGGCTACTCCACCGGCATGAAGCAACGGGTCAAGATGGCCCAGGCGCTGGTCCACGACCCCCAGCTGGTGTTCCTCGACGAGCCCACCAACGGCCTCGACCCCGCCGGCCGGGACGAGATGCTGGGCCTGATCCGCCGGGTGCACAGCGACTTCGGCATCTCGGTGCTGGTCACCTCGCACCTGCTGGGCGAACTGGAACGCACCAGCGACCACGTGGTGGTCATCGACGGGGGCAAGCTGCTGCGCTCCTCGACCACCCGGTCCTTCACCACCGGCACCTCGGCCCTGGTCGTCGAGGTCACCGACGACGACCGGCACCCCGACGGCACCAGCGTGGCCCAGCGGGCACTCGCCGAGGCCGGGCTGAACGTGAAGGCCGACGGCCGGCTGCTGAACGTGGAGGTCGCCGAGGAGTCCGTACACGACACGGTGCGGGACGTGGTGGCCGAACTCGGCCTGGGCCTGGTGCGCATGGAGGAGGGGCGGCACGGCATCGCGGAGATCTTCCGCGACCGCCCCGAGGCCGCCGCCCCGCCCCCGACGGCAGACCCCGACTCCCCAGCACAGCAAGCCCCCGCGGCGGTGAGGAAACCATGAGCAGCCCACAGGCAACCCCCACCCAGGGGGCCTCCGCCTCCATCCACGACATCGGCTACCGCCACTACGACGGTGAGCGCAAGGGCACCGACTACGCCCGCCGCTCCCTGTACACCCACTCGCTGCGTGGCGCCTTCGGACTGGGCCGGGCCGGCAAGTCCAAGGTCCTGCCCATGCTGCTGCTGGGCATCATCTGCGTACCGGCCGCCATCGTGGTGGCCGTGGCGATCTTCACCAAGGCCGACAGCCTGCCTCTGGAGTACGGGGCCTACCCCACGAACCTGGAGCCGGTGATCACCCTCTTCGTGGCGGCCCAGGCACCCCAGGCGGTGTCGCGGGACCTGAGGTTCCGCACCATGCCGCTGTACTTCTCCCGCCCGATGAGCCGGCGCGACTACGTACTGGCCAAGTACGCGGCGCTCAGCAGCGCCGTGTTCCTGCTGACCGCGCTGCCCCAGGTGATCCTGTACGCCGGCGCCCTGCTGGCCAAGCTCGGATTCGTCGACCAGACCGAGGAGTTCGGCCGTTCCCTGGTGCTGGTCGCGCTGATGTCCCTGCTGTACTCGGGCCTCGCCCTGCTGGTCGCCGCCCTCACCCCACGCCGTGGCTTCGGGGTGGCCGGGGTGATCGCCCTGTTCCTCATCTCCAGTGGGGTGGTCGCCGCGCTCCAGGCCATCGCCTGGGAGCAGGGTGACAAGGGGCTGATCAGCTGGCTGGCCCTGGGCTCGCCCTCCTCCTTGGTGGAGGGCGTCAAGTCGGGTCTGCTGGGCTTCGAGGCCAGTTGGCTCGGCCCCAACCCCAGCGCGGCCATGGGGATGACGTACGCGCTGGTGTCCCTGTTGTTGATGGCCGGCTGCTACGGCCTGCTGATGCTGCGCTACCGAAAGGCCGGACTGTGAGCACCCTTCAGATCGACCACACCTCCCGCTGGTTCGGGACCCTGGTGGCCGTCAACGACGTCACCATGGACATCGGTCCGGGCATCACCGGGCTGCTGGGCCCCAACGGCGCCGGCAAGTCCACCCTGATCAACATGATGGCCGGCTTCCTCGCCCCCTCGACCGGCACGGTGTCCCTGGACGGCCAGCGGATCTGGCGCAACGAGGGCATCTACCGCGAGATCGGCCTGGTGCCCGAGCAGGAGGCGATGTACGACTTCCTCACCGGCGGGGAGTTCGTACGCGCCAACGCGGAACTGCACGGGCTGGCCGACGCCAGGGGAGCGGCGGCCCGCGCCCTGGAGACCGTGGAGATGACCCAGGCCGCCGACCGCAAGATCTCCACCTACAGCAAGGGGATGCGGCAGCGGGTCAAGATGGCCTCCGCCCTGGTGCACGACCCCTCGGTACTGCTGCTGGACGAGCCGTTCAACGGCATGGACCCCCGGCAGCGGATGCACCTGATGGAGCTGCTGCGGCGCATGGGCGAACAGGGCCGCACCGTGCTGTTCTCCTCCCACATCCTGGAGGAGGTCGAGCAACTCGCCTCCCATATCGAGGTGATCGTGGCCGGACGTCACGCCGCCTCCGGGGACTTCCGCCAGATCCGCCGGCTGATGACCGACCGGCCCCACCACTACGCCATCCACTCCAGCGACGACCGCGCCCTGGCCTCCGCGCTGATCGCCGACCCCTCCACCAACGCCGTGGAGTTCGACACGGCGGAGGGCGTACTGAAGGTGCAGGCCACCGACTTCGACCGCTTCACCACCCTGCTCCCCCGCCTGGCCAGGGAACACGGGATCCGACTGCTGAAGGTCTCCCCCTCGGACGAGTCGCTGGAATCCGTCTTCTCGTACCTCGTCGCGGCCTGAGGCCGCGCCCCAACGATCAGGAAGCCTGAGCGATGCCCGCAACCCAAGCCCCCGGGAAGGCACCCGGGGCCCCGAGCACCCCTCCTCCCGAGGGTGCCCTCTTCCATCCCACGGTCGCCCGGCTGACCCTGCGCGCCCTGCTGGGCCGCCGTCGGGCGCTGATCCTCTTCGCGCTGCCCGCCCTGCTGCTCCTGCTGTCGGTCGTGGTACGGCTCATGGTGGACGCCGACGACGACGTGGCCGTCTACGTACTGGGCGGCTTCGGCATGGCGACCATGGTGCCGCTGGTCGGGGTGATCGCCGGCACGGGCGCCATCGGCCCGGAGATCGACGACGGTTCGGTGGTGTACCTGCTGTCCAAGCCGTTGCGGAGGTCGTCCATCATCACCACCAAGCTGGTGGTCGCGGTGGGTGTGGCGATCTGTTTCAGCGCCCTGCCGATGCTGCTGTCCGGTTTCCTCCTCAACGGCAACGGACAGTCCATCGCCGTGGCGTACGCGGTCGGTTCGGCCGTCGCCGCCCTGGCCTACGGGGCGCTGTTCCTGATGATCGGCACCATCAGCCGCCACGCCGTGGTGTTCAGCCTGGTCTACGCCCTGCTGTGGGAGGCCCTGGTCGGCAACCTGGTGCCGGGCGCCCGGACGCTGAGCGTGCAGCAGTGGGCGACCGCCCTGGCCGAGAAGGTCGCCGCCCCCGGTGCGGGCGTCAACTCCGACGTCTCCTACGGCACTTCGATGGTGCTGCTGGTCGTGGTCACGGTCGGCGCCACCTGGTTCGCCGGCCGGAGGCTGCGGTCGATGACGGTCAGCGGCGACGAGTGACCCGCGCGGGCGCTCCCGGCTCCGCCACCGTGGGGGAGCCGGGAGCGCCGAGCCGTGGTACGTGCGGTCAGCCGGCCCGCCAGCGGACGGCGGCGGCACCGGAGAAGTCCCCGGCGTGCGCGAAGCCGCCGAACATCAGCAGGTCGCCGTCCGACACCCGCCCCTGCTCCAGCCCGTGTTCGAGGTTGATGGTCATCGCGGCGCCCATCAGGTTCCCGTACAGGTCGAAGGTCTCCAGGTGGCGGTCCGGCCCCAGTTCGAGCTGACGGGACCAGTGCTGGAGGAAGAACCGGTTGGGCTGGTTGGTGATCAGCAGGTCCACCTCGGAGAGCTTCAGGCCCAGCCGGTCGACCAGGGCCTGTACCGCCTCCGGCACCAACCGGCTGCCGCGCCTGATGATCTCGGTGACCTTGTCCGGGCTGAAGTCCAGGTGCATCTGGCTGGTGCCCGGCTCCCAGTACTTGCGCCCGTCGTCCAGGCGCAGTCCGGCGTCGGCCGCGAACTCCCCGTGGTAGCGGGTCTCCACCCCCAGCACCGGGGAGGCGCCGCTGGCCGCCACGTAGCTGACCCCGACCCCGTCCCCGGGGATCGCGGCCTCGGGCAGCTTCATCACCTCCGGCTGACCCATCACCGTCCCGGCGGTGTTCTGCACGTTGCACAGCAGGGCGTCCCGGATCTGCCCGGAGTCGATCAGCGCCTGGGCCAGCCCCAGCAGGTGGACGAGTGAGGCGCAGCCGCCGTTGTGCGAGTCCAGCACCCAGTCCGGGCGGGCGCCCAGCCGGTGGGCCAGCTCCGCGCCACAGCCGGTGAAGGGCAGGTCGGGGAGGTGGACGTTGGTCAACACCGCGTCCACCGAACGGAGTTGGTCCCAGCCGATCCTCTCCGCCAGGGCGTGGGAGGCGCGCTCGGCCATGTCGGCCGCGCTCTCCTCGCGGGCCACGTGGCGGCGGTACCGGGGAGGCCGGAACATCCGGTGGTCCCGGGCCTCCTCCTCCGGCTGCTGGGCGCGGAGGAAGTGCGCGGTGTCCAGCTGTCGCGGCGGTACGTAGGACGCCACCTCCAGCAGGCTCATGGTGGTCATACGAGGTCACCCTCCCCACCCGGGCCCGGCCGGCCGCCGTCGTACGGGCGTGGCCGGCCGTCAGGGAACCGTTGCCGAAGGTGCGCCCCCGCTCCCGGGGGACGCGCTATGCCCCCGCTGTCGGGGGGTGCGAGTGGACTGTTCATCCTCGGGGCTCCTGAGCGGTAGCTGATGGTTGACGGTCACCGGCCGGTACGGTCCCGGGGCACCGGATGGCCGGGGGGCCGCCCCGGTCGGCGGGGGCCGGGGTGCCCGGACCGGTCGCGGTGCCGTGACGCGACGGGGCTGGTGACGGGGGCTGGTGGGGTGCGGGGGACTCCCGGGCCACCCGGGGGAGGCGCGGTGGCGGTCGCGGGGGCACCGGAACGTCCACGACACGGTGTCGGTCGCTCACTGTTCCCCTCAGTGGTCGCCAGGCCGGGAAGTGTGCGTTCCCCCTTTTCCCGGGCGCTTTGGGAGAAGGGCCCGGGGAGCCCGCCGGATACGCCGGAAGGGCGCCGACGGCGCACGCGTCGCGGTCACGCGCTTTCCAAGTTGTAAACGATTACACAAGGGAGCGCAAGACTTCTCAACGTGAGGGGAAAGAAGGGGAAAGTCTTTCGGACACCGCTCACCAGGCGGTCCGGTGCGGAACGGGGAGAACCGTCCGCCGGGCGAACCCGCGCCCCCTCGGCAAACCCGCCGGAGGACAAAGAACTCCCCAAGTCGCCGCTAGGAAAGGGCAGGTGACGGCCCGTGCGCTCAGCCGAAGGGATTGCCGGCCAGCGGGTCCACGTCCCCGTCCCACTCGGACCCGGCGTAGGCGCAGGCCGTGAGCACGGCGTTGAGCTGCTTCTCGATCTCCTCGTGCGACATCATCTCCGGCACGCAGATCGCGGTGAAAAGGATGCCGTCCAGCATCGCCGCGAACATCCGGGCCCCACTCTCGGGATGGGGGAGGTCCAGGGAGTGCAGCACCCGCTGGAGGTGGCTGACCAGGAAACCCCGCCAGGAGGTCAACCGCTCCTGCAACTCCGGCTTGCGGGCCGCGTAGAGACACAACTCGAAGCGGGCCAGGGTGGTTTCCCGGGAGTCGTCCAGAAAGCGTTCCGTCGCCTGGGCGAAGACGGTGGCGATCTCGCTGGGCCCGCGCGGTTCCCGGAAGTACGGGTCCCGGGTCAGCTCGCTGATCGACTGGTTGTCGCGTTCCGCGAGATAGGCGACCACCTGTTCCAGCAGGGCGTCCCGGGTGCGGAAGTAGTAGCTGGTCGAGCCGTGGGTGGTACCGGCCTCGCGCTCCACCGAACGGTGGGACAACGCCTGGAGCCCCTCGCGCGCGATCAGCCTCACCGAGGCGTCGAGGAGTCGGGTCCGGGTGTCGGTTCGCTCAGCCATCTCCCCCAATCTACTTTCTCCGCTCGTAGAAAGAGAAAGCTTTCGGCATCTCCTCTCCCACCGTCGCGCCCCACCGGAGGCGGCGGCCGGCACCCCGAGGGGGCCGGCCACCCACGTGGGGCGCACCACGCGGCCGGGGTCAGCGGGCGGGGGCCGTCCACTCGGGGTCGCGGCCCAGCCAGGCGGCGAGCCGAGTGGTGACCTCGGCGTCCTCCGCGACCGGTCGCGGCTCGTCGAAGGGCACCCCCTCACCCCGTTCGGCGGAGACCGTACGAGCCACGCCCAAGGCGAACTCCCCCAGCTCCGGGTCGAGTTGGCCCCCGTCGCCGAGGGCCCGGGCCAGGTCCCAGGAGTGGGTGACCGCGTCCATGGTGAGCCCGCCGAGGGCGGCCCGCCCCGGCATGGTGCCCCAGACCAGGGTCACCGACTGGGACAGTCGGGCGTCGTCGGAGTACGCCGAGGCCAGACGGCGCCTGGCCCGCTGGTAGTCCTCCGGCCCCGGGGAGGGGGTGCCCTCGGGGGCGGAGGACTCCCCGCCGTCCACCAGTGCCGCGTAGTGGTGGGTGGAGCCCACCACGTGGGCCGCCAGATCCCGAACGGTCCACCGGGCACAGGGGGTCGGCAGGTCCCACTGGTCCTGACGTACCGACTCCAACAGCGCGGCGAACTGACCGCCGGCTCGTTCCACCATCACCCGGGGGTCGAGGTTGTTCTCCATGGCCGGACACACTCCTGCTCGTTCCCTGTCGACGGCCGTCGTCGACGGGCACCACTCTGCGGCCCAAACCTGACAGGTTCCGTCAGGTTTTCCGGGCGGGTCCCGTGGAGGGGCTCGCCGCGCGGGGCCGGGCGGGTGTGGGGCAGCCTGGTGGGGTGAGGTCCGACCGGCTGCTGTCCGTACTGCTGTTGCTCCAGACCCGGGGGCGGGTGACCGCCCCCGAACTGGCCCGCAGGCTGGAGGTGTCCACCCGCACCATCTACCGGGACGTGGACGCCCTCTCCGCCGCCGGGGTACCGGTGTACGCGGACCGTGGCCGAGGTGGGGGCATCGCCCTGCTGCCCGGGTTCCGCACCGACGTCACCGGACTCACCACCGACGAGACCCGCGCCCTGTTCGTCCTGGCCGGCGAGGCCACCCACGGGGCGCTGGGGCTGCGGGACGCCCTCGGGTCGGCGCTGCGCAAGGTGATGGCGGCGCTGCCGGACCAGCCGGCGCCCCACCGGGAGGCGGCCGAACGCACCAGCCAGCGCATCCTGATCGACCCGGACCGCTGGTTGTCCGGCCCCCGGGCCACGGTGGACCTGGACCCCCTGCACCACGCCGTGTTCGCGGACCGGCGGCTCCGTCTGCGGTACCAGCACAGCGGGGACCCCGCGCCGCGCCAGTACACCGTGGACCCGTACGGGCTGGTGTCCAAGTCGGGTCACTGGTACCTGGTCGCGGACCGGCGGGGGCGGCCCCAGCTGTTCCGGGCCGACCGGGTGCACCGGGCCACCGTGCTGGCCGAACCGGTGCGGCGGCGTACCGGTGTCGAACTGGCCGAGGTGTGGGCGGGGTTGAGGCGGCGCGTGGAGGACCGCCCGGTGGAGGTCACGGTACGGGCGCGGGTGCGGCGTGACCGGCTGGGCCGGTTCCGCCGCATCGTCGGCTCCATCCTGACCGGCCCGCCACCGGACGAGGAGGACGCCGCCACCCCCGACGGGGAGTGGGTGACCGTGGAGCTGGCCTACCCCGCGCGCCCCGCGGTGCGCCAGCTCCTCCAGTTCGGCACCGACGTACGGGTGCTGCACCCGGCGTGGGTACGTACCGAACTGGCCCGGATGGCCCGGGAGGTGGCGCTGTGGCACGAGGCGGACGACGGCTGAGCTTCGGCCTCCGGTGGCCGGACGGCCGCCCGGTTCAGGCCTCCGACAGCAGCCGTTCGAGCACCAGGGCCACGCCGTCCTCGTCGTTGGTGGCCGTGACCTCGTCGGCCACCGACAGCAGCTCCTGGTGGGCGCCGCCCATCGCCACCCCGTGGCTGGCCCAGCCCAGCAGGGGCACGTCGTTGGGCATGTCCCCGAAGGCGATGCTGCGGGCTCCCCGCAGGCCGAGCCGCCGGGTCACCAGCGACATCCCCGAGGCCTTGGTCAGCCCCAGCGGCAGCAGCTCCACGATGTCCGGGCCGGACAGCACCACGGTCACCAGGTCGCCGACCAGCTTCTGGCAGGACTTCGCCAACACCTCGTCGGACAGCCGGGGGTGCTGCACGTACAGCTTGGTCACCGGCTCGTCCAGCAACTCCTCCCGGGGGACCACCCGCACCGCGAGCGGGCCCAGCGTACGGAAGTCCGGTTCCTGGACGACCTCGCCGGCCAGGCCGTCCCGGGAGGCGGACACCATCAGGGTGCCCAGCTCCTCCTGGACCCTGGTCAGGGCCGCCCGGGCCACGCCACGGTCCAGGGTGAGGGAGGTCAACAGCCGTCGTTCGCCGGCGTGGTAGAGCTGGGCGCCCTGCCCGCACACCGCCAGTCCCTCGTACCCCAGCTCACGCAGCACCGGTTCGGTCACCGCGGCCCCGCGCCCGGTCACCACCACGTGGGTGGCTCCCCGACGCACGACCTCCGCCAGCGCCTCGCGGGCGCGCGGGGACACGCTGTGGTCCGTCCGCAGCAGGGTGCCGTCCAGGTCGGTGGCGACCAGGGCGTAGGGGAAACCGTCCACCGGGGCGGCCCCGGTCGCGGGCACGGTGTCCGTCACGGCGCCACCGGCTCCAGCAGTTCACGACCCCCCAGGTAGGGGCGGAGCGCCTCGGGCACCCGTACCGAACCGTCCTCCCGCTGGTGGTTCTCCAACAGGGCCACGATGGTGCGGGGTACGGCGCAGAGGGTGCCGTTCAGGGTGGCCAGCGGGCGGGTCCGTTTGCCGTCCCGCATCCGTACGGCCAGCCTGCGGGCCTGGAAGGAGTCGCAGTTGGAGGCGGAGGTCAGCTCGCGGTACTTCCCCTGGGTGGGGATCCACGCCTCGCAGTCGTACTTCCGGGAGGCGGAGGCGCCCAGGTCACCGGAGGCCACGTCGATCACCTGGAACGGCAGCTCCAGGGAGGTCAGCCACTGCTTCTCCCACTCCAGCAGTCGGCGGTGCTCCTCCTCGGCGTCCTCCGGGTTGGTGAAGGAGAACATCTCCACCTTGTCGAACTGGTGCACCCGGAAGATGCCCCGGGTGTCCTTGCCGTAGGAGCCCGCCTCGCGGCGGAAGCAGGGGGAGAACCCGGCGTAGCGCAGCGGCAGCCGCTCGGCCTCGACGATCTCGTCCATGTGGTAGGCGGCGAGGGGCACTTCGGAGGTGCCGACCAGGTACAGGTCGTCCTGTTCCAGGTGGTAGACGTCCTGCGCGGCCTGCCCCAGGAAGCCGGTGCCCTCCATGGCCTGCGGCTTGACCAGGGCGGGGGTCAGCATGGGGGTGAAGCCGGCCGCGGTGGCCTGGGCCAGGGCCGCGTTGACCAGGGCCAGTTCCAGCAGGGCGCCGACGCCGGTGAGGTAGTAGAAGCGGGAGCCGGAGACCTTGGCGCCGCGTTCGGTGTCGATGGCGCCGAGCAGCTGGCCGAGTTCCAGGTGGTCGCGCGGGGTGAAGCCCTCGGCGTCGAAGTCCCGGGCCTGGCCGTGGGTCTCCAGGACCGTGAAGTCCTCCTCGCCACCGACTGGCACCTCGGGGTGCACCAGGTTGCCCAGCTTCCTGAGCAGCTGCTCGGCCTCCTCGGCGGCCTCGTCCTGGGCGGCGTCGGCGGCCTTGACGGCGGCGGACAGCTCGCCGGCCCGCTTCAGCAGCTCGGTCTTCTCCTCACCCTGTGCCCTGGGGATCTGCTTGCCCAACTGCTTCTGTTCGGCACGCAGTTCGTCGAAGCGGGTGGAGGAGGACCTACGTCGTTCGTCGGCCTCCAGGAGGGAGTCGACGAGGGCGACGTCCTCTCCTCGGGCGCGCTGGGAGGCGCGTACGCGGTCGGGGTCCTCACGGAGCTGGCGAAGGTCAATCACGAGCGACAGGGTACCGGGCGCCGCCGACCGCCAGATCTGGCGGTGGACGGAGTCCGCCGTACGTCACCCCGAGCCCCTCGGCCCTCTCGAACCCCACCGACCGTGCCCGGTGGGCCGGTTGCCCCACGCCGGCCCACCGGGGGCGGAACTGCCGGGGTGGTTCCGCCGAGGCGGACCTCACACAGCGGTCCCCACAGAACAGCCGACCTCACAAGAAGGGGCGCTGGAGCGTCTACAGGGTGAGGGCCGCCCGGACGGGGCGTCAGCGCCTTCCGGGAGGCGGCGCCTCGGCGCGGCCGGCGACCGGGGTCCGGCCCGGGTGGGCCACGGGGCCGGCTCGGCCGGAGCCGGGGTCGCTCGGGGTCGGCACGGGCTCAGCCCGGGTGCTCCACGGGGCCGGCTCGGCCGGAGCCGGGGTCGCTCGGGGTCGGCACGGACTCAGCCCGGGTGGGCGCCGAGGCGACTCCGACGGGACGGCGAGAGCCACGGCAGGACGAGAGACACGAGGGGAGTGCACAGGTTGATGAGAGATACGCGACGAGTGGGGCGCCGGGTGCCCGGCACACCTGGCCGGGTCCGCCGTTCGACCAGGGACGTTGCCCCCATGAGGTCCGCACGGAGGGACTTCTGTCCACAGGGGGGTGAGGATTACGGCAAGTTATCCACAGGCTGGGGGTGGCGGGCGGGCCCGCCCCGGCCGACCGGGAGAAGCCGTGGTGAGCGGGGGTGGGGGCGGAAGTTCTTGGGCCGTTTCCCCTGTCGCTATGCCCTGTTCCAGGGAGAATTGCCCGACGAAACCCGACGGACACCCAGGGTCACGCCACCCGGAGTATGCTCGCCGGTTCGCCGCACACGTCACCTTTCGCGGCATTCACGTCGTACGCCGGATTTGACGACAAGTTATTCACAGCCTCCACGCACCCTGTGGACAACTCGATTCGGGAGAGAAACCGCCCCTGGTCACAGCCCCCGGACGGTACGCCGGACCGGGCGCCCACCACTGACGGCCGGTCCCACCGACCGCTCAGGCACGCCCGTCCATGCAGCGGTTCAGCCAGTCCGAGGCCTCCTCGAACGCCTTGTCCGAGGTGCCCTCACGAAGCTGGGGTGCCACCGCGTCGGCGCGCGGATAGGAGCCCAGGAACCGGACCTGGGCACAGGCCCGCTTCAGCCCCATCAGGACCTCACCCACCCGACGGTCGGTGACATGGCCCTCGCAGTCCACCGAGAAGCAGTAGCGTCCGATGCCCTCCCCCGTGGGGCGGGACTCGATCCTCATCATGTTGACGCCACGGGAGGCGAACTCCTGCAACAGCTCCAGCAGCGCACCGGAGTGGTCCTCGCGCAGCCACATCACCACCGAGGTCTTGTCCGCACCCGTGGGGGCCGCCGGCCGGGCCGGGCGCCCCACCAGCACGAAGCGGGTGGTGGCGTTGTGGGCGTCGTGGATGTCGGTCACCAGGGCCTCCAGCCCGTAGGTGGCCGCCGCGAACTCCCCGGCGAAGGCCGCGTCGAAACGCCCCTCCTGCACCAGCCGGGCGCCGTCCGCGTTGGAGGCCGCCGACTCCCAGTGCGCGTCCGGGAGATGGCTGCCCAACCAGTTCCGCACCTGCGGCTGGGCCACCGGATGGCCGGTGACGGTCTTGACGTCCTCCAGCTTCGTTCCGGGACGCACCAGCAGCGCGAAGGAGATCGGCAGCAGCACCTCGCGGTAGATGACCAGCGGCTCGCCCCGGGCCAGCTCGTCCAGAGTCGTGGTGACCCCGCCCTCCACCGAGTTCTCGATGGGTACCAGGGCCGCCGCCGCCTGACCTCCACGGACCGCGTCCAGGGTGGCGGCCACCGACACCATGGGCAGCAGCTCCCGGGTCGCGGCCTCCGGCAGCGTACGCAGGGCTGCCTCGGTGAACGTCCCTTCCGGGCCCAGATAGGTATAGCGGCTCACTGACATGTGGCCACAGTAGTCCCACCAGCGACATCGACCGACCCGTCTCACTGGGTGGGCAGCCGCCCCGTCCCGAAGCGCACCCGGGTCCCGCCCCGGGCGACTCCGGCAGGGCCCCATCGGGGTCAGCCCTCCAACAGCGCCTGCCCCACGTACTCCCCCGAGGCGGCACCCCCGGGCACCGCGAACAGTCCGCTGGCCTCGTGCCGGATGAAGGGGGACAGCGCGTCCCCCCGGTCCAGCTTCCGCTGCACCGGTACGAAGCCCTTGAGGGGGTCCGCCTGCCATGCCACGAACAGCAACCCGGCGTCCGGGGAGCCGTCCGAACGGAAGCCGTCGTGATACGAGAAGGAGCGCCGCAGCATCGCCGCGCCGCCGTTGCTCTCCGGCGCGGTCACCCGCACGTGGGCGTTGGCCGCGATCACCAGCTCCCCGTCCACCCTCTTGTCCAGGTCGACCTCGGTGTCCTCCTCGCCACCCGACAGCGGGGCGCCGTCGGACTTCCGCCGACCGATCACCCTCTCCTGTGCGGCCAGCGGCTTCTTCTCCCAGTCGTCCAGCAGCATGTGGATGCGGCGGAAGACCGCGTAGGAACCCTGCGCCATCCAGGACGGCTGGCCGTCGGACGGCACGAAGATCCGGCGGTCGAAGTCCTTCTCCTCGGGCTTGGGGTTGTTGGTCCCGTCCACCTGGCCCATCAGGTTGCGGCCGGTCATCGGCTGGGCGGTGGCGCCGGGGGAGCGGTGGAAACCGCTCATCTGCCAGCGGAGTCCGGCGTACCCGGCGGCCTGCCGCTGAAGGACCCGCAGCGCGTGGAAGGCCACCAGCCCGTCCATGGCGCCGATCTGCACCCACAGGTCGCCCTCGGAACGGTCACGGTCCAGCTGGTCCATGGAGAACTCCGGCAACGGGGCCAGCTGACGCGGCAGTTGGGCCTTCAGCCCGGTGCGCCCGAAGAAGCTCCGCCCGAAACCGAAGGTCACGCTCAGCGAACAGGGTCCGGCGTCGCGGGCCACCCCGCTGTCCCCCTCCGGCTCCCTCCCGGCCATCAGCTCGGCGGCCGTACGGGACCAGCGGCGCATCAGCGCGGCGGCCTGCCTCCGTCCGGTCCCGGGCTTGAGGTCGAAGGCCGCGAGATGGGCGTACGCCTGCTGGGGGGTGGTGATCCCGCTCTGCCGGCGCCCGTGGAAGGGCACCCGGGTCGCGCCCACACTGGCCAACTCGGTCGCCGGCTCGCCGTCCTGGGCGTGGGCCACCAGAGCGCCGCCGGTGGCGCCCAGGGCCACACCGGCCGCTCCGGTGGCCCCGACGGTTCCCAACAGGCGTCGGCGGGAGAGGTGTCGCTCGTCCATGGGTGGTTGTCCTTGTCGTGCCGCTCAGCCGATGGTGAGCTTCCGGGTCTCGGTGACCTGCTCGATCTCCGAGCTGCGGAGGGTGAGGGCAAGCTCCCAGTCGCCGGCGACCGGCAGCCTCAGCCCCTGACTGCTCCAGTGGCCCTTCTCCTCGGACTTCAACCTGACCGGCAACGGGCCGATGTCCTTGTCCTTCTGGGTGAGGCTGGCCTTCAGCTCCAGCATCCGCAACGGCCTGTCCCTGGGGTCGGTGAGTCGGAGGTGCAGGGTGTTGGCGCCGCTACGCCCCGGGTCCAGGTTCACCTCGGCGGTCCCCTTGCCCCCGGGCCCCGAGGTGTCGAAGGGCAGTCGCACGTTGATGGGGCGGTTGGGCACGGCGGGGGCGTCCCCCGACCGCGCGGCGTCCTCGGTACGGGCCGGCTCGGTGCCGGTCAGCAGGGTGGCGACCAGCAGGACGGCGGCGGCGAGTACGGCCTCGGCCAGCACCGTACGCCGCAGCCGTACCCGTATCGGGTCGGCGTCCCGCTCCCTGCGGCGCCGCGCCAGCTCCACGGCGGCGCGCTGTCGGGCCAGCTGCGCCGCCCGTTCCGGGTCGCCCTCCCCCACCTCGGAGGAGTCGGAGGGCGAGGCCCCCTCCTCGGAGGAGTCGGGGTGCGAAGTGCCCTCGCCTTCCCCCTCCTCGGTACGGTCAGCCCCCGGGCCCTCCCCCGAGGTCGGTGGCCGCTTCCCCGAACGGGCCCCGTAGCCCCCGGTCACGGGGCCACCAGTCACCGGCCCCCCGGCCGCGCGGTCCCCCCTCTCGGGGTCACCGTCCGAGGCACGCTCACCGGCGGCCCCCTCAGAGGCACCGCGCCCGGAGTGGTCCCCCTCCAAGGACCCACCCCCCAGGTCGGCACCCCCAGCTGGAACACCGCTACCCGAGGCACCCCCAGCTCCGGCGCCCTCTCCCGAGGCACGTTCACCAGCACCGGCACCCCCCTCAGAGGCACCGCGCTCAGGGCCGTCCGCAAAGGCACCCTCATCAAAGTCGCCGTCACCAAGAGCACCGCGACCCGAGGCACCCCCCGACCCGGCATCCCCAGCCGAGCCGCACCCAGCGGCATCCTCCTCAAAGCCACCCCCAGCGGCAGCGTCCTCCTCAGGGGCGCCCCCCGAGCTGTCCCGGGAAGCGGCTCCCCTCACCGGGAACCCCGGGGCGTCGCCGTTCAAGCGGGGCGACCGGTGCGCGGGGCCGCTCTCGGCCCGCGCCCCCGGGGTGGCACCGTCCAAGGCCGGGGGTGCCGGCTCGGGGACGCCGCCCGGGGAGGCGTGATCCCCCGGGGGCTGACCGGGGAGTGGTGCCCCGTCCCCCACACCGGCGTTGGCCGTGGCCGGCACCGGAGCGGGAAGCCGCTGGGCGGAGGGGAGGGAGGCGGCGGAGGCGGAAGCCGAGGGGACGTCAGAGGTGGTGGAGGCGAACCAGCGGGCCAGGCCCCGACGGGAGTACCAGGCCAGCACCAGCAACGGCAGCAGCAGGGCGAGCTTCCACAGCAGCAGCCGCCCGTAGTGGGTGCCGGTGAGCGTGCCCCAGCCGCCGAGTTGCCGCCAGGACTGGTAGACGCCGGTGACCACCAGTACGGCGACCGCCGTCATGGCCGCGCCGGAGAAGCGTCGTACCGCCGCGAAGGGTGCGCCCTCGGGCCGGTACAGCGCGAGCAGCAGAGTGGCCAGTCCGCCCAGCCAGACCGCCACCGCCAGCAGGTGGAGCACGGACATCGGCATGGCGAGGGCGGGCTGGGGACCGGTGGAGGCGTGCTCGGCCATGGCCCAGGTGCCGGCCACCCCGGTGGCCAGCACCCCGCCGCCCAGGCTCAGCCCCCACACCAGTTCACGTTGGCGTTCGGCGGGCCGTTCCCGGCCGAACGGCCCGAACAGTACGGCCAGGAACAGCGCGGCCACGCCCAGCAGCAGCAGTCGGCTCACCAGCAGGGTGCCGGTCTTGGTGCCGATCACCTGGGAGAGGCCGCCCGGGTCGAACACCTCGCCCCAACTGCCCTGCCCGGTATAGGAGTCACGCAGCAGCAGCATCAGCAGCGTGGCCCCGGTGAGGGTCACCCAGCCTCCGCTGATCAGCCGCTGGACCGGTCGGGAGCCGGCGGCCTCGCGCCAGCAGAACAGTACGAAGAACGCTCCGCCGACCAGGACCGTCAGGCCCCCGTAGGCGAGGTAGCGGGCCGTTTCGTAGGTGAGGCCCACCGGGCCCTCGTTCCCCACCGGTTCCTCGCTGACCGACACCGAGGTCTTGGAGGGGGCGCCGATGGAGAAGGTGAACGCCCCGGACACCGGGTGGCTGTCGGCGGACACCGCCCGCCAGGCGACGGTGAAGGTCCCGTCGGGGAGGCCGGAGTGCAGCGGGGTGCCGTAGCGGACGAGGTTCTCCCCGCACAGGTCGAGCAGCTCTCCGGTGTCGACCCGTTTGCCCCTGGGGTCGAGCACCCGGATCGCGCCCTCGGAGATCGAGACCCCCTCGGAGAACGTCAGGGTGACCTGTCGGGGCGCGCTGCTGAGCACCGCCCCGGACTTGGGGTCGCTGTCAGTCAGCGCGGCGTGCGCCGAGGCCGGGGTGGCCGTGCCGAGGACGCCCCACAGGGCGCACAGCGCGGTCACCAGCGCGGCGCACCACCAGCGGGGTGCTCCACGACGGCCCGTTGCCGTGGCGGTGGCAGGCATCGTTCTCTCCCTTGGAAGTACCAGGGGCGCGCGTTCGGAACGTGGCGGGTGAGCGGGCCCGACGCCGCGCCTCGATGGACCGCGGTCGGCCCTTGGCGCAGCGGTCCCGGGGACGTCCCGCGCCTCGGGTTTCCGCTGAGGCGCGGGACGTCGGGGCCCGCTCACCCCCGGTTCACGTCGCTCCCTAGTGGTGGGGCATGTGGTTGGTGGCCCGCACCGGCATGGACACCGTGAGCGGCCGGGACTCGGCGAAGCGCAGGGTCACCGTCACCTTGTCGCCCTTGACGGGCTTGTCCCTCAGGTCGAGGAACATCAGGTGGTTGCCACCCCGTTTGAGGGCCAACTCCCCGTCGGCGGGTACCGGCAGGGACTTCACCCGCTGCATCTGCTGGTCGACCGTACGGTGGATCTCCACCTTGCCGGCGACCTTCGAGCGGGCGCCGACCAGGCGGTCGGCCCGCTCGCCCTTGTTCCGCAGGACCAGGAAGCCGCCGGCCATCTCGTCGTTGAGCGGCTGGGGCATGTAGGCCCCGGTCGCCGACAGTTCCGGCGCGGCCTTGGCCTCGTCTCCCGAGTCCTCGGACCCGCAGCCGGCCAGGGCGAGTACCCCGACCAGCGCGCCCACCAGGGCGGTACGCACTGCCGTCACGGGTTCTCCCCCTTCACCAGCCTGGGCAGGTCCTTGGTGTAGGTGGACTCGGGCACGTTCTCGCCGTAGAGCACGTGCGCCCGGTCGTCCTTCGGGGAGAAGGCCAGCACCTGGGCCCCGTGGGTGGAGACGACGTCCCCGTTCTTCTTCTTGTACGAGGGCTCGATGGAGATGCCCACACTGCGGGCGCCGGCCTGGATGGTGTCGAAGTCACCGGTGAGCCCGACGAAGGAGGGGTCCTGGGAGCGTAGCCACTTGCCCAGTTCCCTGGGGGTGTCGCGCTTGGGGTCCGAGGTGACGAACACCACCCGCAGCCGCTTCTGTTGTGCCTTGGGCAGCTTGGACTTGGCCACCGCGATGTTGCCCATGGTGAGGGGGCAGACGTCCGGGCAGTGGGTGTAGCCGAAGTACAGCAGTGTCGGCCGGCCCTTGGTGGCCTCGATCAGGTCGTACTCCTCACCGGTGGTGTCGGTGAGCGTCAGGTCCGGCTTCTCGAAGGGGCGGTCCAGCACCGAACCCTTCTTGGGCGAGCTGCCGCCCTCGACCTTGGCCGCGTCGTGGTCGTGCTGGTCGGAGTCACCGTCCGAGCCGCCGCAGCCGGTCAGCAGCAGGGCGGCCAGGGCGCCCAGGCCCACCGCCGCCCGCGCGGTACGGGTACGGCCGGTGCGTCGACCCCGGGGGTGCAGGGTCCGGGTCATGCTCCACGCCTCCGTCCGGCCAGCGCGCCGAAGGCCACCCCGGCGGCGCCGATCACGATGCCCGCCACGCCCAGCACCCGGGCGGTGGTGTCGCTGCCCGAGGACTTCGCCGCCTGGTCCTGGTCGCCCTTGCCGGAGTCCCCGGAGTCCTTGGAGTCGGTCTGTCGCGCGGTGCCGCCGTGACCGTCCTCCTCGGGGGCGGTCAGTCGCAGCACCGGCGCCGGGGTCTCCGGCTCCTTCTCCCCCTTCTTGGGCTCCTCGATCCACCGCACGACCTCCTTGTTGTCGTACGTCTGGAGGGTCTTGAGCACCAACTGGTCACCCTTGGAGGGGAGTTGGCCGAGGGAGACCGGGAACTGCTGGAACTGGCCGGGCTTGATCTCCCCGCCGCTCCACACGATCCTGCTGGCCGCCTCGGTGATCTTCCGCCCGTGGGACTCCAGGGGCTTGTCCAGCTTGGACTGGGTGACCTTCACCTTCCAGCCCGGTACCGGCTGGGGCATGACCGAGGCCAGCGGATGCTCCTTGGGCAGGAAGACCTCGACCTTCACCGTCGAGGCGTTGTCCCGTTCGTTGGGGACCTTGAAGTTGACGGTTCCATAGCCGCCCCGCTCGGCGGTCTCGGGCACGCTCACGTGCGCCAGGGCCGGGCCGGTGCCCAGGGTGAGGGCCGTCACGGTGACCCCGCCGAGCACGAGCAGGCGTCGTACGGACTGATGCATCGGGTTCCACTCCACTTGACGGCACGGGAGGTTCGGCGGGCCGGTGGCCCACCCGCGCAGGGGCGCGCTCGCGGCGGCCACCCCACCGGTGCCGTCACCACAGCGGGATGGACCTCAGGCCGCGAGGTCGAACGGGGAACGGTCCCCGCCCGGTGGGCCCCTACGGCTCACCACGTGCCGCAACAGGGGGACCTGACGCTTCGCCTCGGCCCGTTCCGGGGCGGCGACCACCCACATCGGGCGCGGGCGGGTCAGCGGCCCCCGGGCCCACACCACGGCCACCCACCAGGAGGTGACCGCCCCAAGTCCCGTACCGGCGGCCCGTACCAGCCGCCACAGCGCCACCTCGCCGCGCCGCACCAACCAGCCCACGGCCAACGCGGCGAGCAGGTGGGCGAGCAGCATCGGCCAGTCGGCCAACTGCTCCAGGGCGCCGTGCAGCACGCCGTCCACCGGGGATCCGCCGGTGCCCTGGAGGTGACCCGCGTGGCCGGCGACGTCGGGGGACAGGCCGGCGTCGGCGACGACCTGCCGGGCCCGGGCCTCGGTCAACGGGCCGGCCCGGTGCTCGTCGCACAGCAGGGTGGCGGCCAACTGTCGTAGCCGTTCGCCCTCGTCGACGGGGTGGGTACCGGTGTGGGCACCCCCGGAACACAGGGAGAACAGCAGGTGCAGCCCGAGTTGGCTCGCTCCGAGGGCGGCGCAGATGCCCCGGCCTCCGCGTTCCCGACCGGCCAGGGGCACGGCCACCGCCAGGACCAGCAGGGTGCCCCACAGCAGGGGCCACACCCCCAGGTCTCCGCCGGCGAACAGGTGGGCGCCGGCGGACAACGCCACGCAGGCCGCGGCGAACAGCGCGGCCCGTAGCAGTCGGAAGCTCCCACCAGCGGCCATGGCGGCGCCATCATCCCACCCGTCACCGGACCGTTCGGCGCCGCCCCCTGTCGACCGAGGGTGGAGGGTCCGGTTCCCGGACGACGATCACGGTACGGACTCCGGGTGGACACGCTCGTGCCCCCAAACCGGGGACACCGGGATACCGGGGGCTTAGTCCCGCCGGTCTGGGGCAATAGGTACCCATGTGGCTACGTGGCCCCTGTGGGGCCGGCCGTCGAGCCGTGGCCAGGAGGCAAGAGCATGAGCATCTGGTGGTCTCTCCACTTGCGACGTGAGGCGGCGAGCGTGCCCCTCGCCAGAAGGCTCCTGCTGGGCACCATGGAAACCGCCGGAGTCGATCCCGACATCTCCTACGAAATCTCCCTGGCGCTCAGTGAGGCCTGCGCCAACGCGGTGGAGCACGGAAACGGCGAACACTCCGAGGCCTACCGGGTCAGCGCCTACGTGGAGGGAGACCTCTGCCGTATCGAGGTGACGGACGCGGGCCCGGGCTTCGATCCACCCCGTGCCCCGCTGCCCTGCCCCCCGTCCATAGAACGCGCCACCGACTGCGAGAACGGCCGTGGCCTGTTCCTCATCGAGTCCCTCGCCGACCACGTGCGCTTCGAGAACCTGCCGGGCAACGGCGCCGTGGTCACCTTCGACAAGATCCTCAAGTGGCGGGACGACCGGCAGGGCGAACTCCTCAAGGCGTCCTGACCCTTACCCGTCACGGGCGTCAACCGGCTCCGGTTTCGGTGGAGTTGGGGCGCTGAATGGTGGGATCGTCCGAAACCGCCGAGCGAACGGGGTTTCGTCGGACTCCTCGGGCCAGAATGGTCCTCCCGGGGATCTGCACCCCCGTGGGCGAGGGACGGGGCCGGTCGGTGCGCTGGTTGAGCGGCCAGCGCAGGCCGCCGTCCGGGAACCCGTTCCGTGCCGGGTGCTCGACCGACGTACCCCCTGGCGCCGGGGCCCGGCACGGAACGGCGCCTGAGCCGGCGTCAGCCACCCCCACCGGGCGCGGGTTGCCCGCTCACCCCCACAAGCCGTAGCGGGGAACGCCCCCGCGAGGCGTCAACTCGGGCCACGTCCAGACGCAGGTGCAGCGTCCGATGGCGCGAGGTTCCCGATGGCGTCGACGACGGCCACGACGACGCTCGGTCGCAAGGGCCAGCCGTGTCGGAAGCCGCCCACCGGGCGCAACCGCCAGAGGGCGCGTGGGCACCCGCAAGAGGTTCGCGGCCTCAACTCGCGGTGCCCCGAGGGGGGTTGACCTGGCCCCGAGGCGGATGACCGGCGCCGCTCTCCTCGCTCTCCGGGGCCCGACGGATCACCACCACCCGGTCGGTGAGCTGGAGGGTCGCCGCCTCCGGGTCGTCGAAGCCCAGGATGCGGTGCCCCCGCAGGACCGAGACCACCAGGTCCTCCAACTCCCGTGGGGAACGCCCGGCCTCCGCCTTGGTGATCGGACGTTCGCTGAGGTTGAGGCCGCTGCCCTGGTGGATGAGGTCCTCGATCACCGAACCGGCACTGGGACTGACCGTGGAGACGCCCAGCAGCCGGCCGGCGGCGCTGGAACTGGTGATCACCGAGTCGGCGCCCGACTGCCGCAGCAGGGGGGCGTTCTCCTCCTCCCGTACCGCGGCGACGATCTTGATGCGGGGGTTGATCTGACGGGCGGTGAGGGTGACCAGTACGGCGGTGTCGTCCCGCTGGGTGGCGATGACGATCTGCTTGGCCCGCTGCGCCTGGGCCCTCAGCAGCACACCGGAGCGGGTGGCGTCCCCCATCACCGCCGCGTACCCCTCGGAGGTGGCCAGTTCCACGGCCTTGGAGCTGGGGTCGATCACCACGATGCGCTCCTTGACCAGTCCGCTGGAGATCAGGGTCTGGGCGGCGGAACGGCCCTTGGTGCCGAAGCCGACGATGACGGTGTGATCACGCAACTGGGACCTCCAGCGGGACTGCCGCCACTGTTCCCTGGTGCGCTCGGTGAGCACCTCCAGGGTGGTGCCGACGAGGATGATGAGGAACAGCACCCTCAACGGGGTGACCAGAAGGATGTTGAACAGCCGGGCGCTGTCACTGACCGGCGCGATGTCACCGTAGCCCGTGGTGGAGAGGGTGACGGTGGTGTAGTAGACGCTGTCCAGCAGGGACACCGAACCGTCGTAGTTGTCCCGGTATCCGTCCCGTTCCACATAGACCAGCAGCGCGGTCACCGCCATCACCAGCAGCGCCAGCAACAGCCGCCGGACCACCTGGCGCAGCGGCCCGGCCGACCGGTGGGGCAGCCGCACGCTGCGGGAGGTCTGGTCCTCCACCGCGACCTCGGTGGGCCGCCGGTTCCGGGTACGCCTCAGTCGCGCCACGGCACCTCCCTCACGTACACGGTCCCTCCCGCCTCGGCACCGCCCGGAGGTACGACCGCGAGCCCGTCCGCCGAGGCCACGCCCCGCAGCATCGCCGGGCCGGCGAACTCCAACGGCTCGGCGAACCGCCGTTCCTCCGGCCCGCCCTCGGCCCGGTACTCCGCACTCCAGGCGTCACCCGACTCCCCCGGTGCGCCCCCGGGCCGGTCCAGGGCCACCGGCAGCAGCACGGTATCCCGAGGGTGGCCGGTGGCCGGGCGGGCCAACCGGGCGGCGACCAGGGGTGGTTGGGGTCGGCCGGCCAGAGCGAACAGCAGGGGCTCCACCAGGGTCAGCAGCCCCGCGACGGCCGCCAGGGGGTTACCGGGCAGCCCCACCAGCGGTACCCCGCCGGGCAGTTGGGCCAGCAGCATCGGATGCCCCGGCCGCACCCGTACCCCGTCCACCAGCAGGGCGGCGTCCACCGCGTCCAGGACGGGGCGCAGGTGGTCCCGGGGGCCGGCCGCGGTGCCCCCGGTGGTGAGCAGCAGGTCGGCGCGGCTGGTGTCGACCGCCTCCCGCAGCGCCTCCCGGTCGTCGCCCAGGTGCCGGGTGACCAGCACCTCGGCGCCCAGCCGCCGGAGCCAGGGGGCCAGCATCGGGCCCAGCGCGTCCCGGATACGGCCCTGCCGGGGGCGGCCCCGGCGCAACAGTTCCTCGCCCAGGACCAGTACCTCGACCCGGGGTCGGGGCCGTACCGTCAGCTGGTCGTAGCCGGCCGCCGAGGCCAACCCCAGTACGGCCGGGGTGACCTGGGTGCCCTCGGCCAGCAACGACTCACCTCGACGGCACTCCTGCCCGCGCGGGCGGATGTCGGCGCCCTGTTGGGGGGTACGGAAGGCCCGCAGACGTTCCCCGTCGACCTCGCCCCGTTCGGCGCGGAGCACGGCGGTGGCGCCGGCCGGTATCCGCGCCCCGGTGGCGATCGGTACCGCCTCCCCGTCGGCCAGGGCCGGCCCCTCGTCCGCTCCGGCCAGCACCCAGTCGCCCACCAGCTGCCAGGGGCCCGGCCCGGACACCGCCCAGCCGTCCATGGCGGAGGAGTCGAAGGAGGGCAGGTCGCTCAGGGCCGGCAACGAGGTGGCCAGCGGCTGGTCCAGGGCCTCGTCCAGCGGCAGGGTCACCGGGGGAGCGGGACTGCCGAGCCGTCGGGCCAGGACGCGGGCCCGGCCCCAGTCCAGGTCGGTGATCGCGGACGCCGCGCCCCCACCGGTCGGGGCGGCACCTCCGCCCGAGCCGTGCGGGGGCGCGGGGCTCCGGCCCTCGGACCACCCGTGGGGGCGCGGCCCCCAGCCGTTGGCCAGCGCCAGGGCCTGGTCCAGATCGTCGGGGTTCATTCGTCCGCCCACCGGCGGGCCAACTCCGAGGCGCGGCGGGCCACTTCGGCCACGTCCTCGGGCGAGCCGCCTCGCTGGGCAGCCGCGTAGCCCACCAGGAAGGTGGTCAGGGGGGCGGCCGGACGCTCCACCGAGTGGGCCGCGTCCCGCGCCAGGTCCAGCAGGACGTCCAGGTCGACGTCGAGTTCCACGCCCAGTTCGGCCTTGGCGGCCGTCATCCATTCGTGCAGCACCCGCTCATGCTCCCTGATCCTGACGCGGGCCGCGCCCAGGTCCTCCCAGGTGTCGCAGTCCCACGTCTGTTCCGGCGCCGGCGGCGGCACCCGGCGCAGCCTCAGCTCGTCGGTGAGCAGCCGTAGCGGCAGCCCGGCGAGGGTGCCGAACTCCCCCGCCAGTACGGCCAGTTGGTGCCGCAACGCCTCGGTTCGGTACATCCCCACCAGGGGCTGGTCCCGTCCGTCGTGCAGCAACGCCCCGTCCGTACCGTCCCCGGTGCCCGCACCGCCGGGGGCCAGGGCACGCACCGTCTCCCGGTTCAGGAACGGCAGGTCGGCGGAGAGCAGCAGCAGCCACTCGCCGGGGCAGTGGCCAAGCCCCGCCTGTACGGCGGCCAACGGGCCCCCGCCGGGGGGTGACTCCTGGGTCCAGCGCACCGGCCTGCGGGTGGGCTGCCGTGGGCCGACGACCACGGTGCGTTCGGCGTCCCCGGTGGCGTCCAGCACCCGGTCCAACAGGGTGCGGCCCCCCACGGTGAGCGCCGGCTTGTGCGCTCCGTCCAGTCTGCGGGCGGCGCCACCGGCGAGGATCAGCACGTCGAAGAGGGGTTCCACGGGGCAAGTATGACCATCGACGGTTCCCGGTCGGCCCGGGGGCCGGTGCGGGGCGCACCGCCGCCGGGGGAGTCGGGCTCCCTGGGTGTGTCGTGGGGATGTGGGGAGATCAGTGAGCGCGTTCTGGTGTGGTGCGCCCTGGGGGACAACGAGGCGGAGTCGACGTCGCGCATCGGCGACCCCGACCGCCACGGCGAGACAACGCTACGAGGTGCGGCACTCCCGGTGACGCCGCTCGCGCGCCTGGCGGTGATCCGAACGACGCGCCCTGGGGGTGGAAGAGGGACGCGTCCCGTGCGTACGGGCCCCCCACAGGCCGTACGCACGGGACGCGGCTGGCGGAGCGTCCGCACCCCTTGTGACCGGACGCCTCGCTCTCCTCCACGCGCCGGCACACCGACGCGTTCGTGGTGAGCGCGCCCCCACGCGTGCTCACCAAGCCGCCCCACGCACACGACCCCCATCGGGTGCGCGGGCGGACGACCCTACTGCGTGTCGGCGGGATCGGCTCCCGCTCTACAGGCAACGAAGCAGCAACGAAGGTCGTTCCACGCAGTCGGCCACGAACCGCAGGAAGCCCCCGGCGGTGCCGCCGTCACAGACCCGGTGGTCGAAGGTGAACGACAGCTGCACCACCTTGCGCAGCGCCAGCTCGCCCTCGTGCGCCCAGGGCCGGTCGACGATGCGGCCCACGCCGAGCATGGCCGCCTCCGGGTGGTTGATGATCGGGGTGGAGCCGTCCACGCCGAACACCCCGTAGTTGTTGAGGGTGAAGGTGCCGCCGGTGAGGTCGGTGACCCCGAGGCCGCCGGAGCGGGCCTTCTCGGTGAGCCGCCCCATCTCCTCGGTCAGCCGCTCGGCGTTCATGGCGTGGGCGTCCCTGACCACCGGAACCACCAGGCCACGGTCGGTCTGGGCGGCGAACCCCAGGTGCACCCCGGGCAGCCGGACGATCTCGTTGCGCTCGGTGTCGACCGTGGCGTTGAGCGCCGGGTACCGCTCCAGGGCCAGGGTGCTGATCCGGGCGAACAGCGCCAGCAGCGACACCTTGGGCCGGGCCGGGTCGCTGTTCATCTCGGCGCGGACCCGCACCAGTTCGGTGGCGTCGGCGTCCACCCAGCAGGTGGCGTCGGGGATCTCCCGCCGGCTGCGGGCCATCCGTTCGGCGGCCACGCCCAGGGCACCGCGCAGCGGCACCCGCTGCTCCCCGGGGGTCGGCCGGCGCTCGGGCTCGGCCGGGGTGGCGGGGCGGGTGGCGGCGCGTACCGCCTCCTCCACGTCCCGTCGCAGGATCAGCCCGTCGGGGCCGCTGCCGGTGAGTGTCGTCAGGTCCACCTGGTGTTCCCGGGCCAGCCGGCGCACCAGGGGGGAGATCACCGGTACGTTGCGGTGCCCGGTGTCCCCGTTGAGCCGGCCGGTGCCGAGCGGCGCCTCCGGGCGGGGTGCCGGGGGCGCGGGGGGCCTGGCGACCACGGCGGCGGTCCGCTCCACCCGGCGCCGGCGGGCGGCCGGCTTGCCGGTGCCGTATCCGACCAGCACGTTGCCGGAGTACTCGGAGCTGACGGCCTCCTCGGGCGCCGGCGCGGATACGCCGCCGTTCCGCGCCGCCGCAGACGCCGCTTCGGGGGCCGCCCCCGGTGTCGTCTGGGGTGCCGTCTGGTCGGGGGTGCCGGTGGTGGCGCCGACGGCGACCGTGACCAGGGGGGAGCCGACCGGGATGTCCTGCCCCTCCTCGCCGAACCGGGCGGTGACCACCCCGGCGTGCGGACAGGGCACCTCCACCATGGCCTTGGCGGTTTCCACCTCGACCACCGGCTGGTCGATGACCACGACCTCGCCGACCTCGACCAGCCACCGGACGATCATCGCCTCGGTGAGTCCCTCACCCAGGTCGGGCAGCGCGAACTCCCGCACCTCAGCCATGCCGTGCCCCCTCCACCCAGTCGCTCTCCCACTGCAACCGTGCCACCGCGTCGAGCACCCGGTCCACACCCGGAAGGTGGTGGGACTCCAGCATCGGCGCCGGGTAGGGGATGTCGAAGCCGGTGACCCGCAGCACGGGGGCGTGCAGGTAGTGGAAACAGTGCTCGGTGATCCGGGCGACGACCTCGGCTCCGGGGCCGCCGAAGCCGGTGGCCTCGTGGACGACCACGGCACGGCCGGTGCGGCGCACCGAGGCGATCACGGTGTCCTGGTCGAAGGGCACCAGGGTGCGCAGGTCGACCACCTCCAGGTCCCAGCCCTCCTCGCGGGCGGCCTCGGCCGCCTCCAGGCAGACCGGGACCGAGGGGCCGTAGGTGATGAGGGTCGCCGAGGTGCCCTGGCGGCGCACCTGCGCGTGGCCGATGTCCGGCACGGAGGCGGGGGAGTCGGGGTTCCAGTCGGCCTTGGACCAGTACAGCCGCTTGGGCTCCAGGAACACCACCGGGTCGTCGGACTCGATGGAGCGGCGCAGCAGCCCGTAGGCGTCGGCGACGGTGGCGGGGGTGACCACGTGCAGGCCCGGGGTGGCGGTGTAGTACGCCTCGGAGGAGTCGCTGTGGTGCTCCACCCCGCCGATGCCGCCGCCGTAGGGGACGCGGATGGTGATCGGCATGGGCACCCGGCCCCGGGTGCGGTTGCGCATCCGGGCCACGTGGGAGACGAGTTGCTCGAACGCGGGGTAGGCGAAGGCGTCGAACTGCATCTCCACCACCGGCCGCATCCCGTACATCGCCATGCCCACGGCGGTGCCGAGGATGCCGGCCTCGGCGAGCGGGGTGTCGGCGCACCGCTGGGGGCCGAACTCCTCGGCCAGCCCGTCGGTGATGCGGAAGACCCCGCCGAGGGTGCCCACGTCCTCGCCCATCATCAGGACGTCGTCGTCGGCGGCCATGGCGTCCCGCAGCGCCCGGTTGAGGGCCTGGGCCATGGTGGCCGGCTTGGGCGCCGTCTTCCCGGCGGTCTTCGTGGCGGACTTCGCCGAGGTAGCCGAACTTGCCGAGGTCGCTGAGGTCGCTGAACTCACTGCGCTCCACCCTTCGCGCCGCTGTCGGCCTCCGCGTCCAGTTCGGCCCGCAGCTGGGCCGCCTGCTCACGGAGGGGGACGGTCTGTTCCGCGTAGACGTGGGCGAACAGCTCCGTGGGGTCCAGCGCGGGGTCCTGGTTCATCCGGTCCCGCAGGTCGCTGGCCATGGCCTCGGCGGACTCGGTGGCCGAGTCCCGCAGCGCGTCGTCGAGCAGTCCGCGCCGGTTCAGTTCCTGTTCCACCAGCGCGATGGGGTCGTGCCGCAACCAGGCTTCGACCTCCTCGTTCTCGCGGTAGCGGGTGGCGTCGTCGGCGTTGGTGTGGGCGTCCACGCGGTAGGTCACGGCTTCCACCAGGGTGGGGCCGCCGCCCTGCCGGGCGCGCTCCACGGCCTCGGTCAGCACCTGGTGCACGGCGGGGGCGTCGTTGCCGTCCACCAGCCGGCCGGGCATCCCGTAGCCGACGGCCTTGTGGGCCAGGGTGGGGGCGGCGGTCTGCTTGGCCAGCGGTACGGAGATGGCGAAGCCGTTGTTCTGCACCAGGAACACCACGGGGGCCTGCCACACGGCGGCGAAGTTCAGCGCCTCGTGGAAGTCGCCCTCGCTGGTGCCGCCGTCGCCGACCATGGCCAGGGCCACCACGTCGTCGCCCTTGAGGCGGGCGGCGTGGGCGAGGCCGACGGCGTGCGGCAGCTGGGTGGACAGCGGGGTGCACAGCGGGGCGACCCGGGTGGAGCGGGGGTCGTAGCCGGTGTGCCAGTCGCCTCGCAGCAGGGTCAGCGCCTCGACGGGGTCCACTCCCCGGGCGACGGCGGCGAGGGTGTCGCGGTAACTGGGGAACAGCCAGTCGCGTTCGGTGAGCGCCAGGGCGGCGGCGACCTCGCTGGCCTCCTGGCCGGTGGTGGAGGGGTAGACGGCGAGTCGGCCCTGCTTGGTGAGGGCGGTGGCCTGCTGGTTGAAGCGCCGGCCCCGGACCAGTTCGCCGTAGAGGCGGGTCAACAGGGCCTCGTCCACCTCGGTGTCGGTGCCCAGCAGACGGTACGGCTCCGTGTCGGGCAGCAGCGGCTCGGGGTCACGGCGGGGACGCCAGGCGGGGGGCGGTGCCGGTTGGTACGCACCGGACTGTTCGAGGACCGTCATCGGAGCACCTCCTTGCGGGGTGGGCGGGCGCCGGGGCCGGTCCGACGGGGTGTGTCGGACGAGGGCAGGTCACACCGGGGGTACGGGTGGGGCACCCCGCTACCGATTGTTGGGCGGGGGGCACATTTTGGCTACAGCGGGGGGCAACCTGTGGACAATCGGCCGCCCCCGTTCTGTGATGGCAGCCGTACGTCCACGAGGGGAAGGCTGTCGGGCATGACCGAGGAACAGATGGCCAACGATCAGGTGCCCGAGTCGGTGGCCCCCTCGGCGCCTGTGGCGCCCACCCGTCCGCTGGACGAGATCGACCGGGAGATCATCAAGCTGTTGCGGCGGGACGGCCGGGCCTCGGTCCGTTCGGTCGCCGAGCGGGTGCACGTCTCCCGGGGCAACGCCTACGCGCGGATCAACCGTCTGGTCGAGGACGGGGTGATACGGGGGTTCAGCGCCCGGATCGACCAGGAGCGGGCGGGGCACGGGGCGTCGGCGTACATCACCCTGAAGATCGTGCAGAACTCCTGGCGCTCGGTGCGCGAGCGGTTGCAGCAGCTTCCCGGCGCGGCCCATCTGGCCCTGGTCAGTGGGGACTTCGACGTACTGCTGCTGGTGCACGCCACCGACAACCGCTCGCTGCGGGAGCTGGTGCTGAACCAGATCCAGTCCATCCCGGGGGTGCTGTCCACCCGTACGCTGCTGGCCTTCGAGGTGACCGACCTGGATCCGGCGCCCTGAGCGGGGACGGTCAGGGCCACACCATCTGGACCACGGCGGTGGCGCCGACCACCACGATCGCCGCCCGCAGCACCGTCGGTGGCAGCCGTCGGCCGACGCTGGAGCCGAGTTGTCCGCCGAGCACCGAGCCGACCGCGATCAGCAGGACGGCCGTCCAGTCGAAGTGGGCGACCAGCAGGAAGAACCCGGCGGCGACCCCGTTGACCACGGCGGTGAGCACGTTCTTCACCGCGTTGAGCCGCTGCATCGAGTCGTCGAGCAGTACCCCCATCAGGGACATGTAGATGATCCCCTGGGCGGCGGCGAAGTAGCCGCCGTAGACGCTGGCGAGGGTGAGTCCGACCAGCAGCAGGACCCCGCCGTCCGCCCGGGCCGGCTGCTGTTGCCGCTCCCGGCGTCGCCGTACCCAGGCGCTGGCCCGGGGCTGGAGGATGACCAGCACCAGGGCGAGGGTGACGAGTACCGGTACGACCGTCTCGAAGGTGTCGGCGGGCAGGCTGACCAGCAGGGTGGCGCCGACGAAGCCTCCGCACAGGGCGCCGGCGGCGAACCGCAGCACCCGCCGCCCCTGGCCGCGCAGTTCGCGGCGGTAGCCGAAGGCGCCGCTGAGCGAGCCGAACACCAGGCCCAGGGCGTTGGAGACGGTGGCGGTGACCGGGGGCAGTCCGGTGGCCAGCAGTACGGGGAAGGTGACCAGGGTGCCGGAGCCCACCACGGCGTTGACCGCCCCGGCGAACACCCCCGCCAGCAGGACGGCCAGCATCTCCCAGACGCCCATGAACCCCCCTGCCGGTACCGATGGCCCACCACGTGCGCGGCGGTCGGGGGCAGCCTAGGCGCAGCGACCCGGCCACGAACGGGCGGGCACCTCACCGGGGCGGGGGGGCGGTGGTCCCCGTAGCGAACAGGCGGGCACCTCACCGGAGCGGGCGCCGCCCCGAGCGGCGACCCGGGACCCGTCGGCTCACCCGGGGTGCGGTTCCCTCTCGGTGTCGGCGTCGGGTTGGTCGTGGGTGTGGGCCTCCCACAGGGCCCGGTAGGTGGGGCTGGCAGCGACCAGTTCCCGGTGGGTACCGGCGGCCTCCACCCGCCCCGCGTCGAGCACCACGATCTGGTCCACCTCGCGGACCGTCTCCAGCCGGTGGGCGATCACCAGCGTGGTACGTCCGGCCACCAGCCGGGCCAGCGCCTCCTGGATACGGGCCTCGGTGCGGGGGTCCACGGCGGCCACCGCCTCGTCGAGGATCAGCACCGGGGAGTCCTTGAGCAACGCCCGGGCGATGGCGAGGCGTTGGCGCTGGCCGCCGGAAAGGCTGGCCCCGCCGTCGGCGAGGTGGTGGTCCAGCCCGTCGGGGAACGCCCGGACCACGTCGTCGCACTGGGCGGCGGCGAGCGCGGCCCACACCTCCTCTTCGGTGGCTTCCGGCCGGCCGAGGGTGACGTTGTGCCGGACGGTGCCGTCGAACAGGTACACGTCCTGGTAGACGGTGGTGACCCAGCTCATCACCCGCTCGCTGCCCATGTCCCGCAGGTCGACGCCGCCGATGCGCACCGCCCCGGCATCCACGTCCCACAGGCGGGAGGCGAGGTGGGCGAGCGTGGTCTTGCCGGCCCCGGAGGCGCCGACCAGGGCGGTGAGGGTGCCGGGGCGGCACCACAGGTCGACCCCGTCCAGCACCGGGTCCCGCGTCGGGTCCGGCCCGTAGCCGAAGCGCACCGCGTCGAACTCCAGGGTGGCGTCGACCGGTTGGGCGGGCCGCTCGGGTTCGGGGAGCACCGGGGCGTCCCAGACCTCGGCGATCTTGCGGGCGATCTGCTCCTGGTTGCGGCGGTAGCCCGCGAGGGCGGTGAGTTCCTGTATCGGCTGGTAGAGCACCAGGGACAGCAGCAGGAACATCAGCAACACGCTGGCCGACACCGAGCCAGACCCGTAGAGCGCCGCGCCCACCACGATCAGCACCACCAGGCCCAGTTCCACCGCGATAGAGGCCAGGGCGGTCACCGGGGCGGCCCGTACCGACATCCGTACGCTGGCCAGCCGCAGCCGCTCTACCGCGTCCCGGTAGCGCACGGCGAGGGAGGAGTCAGGGTGGGCGCGCAGCGCGGCGGCTCCCCTGGCCTGCTCGATCAGCACCATCGAGGTCTCCGCCCGGGTGCGGTGGACCTCGGCGAACACCCGGTGGTAGACGCGGTCGCTCCAGGCGGTGAGCGCCACGAACAGGGGCAGCCCGACCAGAGCGGCCAGCGCCAGCCGCCAGTCGACGACCAGCAACACCACGGAGACGTAGAGGGGTTGGAGCAGGGCGCCGGCGAGCATCTGCGGCAGGTTCTGGAAGTCGACCATCACCACGTCGTTGGTCACCAGGGTGGAGACCCGGCCGTTGTCGACGCGGGAGAAGAAGCCGAGCGGGACCCGGCGGAGCCTCTCGATCACCGACAGCTGGAGGTCGGCCTTGCCCCGGCTGGCGACCGGCCAGACCACCGCGTTGGCCCGGTCGGCGGTGACCAGCCGCAGCACCAGTCCGACCGCGAGGAACGCGGTGACCGCCCACACCTGTCCGTGGCTGACCGGCTCGCCGCCGCCCTGTTGCCGTACCGCCGTGTCCAGCAGCAGGAACACCGCCGCCAGGGGCACCGACCGTACGGTGCCCTCCAGCAGCAGCCGTACCAGTCCGCGTCGCAGCAGCTCGGGCCAGCCGCGTCCCAGCAGGGCCCGCCACTGGGCGAGGAAGCCCAGGCCGCCCACGCCGGGGCGGACCACCTCGCGGGCGGCCCGGGTCCAGTCGTCGAGCGGCGGGGTGGCGGCGGGCACCTCCTCGGCGGCTGCGTGCCTCGCCCCCGCGCCACTGTCCGGCGCGTCCGGGTCGGAGGCGACCAGATGCCAGCCGGTGGCCTCCCGGTACGCGGACCACAGCCGGCGGTAGCCCTCGTCGGTGGCGAGCAGGTCCCGGTGGTCGCCGAGGGCGCTGACCCGGCCGTCCTCGATCACCGCGATCCGGTCGGCGTCCCGCACGGTGTCCAGCCGGTGGGCGATGGCCAGGGTGGTGCGGCCGGCGGTGAGGGTGCGTACCGCCTGGAGGGTCCGCCGTTCGGTGAGCGCGTCCAGGGAGGCGGTGGCCTCATCGAGGATGACCACCGGGGCGTCCTTGAGCAGGGCGCGGGCCACCGAGATCCGCTGCCGTTGCCCACCGGAGAGGTTGCCGCCGCCGGCGCTCAGCTCGGTGGCCCAGCCCCGGGGCAACTCGGCGGCCAGTTCCCCGAGTTGGGCGGACTCGGCGGCGGCGACCACCTCGCTGTCGGTGGCCTGGGGCCGGGCGATGCGGATGTTCTCCAGCAGGCTGGTGGCGAACACGTACTCGTCCTGCTGTACGAAGGCGACCAGCCGCGCCAGTGCGGCCGGGTCGATGTCCCTCACGTCCACCCCGCCCAGGGTGATCCGTCCGGCGCCGGTGTCCCAGAAACGGGCGACCAGCCGGGCGACGGTGGACTTGCCGGAGCCGGTGGAGCCGACCAGGGCGCAGCTGGTGCCCTCGGGTATCCGCAGGTCGACGCCGTGCAGCACCGGGCGGTCCGGGTCGTAGCCGAACTCGACGCCCTCCAGGGCGATGTCGTACCGCTCGGGCAGCCGGGGTTCGGCGGGGACCGGCAGCGGTTCCTCGTCGAGCATCCCCCGCACGGCGGTGGCGGAGAACTGCACCCGCACCATCACCGTGGCCAGCACCCCGACCAGGGAGATCACCGGGGTGAGGTAGCCCAGACCGACCACCAGGTACAGCGCCAGGGTGTCCAGGCCCAGGCCGCCGTCGACGAAGCGGTGTCCGGCCACCGGCAGCAGCAGCGCCACCGCCAGGCCGGTGCCCACGGTCATCGCGTTGACCAGCCAGCGCACCGGGCTGCGCAGGGTGCGGTCCTGGAGTTCGACACCGGTGATGACCGCTTCCCGTGCCTGGTCGTAGCCGGAGTCCTGGCGGAGGTAGCCCCGGATGACCTTGATGCCCTGGAGGTAGTTGAGGACGGCGGTGTTGAGCACCGTGGTGTGGGCGGCCAGGGCGGCGTTGTTCCTGGTGGCCAGGGCCATGCCGGTGGCGGAGACGGCGAGCAGCAGCACCAGGGCGAGCAGGGCGACCAGTCCGAGCCGCCAGTCGACGGCCACCAGCAGGGCGGTGGTGGTCAGGGGTACGGCGACGGCAGCGGCAAGGTCGGGTACCCCGTGGGCGAGCGCCTCCTCCAGCTGCTCCACGTCGTCGTGGAGCAGCTTCTTGGTCTCGCCGCCGGAGCGGGCCTGGACCCGGCCGAGGGGGAGGCGTTGCAACTGGTCGGCGAGGGCGAGCCGGAGCCGGGCCAGGATGCGGTACGCCGACACGTGGGCGATGTGGGAGGAGGCGCCGGACAGCACCGAGCGCAGGACGACGGCGACAGCGGTCCAGGCCGCGACGCGGCCGATGTGTCCCTGGTCAATGCCGTCGGGTCCGGGGGCGAAGAGTTCGGCGGCGGTGAGGTAGACGGCGATGTAGGGGGCCATGGAGCAGCCGGCCGCCAGGACGGACAGCAACGCCGAGGCCAGCAGGCCCCGTTGGTGGGCAGTGACCACCGAACGCAGGGTGGGCGGACGGTGGTTGGGTGGGCTGTTCACGGTGCTCCGCCTCCGTGGCGCGGGTAAGGGTCGCCTTACTTTGGCAGCGGAGCCCCAATAAATCAACGGTGTGTGTAATTAATCGGGGAGGGCGAACCCGCCCTACACTCGACGCCCCACCGTCGTCCCCCATCGGAAGCCGGCCCGCGATGAGTTCACCAGGCGCCCGCCCCCGCCGAGGCCGCCCTCCGGCCGCCGAGCGCCCCCCGCTGGACCGGGACCAGATCGCCCACGCCGCCCTGCGGATCGCCGGACAGGAGGGGTTCACCGCCCTGACCATGCGACGCCTGGCCGCCGAACTGAAGGTCACCCCCCGGGCGCTGTACAACTGCGTACGCGACCGGCAGGAGGTGGTGGACCTCACGGCCCGGCTGATGATGGAGCGGCTCCCCCGCCACACCTTCGACCCCGACGACTGGCGGGGCACCCTGCGACGGGTCTACCGGGACACCCGGAACGCCTACCGCGAGGCCCCCCGGGCCACCCTGATCTCCCTGGACGAGACGGTCACCCCGCAGGAACTGCACCCTGGACGGCTGTTGCGCTCCGAGGAGTTGCTGGCGTTCCTCCACACCATCGGCTTGGACCTCCAGGACGCGGTAGCGGTCCGGGGCCGACTGCTGTTGGACGTCTTCGCCTTCGTCCTGCTGGTGGACTACCGCTACGACCGGGTCGACGAACCGCTACGCCGGCAGATGCAACAGCCGGTACCGACCCCCTGGCTGGACGCCCATCCCGAGCTGGACCTGCCGCACTCCCGGGCGGCGGCCGACCTGCCCGTCCTGAGCAGCGACGAGCAGTTCGAACGGTTCGTGGACGACGCCCTGTTGGTGGTGGAGGCCAAACTGCGACCCCCCGGGGAGCGCGGCTAGAGAGTGTCGTGGGGCCTTGGCAGGTCAGTTAGCGCGTTCTGGTGTCGTGCGCGATGAGACGGAGGAAGGCGGAGGAGGAGTCGACGCGGCACATCGCCGACCGCCCCCTACAGCGGCCGACACGGCCGATGGGACCCACAGCGGCCCACAGCGACAACGCGGCGAGGCACGGCACACGCGGGCCTCCCCGTGATCCGAACGCACCTGGGGAACCCGACCTCCGGCCGGGGCTCGGCGGCCCCCCAGGCCAGGCCGTACGTCGGTACGGTACGGGCCCCTCGGCCGGGCGGCTCCCCCGGCACGGACCGGGCTACAGCACCCTCGGAGGCGGTCCGGGCCGGCCTCGACCGGACCGTTCCCACCCTCGGGGTGAACGGCTCCCACCCTCGTGGCCGGGGACCGGCCGGGCGTTGCCCCGACCTCACGGGCTCACGGGCTCACGGCCGTCCCGGGGAGGGTGGCTCGGTCCGCCCCCTCGTGGCCGGGGCGACGGGAAGGGTCGGGGTCCGGGCCGGGCGCCACACGTACCCGCCCGGGCCAGGCGCCCGCCGCGGTCCAGATACCGGCCGCAGCTCAGCGGCGCAGTCCGGCGAAGGCGGTGAGGACCACCGCGTCGGCGAGCTGGCCGCCGTCGACCCGGTCGCCGTGGCCGGGGCGGTACCACTCCACGATGGAGTTGATCATCCCGAACAGCAGCCGGGTGGCCAGCCGTTCGTCCAGGTCACGCCTGAGGTCGCCCTCCTCGGCGGCCCGGCGCAGCAGCTCGGCCACCCGCTGGTCGAACTCCCGCCGCCGGCGCATCGCCCAGCGCTCGGTGTCGGTGTTGCCCCGCACCCTCAACAGCAGCGTGACGTAGGGGAGTTCGGCCACCAGTACGTCGACGGTGCGACGCACCACGTACTCCAGCCGGTCCACCGCGCGGCCCTCCCGGGCGGTGGGCTCCTCCAGTACGGCGAACAGCTCGTCCAGGGCGCGGCTTATCGCGCGCCGGAGCAGTTCCTCCTTGCCCCGCACGTGGTGGTAGATGGAGGACTTGGAGATGCCGGCGGCCTGGGAGAGGTGCTCCATGGAGGTGCCGTCGTAGCCGCGCTCGTTGAACACCCGGGCGGCGACCGTGAGCAACGAGTCCGGGGTGTAGGTGTCGCGCTTGGCTGCCATGGCCCCGATCAAAGCACACGCGCTCGGCCCGGGGCCCGCCACCGACGGCCCGCCCCCCTTGCACCGACCGATCGTTCGGTTGCAGTATCTGTGGGGTGGCGCGCGAGGGCGCGTCCTTGTCCGATCCCGCTCGACGAGGAGTTGGTCATTCCATGACCCCGACGCTCTCCCCGGTGTGGCTCATCGAGAAGCACCGCCCCACCCTTGACCAGGCGCTGGACGCCATCCGCACCCGCGCCTACTGGTCACCGCACCCCGAGCACCCCAAGGCGTACGGGGAGGACGGCACCCTCGGCGCGGCCGAGGGCAAGGCCGCCTTCGACGCCCTGCTGGGGAACCGGTTCGAGCTGGACCAGCCGGGCGTCGACGGCTGGACGGCCACCGAGTCCTCCCCGTACGGGCTGGAGCTGGGTATCTCCTACCCGCACTCCGACCCGGAGGCGCTGCTCCCGGCGGCCAGCGCCGCGATGCCCGCCTGGCGTGAGGCCGGCCCGGAGATCCGTGCCGTGGTCTGCCTGGAGATCCTGGCCCGGATCAACGCCCGCACCCACGAGTTCGCCCACGCGGTGATGCACACCAGCGGTCAGGCGTTCCTGATGGCGCTCCAGGCCGGAGGCCCGCACGCCCAGGACCGTGGGCTGGAGGCCGTGGCCTACGCCTACGCCGAGCAGGCCCGCACCCCCGAGGTGGCCTCCTGGACCAAGCCGCAGGGCAAGCGTGACCCGCTGAACCTCACCAAGCGGTTCGTGGCCGTGCCCCGGGGCCTGTCCCTGCTGGTGGCCTGCAACACCTTCCCCACCTGGAACAGCTACCCGGCCCTGTTCGCCTCCCTGGCCACCGGCAACCCCGTGCTGGTCAAGCCGCACCCCCGGGCCGTACTGCCGCTGGCGCTCACCGTACGGATCGCCCGCGAGGTGCTCGGCGAGGCCGGTTTCGACCCCAACCTGGTCACCCTGGTCGCCGAGAACGAGGGCGAGGGCGTCGCCAAGCGGCTCGCCACCCGCCCCGAGGTGCGGATCATCGACTACACCGGCGGCACCGCCTTCGGTGACTGGCTGGAGGCCAACGCCCCCCAGGCGCAGGTGTTCACCGAGAAGGCCGGCGTCAACACGGTGGTCATCGACTCCACCGACGACTACCGGGGCATGTTGGGCAACCTGGCGTTCTCGCTGTCCCTCTACAGCGGCCAGATGTGCACCACCCCGCAGAACCTGCTGATCCCCCGGGGCGGCATCGAGACCGACGACGGCCACAAGAGCTACGACGAGGTGGTCACCGACCTCGCCACCGCCGTCGACAAGCTGCTCGGCGACGACCAGCGGGCCAACGCCCTGCTGGGCGCCCTGGTCAACCCCGGCGTACGGGAGCGGCTGGAGTCGGCCCCCTCCCTCGGCGAGGTGGCCCTCGCCTCCCGCCCGGTCGACCACCCCGACTTCCCCCAGGCCACCGTCCGCACCCCGACGGTGGTGAAGCTGGACAGCGCCAAGCCGGAGGCCGAGGGGTCCTTCCTGTCCGAGTGCTTCGGCCCGGTGTCCTTCGCGGTGGCCGTGGACTCCACCCCCTCCGCCCTGGAACTGCTGGGCCGCACCGTACGGGAGCAGGGCGCGATGACCGTCGGCGGCTACACCACCGACCCCGAGGTGGCCTCCGCCCTGGAGGAGGTGTGCCTGACCGAGTGCGCCCAGCTGTCGCTGAACCTCACCGGTGGGGTGTACGTCAACCAGACCGCCGCGTTCTCCGACTTCCACGGCTCCGGCGGCAACCCGGCCGCCAACGCCGCGCTGTGCGACGGCGCCTTCGTGGCCAGCCGCTTCCGCACCGTGGAGGTACGCCGCCCCGCGTGACGGCTGTCTGACACCCGTACGCGCCCGGGGGCGCCGTCCCGTGGACGGCGCCCCCGTCGGCCGGTACGCCGAGGTCGGACGCCAAGCCCCCAACCCCCGCCCCACCCCGCCGAGTCGGCCCACCCGGGCGTCGACGCCCCCGAGCCGGGGTGCGTGCCGGGTTGGGGTCACGCGTTGAGGAGTCCCGCGATGGGGTCCCGGGCTGAGGGGACCCGTGTTGGGGGCACCGGCCGCAATGGGCAACCCGCTTCGTGGGGCGCCCGGGTTGGGGGTCACGTGTTGGGGGCGCGCTTCGTGGGGCCCTGCCTGGAGGCCCTTCTGTGGGGCCGGACCCGTGTTGGGGTCACGCGTTGAGGAGTCCCGCGATGGGGTCCCGGGCTGAGGGGGCCCCGCGATGGGGGCACCGGCCGCAATGGGCAACCCGCTTCGTGGGGGCCACGTGGAAGGCCCCGGTTGGGAGCGCGATTCGTGGGGCCCACGTGGAGGCCCTGTTGTGGGCCCCGCCCGGGGACCGGTGTTGGGGTCACGGCAGGGGGCAACCCACCTCGGGGCCGCCTTGAGGCCAGTCACCTCGCCGGGTGGCGGCACTACTCCGGGGGCCCGTCTCGGAGGGGGCGGCCCCACCTCGGGGAGCGACCCACCTTGAGGCGATCAGCCACCCAACCGGGGGGGGCGGCGACCGACCTCGGCAAACGGCACCCCCTCCGGCCTCACCGTTCATCGCCGAGCCCCACACGGGCCCGGCCGGCCCCGCCCCGGGACCCGTGTCGGGGTCACGGCAGGGGGCAACCCACCTCGGGGCCGCGTTGAGGACAATCACCTCGCCGGGTGGCGGCACTACTCCGGGGGCCCGTCTCGGAGGGGGCGGCCCCACCTCGGGGAGCGACCCACCTCGGGGCGATCAGCCACCCAACCCGGGGGGGGCGGCGACCGACCTCGGCAAACGGCACCCCCTCCGGCCTCACCGTTCATCGCCACCGTTCATCGCCGAGCCCCACACGGGCCCGACCGGCCCCGCCCCGGGACCCGTGTCGGGGTCACGGCAGGGGGCAACCCACCTCGGGGCCGCCTTGAGGACAATCACCTCGCCGGGTGGCGGCACTACTCCGGGGGCCCGTCTCGGAGGGGGCGGCCCCACCTCGGGGAGCGACCCACCTCGGGGCGATCAGCCACCCAACCCGGGGGGGGCGGCGACCGACCTCGGCAAACGGCACCCCCTCCGGCCTCACCGTTCATCGCCGAGCCCCACACGGGCCCGACCGGCCCCGCCCCGGGACCCGTGTCGGGGTCACGGCAGGGGGCAACCCACCTCGGGGCCGCGTTGAGGACAATCACCTCGCCGGGTGGCGGCACTACTCCGGGGGCCCGTCTCGGAGGGGGCGGCCCCACCTCGGGGAGCGACCCACCTCGGGGCGATCAGCTACCCAACCGGGGGTGGCGGCGACCGACCTCGGCAAACGGCACCCCCTCCGGCCTCACCGTTCATCGCCGGGCCCCACTCACGGGCCCGGCCGGCCCCGCCCCGGGACCCGTGTCGGGGTCACGGCAGGGGGCAACCCACCTCGGGGCCCCACTCACGGGAGCGCCGAACCCCGGGGTGGCCACCTCGGGGCAAGCCCGCACGGCACCGCCGGCCGCGAAGCCGCGAGCCCGGTCCCCTCAGTCACGGCGGGCCGCCGGGGACGCACGAGTCCGGCCGGTCCAGCCCCCGGGCCGGGGTCAGCCGGCTACCACCCGTAGCAGCCGTTCCGCGCAGTCGGTCATCGCCTCCCGGGCCGGCCGGAGGTACTTGCGGGGGTCCACCACCTCGGGGTGGGCGCGCAGGTGGTCACGTACCGCCTGGGAGTAGGCGAGGTTCAGGGCCGTACCGATGTTGACCTTCACCATGCCCGAGCGCACCGCCTCCCTCAGCTCCCCGTCCGGCACCCCCGAGGAGCCGTGCAACACCAGCGGTACCGGCAGCCGCTCGCGCAGCCGCGCGATCAGCCCGTGGTCCAACCGGGCGGTCCGCGAGGTCATCGCGTGCGAACTGCCCACCGCCACCGCCAGGGCGTCCACCCCGGTGTCCGCCACGTACGAGGCCGCCTCGTCCGGGTCGGTCCGCACCCCCGGGGCGTGCGCCCCGTCCTTGCCGCCGATCTCCCCCAACTCGGCCTCCAACCAGATGCCCTGGCCACGCGCCCAGGCCGCCGCCTCCCGGGTGGCCGCCACGTTCTCCCCGTACGGCAGGGTGGAGGCGTCGAACATCGCCGAGGACACCGCCGTACCGGCCGCCGCCCGCAGCAGCCCCACGTCCTCCACGTGGTCCAGGTGCAGCGCCACCGGCACCGCCGCCTCCCCGGCCACCGCCGTACAGGCCCCCAACAGGCCCGCCAGCCGGCCGTCGTGGAACCGCACCGCGTTCTCACTGATCTGGAGGATCACCGGCAGCCCGGTGTTCTCCGCCGCCGCCACCACCGCCTCCGCGTGCTCCAGGGTGATGACGTTGAACGCGGCCACCCCGTGACCGGCCTCCGCCGCCGCCCTCACCAGTTCCGCGCCGCCCGCTACCGGCATGACGTCCCTTCCTCTCCCGTTCGCGACCCGATCCGCGCCCCACTGAAGGACGCCGGCACAACCCCCTCCTCCACCCGTACCAGGGGCAGCAGCTCCCGGAACGCCTCCCGGTCGAACTCCCCCGCACCCGGCGCCAACACCGTCGCCGCCGACAGCGCCACCGCCCGCCGCAGCACCTCCGGCCAGGCCAACCCCTCCACCAGCCCCGACAGCAACGCGGCCACCACACTGTCGCCGGCACCCGTCGGATTACCGGCCAGCTCCCACGGCGGTTCCGCCCGCCAGCCCCCCGCGCCCGCCACCAGTACCAGCCCCTTCGCCCCCAGGGAGGCCGCCACCGCGGTCGCCCCACCGTCCGCCAACCGACGGGCCGCCGCGTACGGGCACCCCAGACCGGTGGTCTCCGCCAACTCCTCCACGTTCGGCTTGATGATCTCCGGCCGCGCCGTCAACGCGTGCCGCAACGCCCCGCCACTGGCGTCCACCACCACCGGCAGCCGCTGCTCGTGCGCGGCCCGCACCAGCGTCGCGTACGCGTCCGGGGGCACCCCCGGCGGCAGGCTGCCGCACAGGGCCACCGCCGAACACTCCGGCAACAGCCGCCGGTACTCCCCACACAGCCGCGCCCACTCCCGCCCGTCCACCGTCGGACCCGGCTCGTTGAACAACGTCGCGCCCCCACCCTCCTCCACCACCGCCACCGTGCGCCGGCTCTCCCCGGCCACCGTCACCAGGGCGTCCCGCGCGCCCTCCCCCTCCCCGGCCAGCAGGTTCCGCAGCCGCTCCCCCGTAGCGCCCCCGGCGAAGCCGGTCACCACCACGCCGCAGCCCATACCGGACAGCACCCGCGCCACGTTCAGCCCCTTGCCACCGGCCCGCTCCAACGGCCGGCCCACCCGGTGGCTGGCGTGCGGAGACAGCGCGTCCACCCGGTAGGTGACGTCCAGGGCGGCGTTCAACGTCACCGTCAGCACCGGCCGCCGCACCACCCTCACCGCGCCACCCCCACCCGGGCCAACTGCCCCTCGGCCCGCCGCAGTTGACGCCACACCTCCCAGGCCCGCAGACCGGCACCCACACAGGCCGCCATGTCCCCGGTCGCCGCCGGACCCAACGAGGGCCCCACCGGCAACCGGCGCGCCAACGCCCCCCGCAACAGCTCCAGCACCGGCCACCCCGCCTCCGCCAACCGGCCCCCCACCACCACCGCCCCCGGAGGCCGCACACCCCACATCGGCGCCAACACCCCGGCCACCGCCTCCACCGCCCGCCCCCACACCCGCAACGCCTCCCGGTCACCGCACCGGGCCGCCTCCGCCGCGTGCTCCACCCCCACCCACGGATCCCCACACACCCGCGCCCACTCCTCGGCCACCGCCGAGGCGGCGGCCACCGTACGCAGACAGCCCACCGCCCCACAGGAACATCGCCGCCCCCGACCGGACACCGGCAGATGCCCGAACTCCTCCACCCACCCCGCACGGCCCCCCTCACACCGCGCGCCGGCCACCTCCGTACCCCAGGCCAGGTAGAAGAAGCGGGCCAACCCACGGCCCGCGCCCCACTGGGCCTCCGCCACCGCGCCGGCGTCCACCTGGTGCGTCAACACCACCGGAGCCCCCGCCACCACCTCCGCCAACGCGTCCCGGAACGGATGCCCCTCCCCGGGGCGTCCGAGACGCTCACCGTCCCAGACCGGCAGGGCGACCCCCACCGCCTCGGCGGGCCGGCCGAAACGACGGCGCCCCACCAGCCGCAGTTCCTCCACGAAGTCCGGTACCGCACCGGCGACAGGACCAGAGACCGGGGACGCCGAGGACACCGGGGACGCCGGAGACACAGCCCGCCGGTCCCCGTGGAGTACCGCCCCGTTCGGCGCCAACAGCGCCGCCCGCATCGAAGTGCCGCCCGCGTCCACGGCGATGACATGTCGCATCGGCCCGCGTCCCTCAGTTCAGGACCACGGAACGCGTCAGGTTCCGGGGCCGGTCCGGGTCCATCCCCCGCGCCTCGGCGACCGCCACCGCCACCCGCTGCGCCCGCACCAGGTCCGCCATCGGGTCCAGCTCCCCGACCGGGGCACTGGCCGGGCAGGAGTCGTGCAGCAGGACGGCGCCGGTCTGCCGCACGCTGTCCGCCAGCCCCTCGGGCAACCTGCCCAACGCCCACACCACCCGGTTCGGGGCGGCGATGCTGATCGGCCCGTGCCGGTGCTCCATCGCCGGGTACGCCTCGGTCCAGGCGCCGGCCGCCTCCCGCATCTTCAGCGCCGCCTCCAGGGCCAGACCGTAGGTCCAGTCGGTGCCCAGGAAGGTGAACTGCTCGGCCCGCACCACCTCGGCCGGCAACCTCGCGGCCAACGCCCGTTCCGCGTCCCGGGCCACCGGCTCCAGACGGTGCCCCAGGTGCGCCCGCAACAGGGCCAGCGCACTGGTGGCGAACCGGGTCTGGACCACCGACCGTTCGTCGGCGAAGTCCAGTACGGCGACCTGGTCGGCTGCCTCCATCACCGGGGTGCCGGGGTCGGCGGTGATCGCCGACAGCGGTACCTCGCCCCGCAGGGTGTCCAGCACCTCCAGCACCTCGGTGGTGGTGCCGGAACGGGTGAGGGCCAGCACCCGGTCGTAGACGCGGAGGGTGCCGTGCCGGGTGCCGCCACGGTTGCTGTCGGGGCCGCCCGCGCGGACCCGACCGTAGGGGAACTGGGAGGCGGCGAAGGCGTCGGTCAGGCCCTGGCCGGCACGTTCGCGCAGGGCGGCGTACGACTGGGCCACGAACCACGAGGTGCCACAGCCGATCACGGCCACCCGCTCGCCGGGTCCGGGCAGCACCTCCTCCAGGGAGGGGGCCAGTCGTTCCGCCTGGCGCCAGCAGTCGGGCTGGGAGGCGATCTCGGAGGCGGTCAGGGTCGTACCGGGGGACATCACGGCTCCTGTGGAAGAACGGTGCCCGGGGGAGCGGTCCCCAGGGCGGGAGTCGGTCGGGTGTCGGGGGTGTGGGTGAGCGGCGGGGTCGCCGGGCGTACCGGGGAGGTGCCGGCGGAGGGGGAGTCGGGCGGGCACACGGCGTCGGGCCGGGCCCGGCGGTTCGGTACGCCGCCGGAGCGGCGAGCGGCCGGGGCCGTACGGGACAGCGGGGAGCACACAGTCTTCATGCGCGTTTTTGATTCTTGCACGCCCATTTCGCGCAGTAAAGAGCATGAAGTGCGCGAGGATCTGAGAGAAACGGTGGCTCTACGCCCATGACCGCGCACTGTGCGACGCTACGCGCGCGGGACCCGCGCACCCACAGACCCCGATCACGCGCGACCACCCCTGACACACCGCGCCGGAACGACCGGCCGGCCCACACCAGCCAGACCCGAAGGGACGCCCGGTGGCCAAGCAGGAACGTTGGACGGCGCTGCTCGAACTCCTCGCCGAACGGGGGCGGTTGGAGGTCGAGGACGCCGCCGCCACCCTGGAGGTCTCCCCCGCCACCATCCGCCGCGACCTCGACGAACTCGCCGCCCAGCACATGCTCACCCGCACCCGGGGAGGGGCCACCGCGCACGGCGTCTCCTACGAGCTGCCCATGCGCTACAAGTCCTCCCAGCACGCGCCCGAGAAGCAGCGCATCGCCCGGGCGGTGGCCGACCTCGTCTCCCCCGGCGAGGTCGTCGGGCTCAACGGAGGCACCACCACCACCGAGGTCGCCCGGGCTCTCGCCCTCCAGCACGCCCCCCACCCGGCGGGCAACCACCAGCCGCCCGCCCCCCAGGGGCCCGCTCTCACCCTGGTCACCAACGCCCTCAACATCGCTACCGAACTGGCCGTACGCCCCCACATCAAGATCGTCGCCACCGGTGGGGTGGCCCGGCCCCAGACCTACGAACTCACCGGGCCGCTGACCGCCGGGGTACTGGACCAGGTCAACCTGGACACCACCGTGCTGGGCGTCGACGGACTCACCGGCGAACAGGGGCTGATGACCCACCACGAGGACGAGGCCGCCATCAGCCGGCTGTTCATCCGCCGGGCCCACCGGGTGATCGTCGCCACCCACGCCTCCAAGATCGGGCACCGGGCCTTCACCCGGGTCTGCGACCTCGACCAGGTCGACCACCTGGTCACCGACACCAGCCTCACCGCCGAGCAGCGCGGCCAACTCGCCGACAGCGGCGTGGAGATCACCACCGTCTGACCCCGTGCACGGCGCGCCCCGGTGCCCCAGCGGCCCGGTATCCCGGCGCCCCGGGATCCCCCATGCCCTGTGCGTCCCGTACCGGTCGGGCCCGGCCGGTACGGGTCAGGGCTCGCCCAGTCGCCAGTGGTAGAGGGTCATCGCCACGCTGGTCGCCAGGTTGTAGCTGGACACCTGGGGACGCATGGGCAGGGCCAGCAACCGGTCGGCCCCAGCGCGGAGTTCGGGGGAGACACCGTGCCGCTCGGAGCCGAACACCAACAGTGCCTCCGCCGGAATCCGCACATCGCGCAGGTCCTCCCCCTCGGGGTCCAGAACCCAACGGGGGCCCGAGGGCAGTTCCTCCGGCTCCACCCGTTCCACCCGGGTGGCGAAGTGCAGCCCGGCGCCGGCCCGTACCGCGCCCGGGTGCCAGGGGTCGGCGCTGCCGGTGGTGACCACGCCCGCCACGTCCATGCCCGCCGCGAGCCGGATCACGGCGCCCAGGTTGCCCAGGTGCCGGGGCTGGTCCAACACCACCAGGGGGGCGACCCTGGTCAGCAGGCCCAGCGCGGTCAGGTTCTCCACCGGGTCGGGCCGCTCGGCCAGGGCGACCACCCCGGTGGGGTGCACCCTCGGAACCAGGGCCCGCAGGGTGGCCTCGGGCACCCGCACCACCAGTGGGCCCAGTCGGTCCACCAGGTCGGGGGCCAACTCCCTCGCCAGCTCACGTACTTGGTCCGGGTCCAGGGCCAGCACCCGGAACAGGGGGGCGTCGAACCGGAGGGCGTGTTTCAGCGCGTGGAAACCGTCCAGCACCACCGCGCCCTCGGCCACCCGGGCCCTCCACTCCCGGACGACCCCGCTCGTCTCCTCACTCATCGCCCCACCCTACGAGTGTGGATCACCCACCCGGACACCCTGCTCCACCCCGGGCAGCCCGTCCAGTCGTCCACAGACGCAGCCGCTCCTCGTTGCATTCCTACGACTAACAAGGCCCCCTGTGGACAACGCTCAGCACACTCCCCGAACTTCGTGCAGGATGAACCACGGTTGGACTTCGGCCCCACCGTGCGGGCTCGAATGACCGCTGGCCAGCGGTCATTCGAGTGGGCCGAAGCTCGTCCGGGAGCAGCGCGCCTCCCGGACGGCCGCGGCCCAACCAGTCGGGGGTGGGTGGGGGTGGGGGGGAGGGGGACCCCCCAACTACAAGGTCATGCCCACCCGGTCCTGCGGCCCCACACGACGAGGGTGTGGGGTGCGTCAGGTTGCGGAGGCTGCCGTCTCGCCTACCGAGTCGCGGGGCTGACCTACCTACGTACCGCGTTGCGGGGGCACGTCCTGGGGCCGCCCCCGCACCAGGGACAGGCGAAGCCGGGCTCGGCTGGTGCCGCACGGCCGAGGTGGGCACGACCGCCCCCGCACCCCGTATCCACCCGGGCCCCGCACCGAAGCCCCCGCGCCAGGGACACCCCGCACCGAACCGAGCCGCCCACCCGGGCCCCTGCCCAGCGGAACGGGTGGCGGCCCCCGGGCAAGGGGCCCCACCGGTCAGTTGACCGGGAGGGGGACCTCCTCGGGGGAGTGCGGGTCGGGGTGGTCGTCGGCACGGTCGCGGCGACCGGGGAGGAGTCGTCGCCGTAGACCGTTGACGCGGGCGCCGGTCCAGCGGAGGAAGTTCTCCGGGAGGAACACCGCGTCGGCGGCGATCATGGCGAGGGAGAAGAACGGCAGCCCCATCAGTACGGCGATGCTGAGGTGTTCCGCGATCATCACCGTGAGCAGCACGTTCTTGATCCGTCGGTGGAAGACGGTGAAGGGGAAGGCGACCTGGATGATCACGGTCACATAGGTCATGCCCAGCACGATCAGGCTGCTGCTGACCAGGGTCTCGCCGAGTACGGGGAAGGGGGCGAAGTAGTCCAGGTGCATGGGGTAGTAGGAGGCGGTGCCGTCCTGCCAGCGGGAGCCCTGGATCTTGTACCAGCCGGCGGTGGCGTAGATGAAGCAGACCTGCGCCATGATCACCAGCAGGGTGCCGTTGTGGCCGATGTGGGCGAGGATGTCGCACAGTTGGCGGGGCTCTCCGACACCTCGGCGGTTGACCGCCCACCACAGGCCGTGGACTGCCCACATGCCCCAGAAGAACAGGGCCCAGCCCAGGCCGAGTTGGCTGGCTCCGGTGACCAGGGCGAGCAGCAGTCCCAGTACCGACCACAGCACCACTCCGGTGATGTCCTGGGCGGGTGGCTGCTGTTGCGGGCGCTGTTCGCGGCGGGCGCGGCGGGCGTCGAGGGACCAGACCTGGGCGCAGCGGGTGAGGACCAGGTACATGGCCATGAGGTGGATGACGTTGTCGCCGCCGTCGCCCATGAAGACGCTGCGGTTCTGTAGCGAGAGCACGCCGATCATGAACAGCAGGGAGCTGGTGCGGGTGCGCCAGCCCAGGGCGAGGGTGACGCTGGAGGCGAGGGCCAGGAGGTAGACGAGTTCGAACCAGCTGGTGGAGTCGGTCCACAGCAGGGCGGTGAACGCCTGGTTGTTGGAGACGAGTTGCTCGCCGAGGGCGAAGTCCCAGGGGCCGTCGGGGCCGTACAGCTCGTGGCGGTGGGGCCATTCGCGCAGGAGGAAGACCAGCCAGGTGAAGGCGAAGCCGATGCGTACCACGGCGGTCTGGTAGGGGCCGAGGGAGCGGCTGGTGACGGTGGCGAGGCCTCGGTTGAAGGCCTGGTCGGCGCGCTGTCGGGTGGTGTGGAGGGTACGGCGTGCGGTGGCGGGTTCTTGGGGGGTGGAGGGTTCTCGGGGGGTGGGTGTGGAGGTCATCGGTGGTCGCCCCCGGGGATGTCGGAGCTGGTGACGGTCCACCAGGGCATGGTCTCGTGGTTGGTGGTGGTGTCGGTGCGTTCACCGCTCCAGTGCGGTGCCTTGACGTTGGTGGTGGCGGAGCGGACCTGGATCTGTTCGACGGAGCCGCCGTCCCGTTCGGCGCCGATGCGCTGCATCACGATGCGTTTGATGTACCGCTCGGAGAGTTGTCCGCGAAGACCGACGGGCTTGTTGTCCTTGTCGTGGGAGTTGCGGAAGAACTCCCAGCCGCGTCGGAGTTCGTTCTGTTGGGTGTGGCTGGGGGCGGGGTTGCCCTTGATGTCCTCGCCGTCCATGGCGGACAGGTCGATCCACGCGGTGGTGGTGGTCTGTCCGTCGTCGCTGGCGATCTTGGCGCGGGTCTGGACGTGGATGTTCTGTTGCAGGGGGTTGGGGGCGAACAGTTTCCAGTTCTGTTCGAACTCGGGGAGGACGTAGTCGTCGACGACGTCGCCGTGGTTCTGGGTGACGGTGTTGGTGGGGGCGACGTGGAAGAAGACCATCAGCAGGTGGAAGCCGACGGCGACCACGGTGATGGCGAGGGCCACGGCGACGGTGATCCGGGCGGGGAGGGACAGGGAGAGGAGTCCGGCGAGGGCGGGGTCCTGGTCGTCGGGGAGGTCCTCGTCGGTGGGGGGCGGCAGGGTGCCGGGCCCCCCGGGGTCCCCGAGGTCGCTGAAGTCGTCGGGCTCGCCGAGGTCGCCGGGGTGGTCGAGGTCGCTGAAGTCGCCGAGGTCACCGGTGTCGTCGGGGTGGCCGCCCGTCGGTTCGCCCCGGCGGTCGATGCCGTGAGTGCTGTCAGTGCTGTCTGTGCCACTGGGGCCGCTGGGGCTGTCGGTGCCGTCCGGGGCCTCGGGGTGGTGGGGGACGGTGGCCTGGTCGGCCGGTCCCTGGGGGTCGGTGTCCTGGGGCTGTCTGGCGTCGGGAACGACGTGGTGCGGGGTCGCCTGGCCGTGCGGTGGGGGTTCCTCGTCGGATGGGCCGCCGCCGGCGCCCCTGGTGGGGGGCGCCGCCTCCCCGTGCGGCTGGTGCTGGGGGTCCATGCCCGCTCGCTCTCCGTGTGCCTGTGCGTGCCTTGGTACCGCGTACGGCCGGGGTGTCCGGTTCGTACGCGTGGGTACGGGCCGGTGTCCGCGTCCCGTCGCCCCCAGAGGTTATCCAGCGCCTTGACAGGGTGCGGAGGTACCGCCGACGATTGAACCGAACGATCGGTCGGTTGTACCGGACAGGCGGCGGCGGGGACACCCCTCGCGGAGCCGCATCACCCCAGGGATCGCGGGCAAGGGGGCTCGGATGACAGCAGTGCTTCCCGAGGCGAGCGGCTCGGACGCGGAGCGGCAGCGGGTCTTCGACGAGGCCATCGCGGCCGACGAACGCGTCGAGCCACGGGACTGGATGCCGGACGCCTACCGCACCGGTCTGATCCGCCAGATCGCCCAGCACGCGCACTCCGAGATCATCGGGATGCAGCCGGAGGCGAACTGGATCACCCGCGCGCCCTCGTTGCGGCGCAAGGCGATCCTGATGGCGAAGGTGCAGGACGAGGCGGGGCACGGTCTGTATCTCTACAGCGCGGCCGAGACCCTCGGCGCCAGCCGCGAGGAGATGCTGGACAAGCTGCACTCGGGCCGCCAGAAGTACTCCTCGATCTTCAACTACCCCACTCTGACCTGGGCCGACGTGGGCGCGATCGGTTGGCTGGTGGACGGTGCCGCGATCACCAACCAGGTGCCGTTGTGCCGCTGCTCCTACGGCCCGTACGCCCGCGCCATGGTGCGGGTGTGCAAGGAGGAGTCGTTCCACCAGCGGCAGGGGTACGAGCTGCTGATGGCCCTGAGCAAGGGGTCGCCGGCGCAGCACGCGATGGCGCAGGACGCGGTGGACCGTTGGTGGTGGCCGTCGTTGATGATGTTCGGCCCGCCGGACGACGCCTCGGCGCACAGCGCGCAGTCGATGGCCTGGAAGATCAAGCGGCACTCCAACGACGAGCTGCGTCAGCGGTTCGTGGACATCTGTGTCCCGCAGGCCGAGTCGCTGGGGTTGACCCTGCCGGACCCGGATCTGCGGTGGAACGAGGAGCGGGGCGCCCATGACTTCGGCGCCATCGACTGGGACGAGTTCAAGCAGGTCCTCAAGGGCAACGGCCCGTGCAACGAGCAGCGGCTGAGTCAGCGGCGCCGGGCGCACGAGGAGGGTGCCTGGGTGCGTGAGGCGGCGGAGGCGTACGCCGGCAAGCGTCGGCGGAGCGCGGCGTGACGGGCGGGCCGGGGACGGCTGCCGTGACAGGGCTCGGGGAGCGGACGGGTCGCCTTCGGCGGCCCCGGCAGGAAAGGGTTCGGCGATGAGCTCCAGTGACTGGCCTCTGTGGGAGGTCTTCGTACGCAGTAGGCGGGGGTTGTCCCACACGCACGCGGGCAGTCTGCACGCCCCGGACGCCGAGATGGCGCTGCGGAACGCGCGGGACCTGTACACGCGTCGTTCGGAGGGGGTGTCGCTGTGGGTGGTGCCGTCCTCGGAGATCACCGCGTCCTCCCCGGACGAGCGGGATCCGTTCTTCGCGCCGGCCGGTGACAAGCCGTACCGCCATCCCACCTTCTACTCCATCCCGGAGGGGGTGCCGAACCTGTGAGCGGGGTCGAGGCGGCGCTGGTGCTGGGCGACGACGCGTTGGTGCTGTCGCATCGGCTGGGCGAGTGGGCCGGTCACGCTCCGGTGCTGGAGGAGGAGGTGGCGCTCGCCAACATCGCGTTGGACCTGCTGGGGCAGGCACGTGCCCTGTTGTCCCTGGTGGGGGACGAGGACGAGTTGGCGTATCTGCGGGAGGAGCGGGAGTTCCGCAACGTGCGGTTGGCGGAGCAGCCGAACGGGGACTTCGCGCACACCATCGTGCGGCAGCTGTACTTCTCCACGTACCAGGGGCTGTTGTACGAGGAGTTGGCGGGCGTCGAGGAGGGTGTGCCGGCGATCGCGGCGAAGGCCCGGCACGAGGTGGCCTACCACCGGGACCACGCGGAGCACTGGACCTTGCGGTTGGGGGACGGTACGGAGGAGAGCCACGGTCGGGCCCAGCGGGCGGTGGACGCGTTGTGGCGGTTCACCGGGGAGCTGTTCCAGCCGGTGGAGGGTCTGTCGGTGGACTGGCGGGGGTTGGACGAGCGGTGGGTGTCCCAGGTGGGTGAGGTGCTGGGGCGGGCCACGCTGACCGTGCCGGAGGGGCCGCGTCAGGACGCGTGGAGCGCGGGTGGTGGCCGTCAGGGGCTGCACACCGAGTCGTTCGGTCCGATGCTGGCGGAGATGCAGCATCTGCACCGTAGTCATCCGGGGGTGAGCTGGTGAGCGCGACGACCGGGGACCCGGAGCTGCGGCGGCTGTGGGAGGCGGGTGAACTGCCTCTGCTGGAGCGGTTGTTGGCGGAGTGGGCCGGTGAGGTGCCGGACCCGGAGTTGCCGGTGTTGACCCTCGGTGAGCTGGGTGTGGTGCGGGGGGTGGAGGTGCTGGGGCCGGACGAGGTCGAGGTGCTGTTGACTCCCACGTACACCGGTTGTCCGGCGATCGAGGCGATGTCGGAGGACATCCGTCGGGTGCTGTACGGGCGGGGGGTGGGGCAGGTGGCGGTGCGTACCGTGTTCTCCCCGCCGTGGTCCACCGACGACATCTCGGACGAGGGGCGTCGGAAGATGGCCGAGTACGGGGTGACGCCGCCCCGGCGTTCCGGTGGCGGCACGGTGACGTTGAGTCTGGGTATCCGCTGTCCGCAGTGTGGGGCGACGGAGACCGAGTTGTTGAGCCGTTTCTCGTCGACGGCCTGCAAGGCGTTGCGTCGTTGTGTGGCGTGCGGTGAGCCGTTCGACCACTTCAAGGAGGTTCCTCCGGTGGGTTTCCCGCCGTCGGGGGACCGCTAGGACGTCCGTCAGCGCCCGGCGGTGGTCGGGCCCCTCCTTCTTGTCTTCCCGGTTCCTCTCTCGCCTGTTACGGAGACTGCCATGTCCGCACCGCGTCACGAGTTCCACGCGCTTCGGGTGTCCGCGTTGGAGCGGCTCACCGAGGACGCGGTGGCCGTCACCCTGGAGGTGCCCGAGGGGCTGCGTGAGGACTACCGGTTCCTGCCCGGGCAGCACATCACCCTGCGCCGGCCGCTCCAGGACGGGCGCGGTGAGGACGTACGGCGTACCTACTCGCTGTGCGGCCGGGCCCCGGCCGCCGGGGAGCCGGGGCCGGACCGGCTGACGGTGGGGGTGCGCCGGGTCGACGGCGGGGTGTTCTCCAGCTACGCGGTGAAGGAGCTGGCGGCCGGTGACCTGGTGGACGTGATGCCGCCGATGGGCCGGTTCACGCTGGATCCGGCCGAGGGGTTGTCGGGCCACTACGCGGCGGTGGTGGGGGGGTCGGGCATCACGCCGGTGCTGTCGATCGCCCGCACGCTGTTGGCGCGGTCTCCCGGGGCGCGGCTGTGCCTGGTGCGCGGTGACCGTTCGACGGCGTCCACGATGTTCCTGGAGGAGGTGGCGGAGTTGAAGGACCGCTACCCGGACCGTTTCCAGTTGGTGTCGGCGCTGTCGCGTGAGGAGCAGCAGGCCGGGTTGCCGTCCGGCCGGTTGGACCGGGAGCGGCTCACCTCGTTGTTGCCGGCGTTGGTGCCGGTGGAGTCGGTGCGCGGCTGGTTCCTGTGCGGCCCGTTGGGGCTGGTGGAGGGTACGGCGTCGGCGCTGCGGGAGCTGGGGGTGCCCCGGGAGCGGGTGCATCAGGAGGTCTTCCACGTGGCGGAGGTTCCGGCCCGTACGGTGCCGACGGAGGAGGTCCAGGCGGACGCCACGGTAGCGGTGACCCTGGATGGTCGGGGCGGCAGTTGGCCCTCGCGGGGTGGGGAGAGCGTGTTGGAGACGGTGTTGCGGCACCGTGCGGACGCCCCGTTCGCCTGCAAGGGCGGGGTGTGCGGGACCTGTCGCGCCTTCGTGGTGGACGGTGAGGTGCGGATGGACCGTAACTACGCGCTGGAGGACGACGAGGTGGAGGCCGGCTACGTACTGGCCTGTCAGTCCCATCCGGTCACCGAACAGGTGGAGCTGGACTTCGACCGCTGACCGCCCGCCCGACTCCCGTACCGTCGCCCGGGGTGGGCCGTTCTCGGTCGCCGTACCCCCTTGGGCCGCCGCTCCGGGGCCGGTCGCGGCCCCTGGTGCCGGTGCCCCGGGGTGCCCCGGCCTTGGCCCGCCCTCGGCCGGAACCCGTGGCAGAGGCTCCACCCCCGCCCGACCACACCGGGCTCCCCCGCCGGTGACCCGACTCCCCGGCCCCGAGCCGGGGTCGGCCGCACCGGCCGGCGTACCCGAGCACCCGGAGCTGGACGAACACCACACGCCACCCACGGCGTACGGGGCCCCACGCGCCCAACTCCCGGCCCCCCAACCGGGGTTGACCACCACGGGAGCGGTACTCCCTGCGGGGCCCCTCCATCCGAGGCCACGCGCCCGCGAGAGGCGCCGCCCGACCAGCCGGGAACCCTCCACGGGACACGACGCACCGTACGAGGCGTACCGGCACCCCTGGCCTCCCCCACCGGAACCCCGTGGAGAACACCACCCGCCACCCACGGCGTACGGGGCCACGCGCCCACCAACTCCCCACCCCCGAGCCGGGGTTGCCCCCCACGGGAACCGCCCCGGGCCCGGGGCGGGCCGGGGCCGGGGTCAGAGCACGGAGGGGTCGGTGCCTTCGGGGGCGACCAGTTGGCGGCCGGCGGCGGCCCAGGCGAGCATCCCGCCGTCGACGTTGACCGCGTCGATGTCCTGGGCGCGGAGGTACTGGGTGACCTGGGCGGAGCGTCCGCCGGCCCGGCAGACCACGTACACCCGCTGGTCGTCCTCCAGGCGTTCGGTGAGTTCACCGAAGCGGTTGACGAAGTCGCTCATCGGGATGTGCAGGGCGTCCTCGGCGTGGCCGGCCGCCCACTCGTCGTCCTCCCGGACGTCCAACAGCAGCCCTTCGGCCGGTACCGCGTCGACGTTCACCTCGGGTGCTGGGCCGTGCATCTGCGTCTCTCCTCGTTCTCGGGTTCAGCCGTCGTGTTGTTCGGCGGCCATCCGGGCCAGTCTGGCCTCGCGTTCGGCGACCTCCGCCAGGAGCCGTTCGGCGACCTCGTCGAGCAGTTGGTCCGGGTCGTCGGGGGCCATCCGCAGCATGGAGCCGATGGCGCTGGACTCCAACTCCTCGACCAGTGCGGCGAGTTGTTCCTTGCGTTCGGCCAGCCACTCCAGCCGGGCGTACAGCTCCTCGCTGCGGCTGGCCTCGGTGGGGGCGGGTGCCGGGCCGCGTTCCCACTCCTCGGCCAGTTCCCGCAGGGTGTCCAGGTCCCCCTGGGCGTAGGCCCGGTTGACCCTGGCCATGAAGGTCTCGCGGCGTTCGCGTTCCCGGTCGTCGCGGGCCAGGTCGGGATGGGCTCGGCGTACCAGTTCGCGGTAGGTCCTGCGGGTCTCCTCGCTGGGCCGTACCCGTTCCGGTGGGCGTACCGGGCGGTCGGTGAGCATGGCCTCGGCCTCGGGGGAGAGCCCGTCGGAGTCGACCCAGCCGTGGAAGAGTTCCTCCACTCCGGGGACGGGCAGCAGGGCGTCGCGGGCTTCCTTGGCCTTGCGCAGGTCCTCGGGGTCCTGGGTGCGTGCGGCGACGGCGGCGAGGATCTGGGCGTCCAGTTCGTCCAGCCGCGCGTACATGGGGCCCAGCCGCTGGTGGTGCAGGCGGGAGAAGTTCTCCACCTCGACCCGGAAGGTCTCCACGGCGATCTCGAACTCGATCAGCGCGCCCTCGGCCCGCTGTACGGCGGCCTCCAGCCGCTGGGTGGCCTCCTCTTCCCGTCGCCACTGCTCCTCGGGGTCTTCCCGTCGCCACTGCTCCTCGGGACTCTCCGCCCGCAGGTGCTCCTCGGGGGCCTCCGCCCGCTCGTCCGGGGGCGCGTGGTGGCCGCGCGCGCCGGTGTACGCGTCCGCCGTGGCCTGTTCGCCGTGGTCGCCGTGCCGCTCCATATCGCTGCACCCTACGGGTTCGGGCCGGGGGGCCGTGAGCCGGTGGGCGTCAGGGGCGGTAGGCCTCGGGGCACTTGCTGGAGCCGCCGGGCAGGTGGGCCTCGGCCCAGCGGGTGAGTTCGGTCATGGCGGGGCGGAGGGCCACGCCGGCGTCGGTGAGTTGGTAGCGGACCCGCAGTGGGGGGCCGCCGTCGACCTCGCGGACCACCAGGCCGAGGGCGGCGAGTTCGGTGAGCCGGTCGGACAGCATCCGTTCGCTGATGCCGGGGATGGCCCGGCGCAGTTCGGCGAAGTGGCCGGGGCCGCTCATCAGGGCGGCGAGGATCAGCCCGGTCCAGCGCTTGCCCAGCATCTGGAAGACGCGGTTGATGCCGTCGTCGGGCACCCCGCACGCGCCCTCGCCCTCTTCCCGGTCCGTGACGTGGGCCTGCTGGGGATGGGGTCTGTCGGGCGCGGCCATGGGGCCAGGGTACCTCCGCGAACCAAGCGGGTGCAGAAAAGTAAGTACCTGTGTTATCAATAGCCGCATACGAAGTCCAAGCTACGCACCCTTCGGGAGTACCCCCATGGCGACCCTGCTCCACCTCGACTCCTCCGCCCTCCCCACCGACAGCTCCGCCTCCCGCACGGTGACCGCCCTGTTCCGGGAGGCGTGGGAGCAGCAGCACCCCGAGGGCACGGTGATACGTCGGGACCTGGCGGCCGAGCCGGTGCCGCACCTCGACGCCCCGGCCATCGGCGCGGGGTTCACCCCGTACGAGCGGCGCACCCCCGAGCAGCACGAGGCGTTCCGGCTGCGGGAGGAGCTGACCGGCGAGCTGGAGCGGGCGGACGCGGTGGTGATCGGGGCACCGATGTACAACTACGCGATCCCCTCGACCCTCAAGGCGTGGCTGGACCACGTGATCGTGGTGGGCCGCACCATGGGTACCGACCAGCCGACCGTGGCCGGAAAGCCGGTGACCGTGGTCGCCAGTCGGGGTGGCTCCTACGAGCCGGGCACCCCTCGGGAGGGGTGGGAGTTCGTCCGCAACTACCTGGGGACCGTGCTGGGCGAGGGCATGGGCATGGACGTCGACTTCATCGTCCCGGAGCTGACCCTGGCGCCCACCAACCCGGCGATGTCCGAGCTGGTGCCGAAGTACGAGGAGTCCCTGGAGCGGGCGCACTCGACGGCGCGGCGGCGCGGCAAGGAGGTGGCCGTACAGCTGGCCGGCTGAGCGCGGGGCGGTGCCGGCCCCGCTGGCCCGCTGGTCGGGGTGCGGCCCCGGTACCGGCCTCGGCCCGGGAGGGGCCCCGGGGTGGTGGGTCTCCCCCTCGCCCACCCACCCCCGGGGTGCTCAGGGGGTCGGGACGTCGACCTCGGTGTGGAGGCGTACGTCCTCGACGCTGCGGCCGGCTTCCAGGCGGTACCGCCCGGGTACCTGGCGCCATCCCCCGGCCCGTTCGTCCCACGTCTGGGCCGCCCGGGGGTCCAGCTCGACGGTGGCCGTGACCTCCTGCCCTGGTCGGGCCTCGACCACGGCGAAGCCGACGAGGGACCGTGCCGGGGTGGCGGCCCGTTCGGTGGGGTGCTCCCGGGATGGGGCGCCGGCCGTCGGGGTGTTCAGGTACAGCTGGACCACCTCGCGTCCCGGGCGGTCACCGCTGTTGCGCACCCGCACGGTGGCGGTCAGCCCCGAGCCGCCGTCCTGGGTCGCGCCCTCGGGGGCTTCCGGGGTCCGGGCGGCTTCCAGGGCGAGGTAGTCCCAGGTGGTGTAGCCCAGGCCGTGTCCGAAGGGGTAGGCGGGGCGGGTCTCCGAGCGGTCCCAGGCCCGGTAGCCGATGAACAGGCCCTCCCGGTAGGGGAGTTGGCCGTCCTCGGGGACGACCTGGCGTACCGGGGCGTCCTCCAGGGTGGCCGGCCAGGTGGTGGGCAGCCGGCCGCCGGGCTCGGCGTGGCCCAGCAGTACGTCGGCGAGGGCGGCTCCTCCCTCCTGGCCGGGGAACCAGGTCACCAGTACCGCCGCCACCCGGTCCCGCCAGGGCATCTCCACCGGTGACCCGGCGTTGACCACCACCACGGTGCGGGGGTTGGCCTCGGCCACGGCCTCGACCAGGGCGTCCTGGTGGCCGGGTAGGCGCAGGTGGTCGCGGTCGAAGCCCTCGCTCTCCACCCGGTCGGTGGTGGCCACGACCACCACCGCGACCCGGGCCCGCCGGGCGGCGCGTACCGCCTCGGCGATCAACTCCCCCGGATCGCGCCGGGGTTCGCGGTGGGTCAGGGCGAAGCTGACCGCGTCCAGGGGCAGGTCCTCGGGCTTGAGGATCTCGGCCCGCAGGCTGACCGTTACCGGTTGGCCGGCGGTGAGCCGCACGGTGCCGTGGTGGGCGGGCGAGCCGAGGAAGCCCTCGAAGGGGTCGTCGCTGACCGGCAGGTGCGGCCCGTGGAAGAGGACCCGCCCGTCGACCTCCAGGCGGAAGTGGGCGACGCCCAGGGTGCCGAAGTCGTGGTCGCCGCTCTCCCGGGGGGTGAGGGTGCCGGTGATCTCCACCGAGTGCAGCCGGTCGAAGTCCACGCCGTCGGGGAACTCGCCCACCCAGCGGACCTCGCCTCCGGGCAGGGGTTGGCGTCCCAGTTCCGCCCCGCTCTGGTCACGGGCGACGGCGGTCAGGTCGAAGCCCCGGCCGGCGACGCTGAGGTGTTCGTTGGGGTCGGTGCCCAGGGCGTAGCGCAGGGCGCCGTCGGGGAGCGCTTCGCCGAGTCCGTCCAGGGGGGAGGTGACGTGGTCCGGGAAGACGGTGGCGGAGCCTCCGCCGAGGACGCGGGCGTCGCGGGCGGCGGCACCGAGCAGGGCGACGGTGGTGGTGTCGGGGTCGAGGGGCAGCAGCCGGTCGTTGCGCAGCAACACGAAGGAGCGGCGGGCCAGTTGGCGGGCGGTGGCCGGCCCGTCCACGGGGGGCGGCAGCTGGTCGGCGGGTACGGCGGGTGGGGTGCCGCGCAGGGCGCCGGTGCGGGCGGCGAGGCGGAGGAGGCGGCGTACGGCCTGGTCCACCAGGTGTTCCGGTACCCGGCCCTCCCGTACGGCGCGGGCCAGGGCGGGGCCGTAGACGGTGCGGGGGCCGGGCATGGCCAGGTCGAGGCCGCCGAGGAGGGCGGCGGCGGTGTCGCGGGCGGCGGTCCAGTCGGAGATGACGACTCCGTCGAAGCCCCACTCCTCGCGCAGCACCCGGGTCTGGAGCTGGTGGTGCTCGCTCATGGTGTGGCCGTTGACGGAGTTGTAGGCGCTCATCACGCCCCAGGGGCGGGCCCGTCGGACGATGGTCTCGAAGGGCCTGAGGTACAGCTCGCGCAGGGTGCGCGGGTCGATGAGGTTGTCGACGGTCATCCGCTGGGTCTCGGCGTCGTTGGCGACGAAGTGCTTGACGGTGGTGCCGACTCCGCCGTCCTGGACGCCGAGGACGTAGCCGCTGCCGATGGCTCCGGTGAGGTGGGGGTCCTCGCTGTAGCACTCGAAGTGGCGTCCGCCGAGGGGGGAGCGGTGGAGGTTGACGGTGGGGGCCAGCAGCAGGTGTACGCCCTTGCGGCGGGCCTCCTGGGCGAGCAACCGGCCGGCGAGGCGGGCGAGTCGCGGGTCCCAGGTGGCGGCCAGGGCGGTGGGGGAGGGCAGGGCCAGCGAGGGGTCCTCGGCGCTCCAGCGGGTGCCGCGTACCCCGACGGGTCCGTCGGAGGTGACCAGGGACTCCAGGCCGATCGCGGGGTGGGCGGGGAGCCGCCACATGTCCTGTCCGGCCAGCAGTCGGGTCTTGTCGTCGAGGTCGAGGGCGGCGAGGGCGTCCTCGACGGGCCGCTGGTACGGGTCGGTGGTGTGGTTCACGGGCGGCGCCCCTTCTCGTGTTCTCGTGTGGTGCGGGTGGTCCTCTGCGGTCAACGGGCGGTACGGATGCGGGTGACGAGTACGGAGCCGAGCAGGGCGCAGGCGGCGGAGGTGCCGAACAGCAGGGCGTAGTTGGGGTGGGTGCCCACCGACAGCAGGACGGGCGCCATCAGGGGCATCACCGACTGGGGCAGGGCGTTGGCGATGTTGACCACGCCGAGGTCCTTGGCGGGGTTGTCGGGGTCGGGGAGCACCTCGGTGATCATGGCGGTGTCCACGGCGCCGAAGAGGCCGGCGCCGATGCCGAGGACGAGTTGGGCGAGGATCAGCCCGGGGAGGGCGTCGGCGCCGATGAGGGTGGCCAGTCCGGTGGCGATGGTGAGTCCGCCGGCGATCACCAGGGGCTTGCGGCGGCGCAGCCGGTCCGAGATCCAGCCGCCGAGGGCGGCGGAGCTGGCGTTGACCAGGGCGGACGCGGCCAGGAGCAGGGAGACGGTGCCGGCGGCCTCGGAGGCGGTGGTGTCGAGTTGGTGCGGTACGTACAGGGCGATGTAGGTCAGGGGGGCGGTGCCGCCGAGCAGGACCAGGAACTTGGTGAGCCAGGCCCAGCCGAAGTCGGGGTGGCGGCGGGGGTGGAAGGCCAGCCCGCCGAGGAAGGCCCGGGCCGAGAAGGGGCCGGGGTCGTCGTCGGGCACCTGGTCGGGGAGCCGGTGGGCGAACAGTCCGAGGGTGGCCAGGGCCAGCAGTGCCGGCGCCAGCAGCCCGACGGGTACGGGTACGGCGCCGGCGAACAGGACGGCGAGGGTGACGCCGAGGGTCATGCTGACGCCGACGGCGGCCGAGGCCTTGCCCCGGTCGTCCCTGGGGACCTGGTCGGGGATGGTGGCCAGCAGGGCGGCGAAGGCGCAGTTGTAGCCGACCTGGGCGAGGCACCAACCGGCCAGCAGCGTGGGGGTGTTGGGGGCGAGGGTGACGACGAGCAGGCCGAGCCCGCCGAGGAGGGCGCCGCCCACCAGGTAGGGGCGGCGGCGTCCGTGGCGGGAGCGGCTGCGGTCGGAGAGCCGTCCGGCGAGGGGGTTGGCGAGCAGGGCGACGACGGCGCCGACGCCGAGGACCAGTCCGAGGGTGCGTTCCCGGTCGTGGGGGGTGACCTGTTCGACGCGGAGGGTCATGGTGAGGATGACGGGGGTCATCAGGGCGGCGAACAGGCCGAGGTTGGCGATACCGAGGCGGAGTACGAAGGGCCCGCCCAGGGTGCCGTGCGGGGTGGTGGCCTTGTCCGTGGGCGGAGGTGTGGGATGCGGCACGGGCCACCTCGGGGGTTGAGGTCCTGGGGTGCTGGGGTGCCGTTATCCTGCACTCCCTACCGAGTAATCAGTAGGTGACGTGACCACACCGTTACCTCTCGGGTCGCCGGATGCCGGTCGGGGCACCGTACGGATCCGTCGCCCGGCCCCCGGGAGGGCCGGCAGGCGCGTTCCGGTGCCGTACGTCCCGGGGCGGGAGCCGGGCGGAGGAGTCCGGTGCGGCACTCCGAGGACCGGGGATCGGCGACCACCCCGGCGACCGGGCGGGGCCCGGCACCCGAGAGGCTCCGCACACGCGCGCCTGAGCGATCCGAGCGGCACGCTCTAGGCTGCTGGCAACCGGAGGGAGGCGGCCCATGGCGGAGACCCGACACCGGGCGCGGGGGGTGGAGCGCCGGGCGGAGATCCTCCGGGCGGCGTTGGAGATCATCGCCGAGCGGGGGTACCGGGGCGCGACCCTGGCCAACGTGGCCCAGCGGGTGGGCCTCACCCAGCAGGGGATACTCCACTACTTCCCCACCAAGGAGGCCCTGTTGGTGGGGGTGCTGGAGGAGCGGGACGACTGGGACGCGATGGCGACCTTCGGCCGGGGCGGCGCCTCGGCCCACGCCGACGACCCCTCGCACTCCCCCTGGAACCTGGACAACCTCGGGCTGCTGATCGAGTACAACGCGATGCGCCGGGGCATCATCCAGACCTTCTCCGCACTGCTGGGCGAGAGCATCACCGACGGCCACCCGGCCCGGGAGTTCTTCCGCCGGCGCTACGCCTGGACCCGTCGCCAGGTGGCCGAGACCCTGCGCGCCCACTACGGGGACACCCTGCCCAGCGGGCTCACCCCGGAGCAGGTGGCCCCGCTGGCCCTCGCGGTGCTGGACGGCATCCAGTACCAGTGGCTGCTGGACCCGGACGAGGTGGACATGACCGAGGCCTTCGAGTCCCTGCGCGTCCTGCTGGGTCCGCCCTCCTGACCGGGGCCGCGTCGGACCGGTTGCCCTCCACACGGGGAACGGCACCGGGCCCGGCCGGTACGGGACGGTGACCGCCCACGCCCCGTACACCCCGGGCCGATGGGGGTCACCGACGGGTCACGGCGGGCGGGACGGCGGGGATCAACTTCGGCCGTTCTCCGACCGGTTGGCGTCATCCTGGCGGGACGCCTCGGGGGCTCCCCCGGGAGCGAGGTGCCCGGACAACCAGAAAGACCCCAGCGATGCTGGGGTCTTTCTCTGGTGCGCGAGGGGGGAGTTGAACCCCCACGCCCTTTCGGGCACTGGAACCTGAATCCAGCGCGTCTGCCTATTCCGCCACCCGCGCATTGGGTGAGCCGGGGCCTTGCGACCTGCCGACTGCCTGAAGGCTAGCACGTACCCGGGGTGCCCTTCACATCCGTATCCCGGCCCCTCCGGCACCGCCGACGATCACCCCCGGCGACCCCCCAGCCCCCTCCCTCGGCCGCTCCCCCTCCTGCCCCGGCGCCCGGGAGGGCGGGCACGGCCCACGCCACCGCCCACGCCCCGTACGATGCCTGTTGTGGCCTGAAGGGGTAGCTGGACCATGGCTGTGACGGTCAACACTCGGTCTCAGGGGGGCAGCCGGGGAACCAGCTCATTTCCCCGTGCGTGGATACGATCAGCGGTCGGTATCGCTAACGGTTCGTGCTGCGCTCGGCGAGACTGGTCACGGTAGAGCCGAAGGTAGTGGGGAAGGAGGTGCGGCGTGGGAGTTCTGAAGCGCTTTGAGCAACGGCTTGAGGGCCTCGTCAACGGCACCTTCGCGAAGGTGTTCAAGTCCGAGGTGCAGCCCGTGGAGATCGCGGGCGCCCTCCAACGTGAGTGCGACAACAACGCGACGATCTGGAACCGCGAGCGCACGGTCGTACCGAACGACTTCATCGTCGAGCTGAGCGCCTCGGACCACGAGCGCCTCAGCCCCTACTCGGGACAGCTGGGCGACGAGTTGGCCGGGATGGTCCGGGAGTACGCCAAGCAGCAGCGATACACGTTCATGGGCTCGGTCAGAGTCACCCTGGAGAAGGCGGACAACCTCGACACCGGCCTGTACCGGGTGCGCAGCCGCACCCTGGCCTCCAGCAGCTCCAACCCGCGCCCCGGCACGGCGGCGGCCGGCGGCCAGACCGCGGCCGGCGCCTTCCCTCCGCCGCCCAGCGGCCCGCCCCCGATGCCCTCGCACAGCCCGGGCGCCTCGCAGGGACTCGGGGCGCGCCCCCAGACCCAGGTGCGGCGCTGGGTGGAGATCAACGGCAACCGGCACCAGATCTCCCGGGCCTCGCTGGTGCTGGGCCGCAGCACCGAGGCCGACGTGCGGATCGACGACCCGGGAGTCTCCCGACGGCACTGTGAGATCCGGGCCGGGGAACCCACGACCATCCAGGATCTGGGATCCACGAACGGCATCTTGGTAGACGGGCAGCACACCACTCGCGCTACGCTCCGCGACGGCTCACGGATCGTCGTGGGCAGCACCACGATCATTTACCGGCAAGCCGAAGGGTGAAGCGGGGGCAATGTCAGAGCTGACCCTCACGGTCATGCGGTTGGGGTTTCTGGCCGTACTGTGGCTGTTCGTCATCGTGGCCGTTCAGGTCATCCGTAGTGACCTCTTCGGTACCCGGGTCACCCAACGCCCCACCCCCCGGCGGGGCGGCGGCGAGCAGCGACCGCAACAGCGCGCACCGCAGCAGCCCGCGCCCTCCTCGCGGCGGGCACGCGGGGGTGGCCGTAACACCCCGACCAAGCTGGTGGTGACCGAGGGGTCGCTCACCGGCACCACCGTCACCCTGCAGGGCCAGGTCATCGGACTGGGCCGTGCGCACGATTCGACAATCGTGCTGGACGACGACTACGCGTCAAGCAAACATGCCAAGATCTACCAGGACCGTGACGGCCAGTGGATCGTCGAGGATCTCGGGTCCACCAACGGCACGTACCTGGACAGGACCCGGCTGACCCAACCGACACCGATCCCACCCGGCGCGCCGATTCGCATCGGGAAGACGGTCATCGAGCTGCGGAAGTAGTGAGACAGACATGACGACCGGAGGGTGGGCATCGTGCGGATGTACCCGGAGTCGACGGATGAGGTGCGTATGAGTCTGTCGCTGCGCTTCGCCGCGGGATCACATGACGGAATGATCCGCGAGCACAACGAGGACTCCGGTTACGCCGGTCCCCGACTGCTCGCGGTCGCGGACGGGATGGGTGGCCAGGCCGCCGGTGAGGTCGCCAGCTCGGAGGTGATCTCGACCATGGTGCAGCTGGACGAGGACATCCCCGGCTCCGACATCCTCACCTCCCTGGGCTCGGCCGTGCAGTCCGCCAACGACCAACTGCGGGTGATGGTCGAGGAGGACCCCCAGCTGGAGGGCATGGGCACCACCCTCACCGCCCTGCTGTGGACCGGTCAGCGCCTCGGCCTGGTGCACGTCGGCGACTCCCGGGCGTACCTGCTGCGGGACGGGCAGCTGTCCCAGATCACCCAGGACCACACCTGGGTGCAGAAGCTGGTCGACGAGGGGCGGATCACCGAGGAGGAGGCCACCACCCACCCCCAACGGTCCCTGCTGATGCGGGCGTTGGGCAGCGGTGACCATGTGGAGCCGGACCTGTCGATCCGTGAGGTACGGGCCGGTGACCGTTACCTCCTCTGCTCCGACGGGCTGTCCGGGGTAGTGTCCCACCAGACACTGGAGGACACCCTCGCCAGCTACCAGGGTCCGCAGGAGACGGTGCAGGACCTGATCCAACTGGCCCTGCGCGGCGGCGGACCGGACAACATCACCTGCATCGTCGCGGACGTGCTGGACGTGGACGACACCGACGGCCGGGGCGCCCAGCTCAACGACACCCCGGTGATCGTCGGGGCGGTGGCCGAGACCGAGCACCAACTCGGCGAGGACCCGGGGGCGTTGCAGACGCCGGCCGCCCGCGCCGCCGAACTGCACCGGGCCGCCCCGCCGCCGCCCGCCCCGGGCGCGCACGAGCAGGGTCCGGCCCCGGAGGGGTTCGGCCCTCCCGGGAGCGGTGACCTGTCGGCGACCTCCGCCCCTCCGCCGGGGGTGTACGGGGGGTACGCCGACGACGACCTCAACAAGCCGGGCGGCGGGCGCAAGTGGGGCAAGCGTTCGCTGTACATCGTGCTGACGCTGGCCGTGCTGGGCGGTGCGCTGTACGCCGGTTGGCGCTGGACGCAGAACCAGTACTACGTGGGCCCCAAAGGCCAACACCTCGCGCTCTACAAGGGGTTGAACCAGGAGGTCCTGGGCGTCAGCCTCAACGAGGTGCACCTGGACCACCCCGAGATCGAACTCAAGTACCTGCCGACGTACCAGCGCAAGCAGGTCAACGAGACCATCGCCTACGAGAACCTCGGCCAGGCGCGGACCAAGGTCACCGAGCTGGGCGCGCAGGCCAAGGTGTGCAAGATCGTCGCGCACCAGGAGCAGCAGCCGGACAAGAGCAAGAGTGACAAGGCCCAGCGGGAGAAGGCCGAGCGGGAGAACGGTGGCCAGGGCAGCCGTGGCGGCGGCGGTGCCGGCGACCACACCGGCGACACCGGTGGCTCCGGCGCCCGTCAGGCTTCGACGAACGACAACGGCGACAAGAGCAGCTCCAAGCCCCCCTCCGACGGCCCCCGGCTGTCCGAGGAGCAGCTCAAGCTCGCCAAGCGGTGTACCACACCGTGAGGGGGCCGCTGAACGATGAGAGGTAACACGCAGTCGGGCAGCAACACCACCATCTCCTCGGGTGGGTTGCCGAGCCGACGGAACACCGAGCTGGCGCTGCTGATCTTCGCCGTGGTGATCCCGGTGCTGGCGTACGCCAACGTGGGCCTGGCGATCGACGGTTCACTGCCGGCCGGCATGTTGGGGTACGGCGCGGGGCTGGCGTTGATGGCCGGGGTGGCGCATCTGGTGGTGCGCCGCTGGGCGCGGTACGCCGACCCGCTGATGCTGCCGATCGTGACCCTGCTCAACGGGCTGGGTCTGGTGCTGATCTGGCGGTTGGACCAGTCGCAGCGGCTGATCGACCGGGCGGAGAACGCGTTCGGCGCCTTCCACCCCGACGCCCCCAAGCAGTTGCTGTACTCGGCGATCGGGCTGGCGCTGTTCGTGGGCATCCTGCTGGCGCTCAAGGACCACCGGGTGTTGCAGCGCTACACCTACATCTCCATGGCCACGGCCCTGGTGCTGCTGGTGCTGCCGGTGTTCTTCCCGCCGGTGAACGGCGCGCGGATCTGGGTGAAGCTGGGCTTCATCAACATCCAGCCCGGGGAGTTCGCCAAGATCATCATCGCGGTGTTCTTCGCCGGCTACCTGATGGTGAAACGGGACGCCCTGGCCCTGGCCAGCCGGCGCTTCATGGGCCTGTACCTGCCGCGTGGCCGTGACCTGGGTCCGATCCTGATGATCTGGGCGCTCAGCCTGATGATCCTGGTCTTCGAGACCGACCTGGGCACCTCGCTGCTGTTCTTCGGCCTGTTCGTGATCATGCTCTACGTGGCGACCGAGCGCACCAGTTGGATCGTGTTCGGTCTGCTGATGTCCGCCGGTGGCGCGGTGGTGGTGGCCAGCTTCGAGCCGCACGTGGAGTCCCGGGTCCAGGCCTGGCTGCACCCCTTCTCCGACGAGGTGATCCAGGCCACCGGCACCGACCAGATCGCCCAGTCGCTGTGGGCCTTCGGCTCCGGCGGGGTGCTGGGCACCGGTCTGGGCCAGGGTGACTCGGACCTGATCGGCTTCGCCGCCAACTCCGACTTCATCCTCGCCACCTACGGCGAGGAGCTGGGCCTGACCGGGCTGATGGCCATCCTGATGCTGTACGCGCTGCTGATCGAGCGGGGTATGCGTACCTCGCTGGCGGCCCGTGACCCCTTCGGCAAGTTGTTGGCGGTGGGGTTGACCGGGGCGTTCGCGCTCCAGGTGTTCGTGGTGGCCGGCGGGGTGATCGGACTGATCCCGCTGACCGGTATGACCATGCCGTTCGTGGCCGCCGGTGGTTCCTCCGTGATCGCCAACTGGGCTCTGGTGGCGATCCTGTTGCGGATCAGCGACACCGCCCGCAGGCCGGCGCCCAGCCCGGCGCCCTCCCCTGACAACGAGATGACGCAGGTGGTCCGCACATGAACAAGCCACTCCGCAGGGTCTCCATCTTCTGTGGGCTGCTGGTGCTCGCGCTGCTGGCACGGGTGAACTGGGTGCAGTTCGTCCAGGCCGACGAGCTGAAGACCGACGACAAGAACCGTCGGGTCTCCATCGCCCGGTACGCCCAGCCGCGCGGCAACATCATCGTGGACGGCAAGCCGATCACCGGTTCCGCCAAGACCGACACCGGCGACTTCAAGTACAAGCGCACCTACAAGGAGGGCCCCATGTGGGCCCCGGTGACCGGGTACGCCTCGCAGGCGTTCGGGGCCAACCAGTTGGAGAAGCTCAACGACGGCATCCTCAGCGGTGACGACGACCGGCTGTTCTTCAACCGCACCATCGACATGATGACGGGCAAGCCCAAGAAGGGCGGCAACGTCGTCACCACCCTCAACGCCAAGGCCCAGAAGGCCGCGTTCGACGGGTTGCGGGGCAAGAAGGGCGCGGTGGCCGCCCTGGACCCGAAGACGGGCGCGATCCTGGCGCTGGCCTCCACCCCCTCGTACGACCCGTCGTCCTTCGCCGGCAACACCGACAAGGACAGCAAGGCCTGGGCGGGGCTCCAGAAGGACAAGAACGAGGACGACCCGATGCTCAACCGGGCGTTGAAGCAGACCTATCCGCCCGGTTCCACCTTCAAGGTCGTCACCTCGGCCGCCGCCCTGGAGAGCGGGGAGTACGACCTGGACAAGGGCACCGACTCCCCCGACCCGTACCGTCTGCCGGACAGCACCACCGACCTGGGCAACGACGGCAACCACCCCTGCAAGAACGCCTCGTTGCGGGTGGCCCTCCAGTGGTCCTGCAACACCGTCTTCGCCAAGGTCAGCAACCAGCTGGGCAACGAGAAGATGAAGGAGATGGCGGGGAAGTTCGGCTTCGACGACCCCGAGGTGGACACCCCGGTGCGCGCGGCCGAGAGCCGGTACCCCAAGGACAACAAGCCGCAGAACGCCATGGCCGGCATCGGCCAGGCGTCGGTGACCGCCTCGCCGTTGCAGATGGCGATGGTGGCCTCGGCGGTGGCCAACGACGGCAAGCTGATGAAGCCGTACATGGTCGACCAGTTGGTGGCGCCCAACCTCAACGTGGTGGAGCAGCACAAGCCGCAGACCTACGGCGAGCCGGTCTCGTCGGAGAACGCGCAGAAGCTCCAGCAGATGATGGAGACGGTGGTCTCCGACGGCACCGGCACGACGGGCGCGATCCCCGGTGTGACGGTCGGCGGCAAGACCGGTACGGCCCAGCACGGTGAGAACAACACCAAGAACCCGTACGCCTGGTTCATCTCCTACGCCAAGACGGACGACGGTTCACCGGTCGCGGTGGCCGTGGTCGTCGAGAGTTCGGACGTGGCACGAAGCGAGATCGCGGGAAGCAAGTTGGCCGCTCCCATCGCCAAGAACGTGATGCAGGCGGTCCTTCGCGACAAGTAGGGGCAGTTCGGGACAGGTCGTACGTGACGGCGGTCGCGTGGGGGCGGCCCGGTACCGTATGCCGAGCAGCGCAGCCGCCGGGCATCCGCGTGACACCGCCCGGACGATCGGGAGAGGGCTGGAGACTATGGAAGAGCCGCGTCGCCTCGGCGGCCGGTACGAGCTGGGCGCGGTCCTCGGCCGTGGGGGCATGGCCGAGGTGTACGTGGCCCAGGACACTCGCCTGGGTCGCACCGTGGCCGTGAAGACCCTGCGTGTGGACCTGGCCCGAGACCCCTCGTTCCAGGCCCGGTTCCGGCGGGAGGCCCAGTCGGCGGCCTCCCTCAACCACCCCGCGATCGTCGCGGTCTACGACACCGGCGAGGACTACGTCGACGGGGTCTCCATCCCGTACATCGTGATGGAGTACGTCGACGGCTCGACCCTGCGGGAGCTGCTGCACTCCGGGCGCAAGCTCCTGCCGGAGCGGGCGATGGAGATGTGCGTCGGCATCCTGCAGGCGTTGCAGTACTCCCACCAGAGCGGCATCGTGCACCGGGACATCAAGCCGGCGAACGTGATGCTGACCCGCAACGGCCAGGTGAAGGTGATGGACTTCGGCATCGCCCGTGCCATGGGCGAGTCCGGGATCACCATGACGCAGACGGCGGCGGTGATCGGCACCGCGCAGTACCTGTCGCCGGAGCAGGCCAAGGGCGAGTCGGTGGACGCCCGTTCCGACCTGTACTCGACCGGCTGCCTGCTGTACGAGCTGCTCACCGTGCGGCCACCCTTCGTCGGGGACTCCCCGGTGGCGGTGGCCTACCAGCACGTGCGGGAGGAGCCGCAGCCGCCCAGCTCCTTCGACCCCGAGGTCTCCCCGGAGATGGACGCCATCGTCCTGCGGGCGCTGGTGAAGGACCCGGACTACCGGTACCAGAGCGCGGACGAGATGCGCGCCGACATCGAGGCCTGCCTGGACGGGCAGCCGGTGGCGGCGACCTCGGCCATGGGCGCGGTGGGGTACGGCTACCCCAACGACCACTCCGGCGGCGCGGCGCAGCCCCAGGGCTCCGGCGGCCAGACCACCATGCTGCCCCCGGTGCGGGACGACGACTACGGCTTCACCGGGGACCAGGGCGGTGGACGTCGACGGCAGCCGAAGAAGAGCAACCTGTCGATCATCCTGTGGGTGATCGCCGCGATATTCGTGCTGGTTGGCGCGATCTTCATGGGCCGTGCCCTGTTCGGGGACGGCAAGGACGGCGATCCCGAGGTGCCCCAGCTGAAGGGGCTGTCGTACCAGGAGGCCGAACAACGGGCCTCCAACGTCAACCTGAAGGTCGCCAGGAAGGACAGCACCTACTGCGGCGAGAAGGCGCGCGTCATCTGCTCCACCGACCCGGCGGCCGGCACCAAGCTGGCCGAGGGCGAGACGATCCAGCTGACGATGTCCAAGGGCGCCAAGCCGGTGGACGTACCGAGCGTGGTGGACTCCTCCTTCTCCGACGCCAAGGAGGAGTTGGAGGGGGCCGGCTTCAAGGTCAAGAAGAAGACCGAGGAGAGCGACAAGGACCCCGACACCGTGCTGCGGCAGGACCCGGCCGGTGAGTCCAAGGCGAAGAAGGGCGCGACGGTCACCCTGACCGTGGCCATCAAGCAGACGATCAACGTGCCCAGTGTGGTCGGCAAGCCCTACGAGGACGCCAAGGCGGACCTGGAGAAGCTGGGCTTCGAGGTGGCGCGCAAGGACGAGGAGAACCCCTCCAAGCCGGCCGGTGAGGTGCTCAAGCAGAACCCGGAGGCCAACACCCGGCACCCGGGCGGCACCCAGATCACCCTGACCGTCGCCAAGGAGGAGGAGTCCGAGGACGAGCCGGCGACCGTGCCGGACGTCACCAACAAGCCGCTGTCCGAGGCGAAGAAGATGCTCACGGACGCCGGCTTCAAGGTGGGCCGCATCGTCGGCGCGCAGGGCCCCACCATCCCGGTCAGCAGCACCGACCCGGCGGCCAACACCGAGGCCAAGAAGGGCGACTCCGTCGAGATCAGGACGCGTCTCGGTCCCGGTGACCAGAACACCGGCGGCCTCTTCGGAGGCGTGATCAACTGACGCCGGCCCGCTGGCCTCCCACCTGGTGGGCGGGATCGGCGGGATCGGCCGAACTGACGGACAGGGGTTGTCCGACCTCCACGGGGGTCGGACAACCCCTTCGTCGTGCCCGGGGGTGTCCTGCCGGGGGTACGGGCGCGGGGAGCGCGCCCCCTTCGGGAGGCCCTTCGGGAGGCCGCGAACTCTTCGCGGGTGCGCCAACGACCTGTTGTGGTGGGCTCGGGTGGCCGGCTTCCGACACGGCTGGCCCTTCACGACCGAGCGCCGTCGGGGCTGTCGTCGGGCACCCTGCGCCGTCGTCGGGACGTGGCCTTCGCGGGGGCGGGGGCCGCCGTGGTGGGTGCCCGTGGCCGCCCGGGCCCCCGCCGTACGCCACGAGCTTCCCCGCGGGTGCCCCGGCACCTGGGCGGGCCAACCGATCGATCACGGGCGGACCGCGACCGGGCGGTGCCCACGCGCCCGGGGTGACGGTGGGCACCCGATGCGGCCGGGGCCGCCGCGGCCGGCGTCGGCCTTCTCGGGACTTCGCGCCGTCGGGGCCGCGCAGACGTCGGGACCAGGGTGCCCGCCGACCGAAGCCGGACCGGCGGGCCCCTCCCGTGGTCCACGGTGCCCGGCGGGGGGCGGGGCGGTGCAGGTCCGAGGGGGCGGCCGACGCGTACGAGGGCGGCCCACGGCCGGTCACGCCGCCGAGGCCGCCCTGCCCCCGTCACCGCTGCCCACCGCCGCCGTCAGCGCGACGAGAGCCCCGGTACGGTGGCGGACCGTTCCCGCGCCCTCCAGGGCCCGTCCGGGCCGGACGGGCGCTCAGATGCTGGTCAGCGCCCAGATGGCGACACCGAAGCAGAGCAGCGCCAGCACGATCACCGCCACGGCCACCCTGGGGGACGGCCCCGAGGGCCCCGTGGCCCGGGTGCTGCCCACGGTCGGCGCCGACGGCGGGTCGACCGGGCCACCGATCGGGCCGGCCATCCCGCCCCCCACCGGTCCGCCGTACGGAGCGGGGGCGGGCGCCCCCGGCTGGACGCCGGGAGGGGCACCTTGGTGGACGCCGGGAGGGGCGCCGGGGTCGGCGAACGGGCGCCCACCCCCGGGCGGGGTCGGGGCGGTGCCGGGAGCCGGCTGCGGCGGGTGGACGCCGTACGGGCCCGGCTGGTTGCCGGGGTGGGCGCCCGGGTGGCCGCTCTGCTGGCCGCCCGCAGCGGGCACGCCGGGGTACGGGTCACCGGGCCGCGCGCCGGGGGTCTCGGTCGGGGTGGGGGTGACGGGGGCCGGCGCGGGCGCTCCCGGGGACCAGTAGGGGCCGGTGGGGGTGGGTGGGGTGTCCTGGAGGCCGGTACGAGGGGGAGCGAGGGAGAAGTCGTTGTCCGGGGCGGCGGGGCGCGGGCCGGAGGGGCCGCTGTCCTTCGCGTCGGTCCCGGGTCGGCCGGTGGGGCCGCTCTCGTCGAACCCCGGTGGCAGGGGGCCGAGTTGGTCGAAGACCTCGACCACGTCCTGTTCCAGGGTGGAGTCGGTGGTGAGCAGGGGCACCACGTCCGCGAGGGCCTTGCGGGCTCCGACGGCGGTGCGGAACCGGTCCTGGGGGTCGGGCCGCAGCAGGGTGGACAGCACCTGCCACAGGGGCTCGGGCACGTACTCCGGGGTGGGGGGCACGCCCTGCTTCTGGTACTGGGCGACCAGGCCGGTGGAGTCCGGCTTGGTGGCGCTCAGCAGGTACAGGGCGACCAGCCCGACCGCGTACAGGTCGGCGCTGAAGTCCGGTTCGGCGCCCTGGAGTTGCTCGGGGGCGAAGTAACCGGGGGTGCCCACCACGAAGTTGGTCTCGGTGAGCCGGGGCTCGCCCTTGCGCATGGAGATGCCGAAGTCGGACAGCCGCAGGTGGGGCCGGCCCCGGCCGGTGGCGTCCAGCAGCAGGTTGGCCGGTTTGATGTCCCGGTGCACCACGTCCTCGGCGTGCACCGCCGACAGCCCCGACAGCAGCTGGTCGAGCAGGGTGCACACCAGGGTCGGGGGCAACGGGCCGTAGTCGGCGATGAGTTGGGCGAGCGAGCCGCCGCGCATCAGGTCCATGGTGAACAGGACCTTGTCGTCGTCGGCGGCCCAACTGGCGGGGGCCAGCACATGCGGGTGGTCGATCCGCAGGGCCTGCTCCCGCACGAAGCGCAGCAGGGCGTGGGACTCGCTCTGCTGGAGCACCTTGGCGGCCACGTAGCGTCGCCGTCGCTGGTCCCAGGCACGCCAGACGGCGCCCACGCCGCCCCGGCCGATCGGGTCGACCAGTTCGTACCGCCCGGCGAAGACCTCACCCATCGTGTCGCGCCCGCCTCTACCTCACCCTGTGTGCTTGCTCAGGACTGGTGGGTCTCGTAGTGCCGTACCGCGTCACTGGTGCGTCCGGCGCCGTAGACCCGCAGGAACTCTGCCAGTTCCGGGTGGCTGGGCGCGAGTGTGGCCGAGGCCTCCAGGATCTCCGAGGCGTCGGAGACCGAGCGCAGCAGGCTCTGGATCTCCCGGACCACCCGCTTCACCGGGGTCTGTACCCCGCCGCCGGAGGAGGCGGTCTGGCTGGTGTTGCTCAGTACGCTGCCGCCGGCGGTACGGCGGATCTCGTCCATGCGGGCCGTGGCGTCGGCGGCGCTGACCTCGCCCCGGGAGACCTGGGCGGCCAGCTCCTGGAGGGACTGCACCCGCTGCACCACCGCCGGGTTGCCGATCTTGGCGCGCTGGCCGCTCATCAACTGCGACAGCATGGGCGCGGAAAGTCCCAGTACCGACGCCAGTCGGGCCTGGTTGAGACCGAGATCGTCGATGAGCCGGCGAAAGAGGGTTCCCAGTGGCTCCCCGTACCACTGGCTCTGTAGTTCCCTCGCCTTCGCGGTGGCTTCCTGCTGTGCTGCGTCCATCACGATCTCCCCTGGACTCCCCGATGTCGCTTCGCTGACGCGAACTTGCCGAGCATCCTACGAACCTGGGCTGGGGCGGGGCGATACCCGGTCGGCTTTCGGTGACGAGACCGGGTACTCTGGTGCGCGTCGGGGCCTTAGCTCAGTTGGTAGAGCGCCGTCTTTGCATGGCGGATGTCAGGAGTTCGACTCTCCTAGGCTCCACGGGAATCAGCAGGTCACAGCCTGTGTGACCGGAGGCGTACGGCCCCGGGACCCGGTCGGCGGCACCGTTCGCCGGACCGTGGTACCGGGGCCGACGCAGTTTTCGAAGGCCGCATCCGGTGGTGACCGTTCCGTCCACGGGCGTCAATCCCACCGGGTACGGCTCCACCCGGAAGTGGCGGTCCCCGACACGGTCGCCGCCCCGCGTCCGAGCGCCCGGATCTTCGCGACTGGAGCATTGCTGACGCCGCGTCAGCCCGACCCCGGGGGTCGGCCGGCTCCCCGTCCTCCCCGCCGGGGGAAATCCCCGGACACCGCGCCCCCGGCCCTGCGAGAATCCGCTGATGACCGGTGAACGTACCTCCCCGCCCACGGTGGCGGACGAACGAACCATGCTCCGCGCCCACCTGGACTACCACCGGGGCACCCTGGGGCTGCTCTGCGACGCGGTGCCCGAGGAGGAGCTGCGCCGCCCCTCCATGGCCCCGTCCTCGCTGTCCCTGCTGGGCCTGGTGCGGCACATGGCCGAGGTGGAACGGGCCTGGTTCCGGCGGATCGTGGACGGACAGGACGTGCCGCTGGTGTGGTCGGACCGCTTCGACTTCCAGGAGGCGTACCGCGCCGAGGGCGCGAGCGCCGCCGAGGCCTTCGCGGCCTGGCGTACGGAGGTCGAGCACTCCCGGCGCGTCGAGCGGGAGGCCGACTCCCTGGACCTGGTCGTCCGGGACGCCCGCCACGACCAGGAGGTCTCCCTGCGCTGGGTGATGCTGCACATGATCCACGAGTACGCGCGGCACAACGGCCACGCGGACTTCCTGCGCGAGGCCATCGACGGCACCACCGGGGTGTGAGGCCCGGCGGTCCCGGACGGTCGGGGGCCCGCGCGACCGCGGGTAGCCTGCCGGCGAGGCGAGGGTGGTGGTCAGCGATGCCGCGGACGACGGCGGACACACTGCGGGTGGGCACCCGCAACGCGAGGTTCCAGCAGTGGCAGGCCCTGTTGGGCAACCGCACCAAGCGGCAGCGGGCCGGCGAGTTCCTGGTGCAGGGGGTACGGCCGATCAGTGTGGCCGTGGAGCGGGGCTGGCCGGTGCGGGCCCTGCTGTGTCCCCAGGGGCGCCAGCTGTCCGGCTGGGCCCGGGAGCTGGTGGGGTCGGTGCGGGCCGAACGGTACGCGCTGGCACCGGAGTTGCTCGCCGAGCTGGGGGAGAAGGACGACCGCGCGCCGGAGCTGATCGCCGTACTGGGGATGCCCGAGGACGACCTGGGGCGCGTCCCGGTGGGCCCCGACTTCCTGGGCGTGCTGTTCGACCGGCCGACCAGCCCGGGCAACATCGGCTCCCTGGTCCGTTCCGCCGACGCCTTCGGGGCGCACGGCCTGATCGTGACCGGTCACGCCGCCGACGTCTACGACCCCAAGTCCGTACGGGCCAGCACCGGTTCCCTGTTCGCGCTGCCCGTGGTGCGCGCGCCCTCCCCGAACCAGGTGCTGGACTGGCTGCGCCGGCACCCCGAGGTGCGGGTGGTGGGCACCGACGAGTCGGGGGACACGGAACTGTTCGACCACGACCTGACCGGGCCCACCCTGCTGCTGGTGGGCAACGAGACCACCGGGCTCAGCGCCGCCTGGCGGGAACGCGGCGACCACATGGTGCGCATCCCCATGACCGGGTCGGCCAGTTCGCTGAACGCCGCCAACGCCGGCACCACCGTGCTCTACGAGGCCGCCCGACAGCGCCGTACCGCCCGCTGACCACCCGGCTCCCGGGCCGCCGGGGTGATCCCCCGGTCCCGGGGAGCCGCACCGTGGGGGTGCCGGACACGACGAGGTGGGGCGTGCCCTTCCGGGTACGCCCCACCTCGGTGACCGTGGACGCGGCCGGTACGACCGGCCCGGCCTCAGTGGTCCTTGGAGTTCTTCGAACCCTTCGAGTCCTTGGCGTCCTCCTCGGCCTGCTTGGCCTCCACCTCCGGGTCCAGCAGCGCGGCGTCCGAACCCTCGCCGTCCACCGACCGCAGCGGTCCCCGGTCGCCGACCTCGGTGGCCGCCGAGGGCTCCACCAGCCAGTCGGGGTTGGCCTGCTTGTCCCACCAGCGCCACACCAGGTAGGCGCCGCCGCCGACCAGTCCGATCACCCCGAGTCCCTTGGCGAGCTTGCCGGCCCGCGCCCGACGGGCCCGACGGCGGGTGAGCTTCTCGATCTCCTGGGCGGTCACCTCGCCACGGAGCGCGGCCAGGGTGGCGGCACGTCGGGAGGCGGCCTCCTGGCGGGCCGGCGCGGTCGCCGAACGGGCGTCGGCCACGGCGGCCTCCACCCGGGGTCGGGCGGCCTTCTCCGCCTTGCGGGCCTGCTTCTTGGCCTGGGACCGGGCCTGTGCGCCCCGGTGCTCGGCCTCCTTGGCCAGCCGGCTGGACAGGGCACGGCCCTGCTTCTCCGCCTTGCGGGCGGCCTTGCGGGTGCGCTTCTCCACCTTCGAGGCCACCTCCTTGGTGTGCCGAGCCGTGACATTGGCGGCGTGGTCGACCTCCGGCGGCATCGAGTCCAGAGCCTGAGCCAGCAGCGGGGCGACCTGGTGTTCGTAACGGTCGCGGGCCTGCTCACGAGCCACCCGGGCGGCGTCGGACACCCTGGGGCCCAGGTAGGCGCCGGCTTCCTGGGCGTAGCGGGAGACGGTGTCCTTGGCGGTGCCCGCGTACGGCGCGACCACCTCGGCGGCGTGCCGCACACTCTCCTTGGCGCTGTCGGACGCGGCGCGCGCGCTGTCCATGCGGGTCACGGGATCCTCCTCCTCCATGTCAGGTGCTCGGGAGGCTTTCCTCCGCAAGACACAGTTCGCATTCCACTCTCGGGGAAGATCATGCCTACGGTGGCGCGGTTCACTGGTGCGGTGGCGGCATCCGGGCGCGTGTCGCTGAGCCGACGGTGACAGCGAGTGTTCGTTCACCTCCTCCTCACACACCCCGACGGCCCCGTACGTATCCGTGGGAGGATCGACCCAGTCAACGCACGACAGACGGAAGGCACATCGTGGCTGAGCAGCTGTACGCCACCCTGAAGACCAATCACGGCGACATCGAGGTGCTCCTCTTTCCCAATCACGCGCCCAAGACCGTGAAGAACTTCGTGGAGCTGGCAGAGGGCGCCCGCGAGTGGACCCACCCGGAGACGGGCCAGAAGACCACGGCCAAGCTGTACGACGGCACCGTGTTCCACCGGGTGATCAGCGGTTTCATGATCCAGGGCGGTGACCCCCTGGGCAACGGCACCGGCGGCCCGGGGTACGAGTTCGAGGACGAGATCCACCCCGACCTCGCGTTCACCAAGCCGTACCTGCTGGCGATGGCGAACGCCGGCCCCGGCACCAACGGGTCGCAGTTCTTCGTCACCATGGGCGCCACGACCTGGCTGAACGGCAAGCACACCATCTTCGGTGAGGTCACCAGCGAGGCCGGCCAGAAGGTCGTGGACTCCATCGGCAACACCCAGACCAACCCCCGTACCGACCGGCCGGTGCAGGACGTGGTCATCGAGTCGGTGGTCGTGGAGCGCCGCTGAGCCTCCGGCTCCCACGGGAACCTCGGTACCCCGCCCGTCCGTAAGGAGGGGTGAGGCGCCGGGGTTCCCGTGCGCGGGGCCAGCACCGAGCAACCGGACGCGGCGAAGTACAGCGGGGCAGAGGGGAACGAGCCATGGCGGGCGAGCGACAGGCGGCGGACGGGGCCACCGGTGGTCTGCGCGGCTGCTATCGGCATCCTGACCGGGAGACCGGGATCAGCTGTGCGCGATGCGGCAAGCCCATCTGCCCCGAGTGCATGATCTCCGCCTCGGTGGGGTTCCAGTGCCCCGACTGCGTACGGCAGGGTCAGGCCGACCAGCGGTCGACGCAGCCGCGCACCCTTGCGGGCGGTTCGCTGGCCGCGGATCCCCGACTGGTCGTCAAGATCATCCTGTCGGTGAACGTGCTGGTGTTCCTGGCCGTGCAGGTCTTCGGGGACCGGCTGGTGACCGAGACCTTCATGCTGGGGTACGCCGCCGAGAACCCGTACGACCCCCGGATGCTGGGCGTCGCGGACGGCGAGTGGTACCGCATGGTGACCTCGGCGTTCCTGCACGAGGACCTGACGCACATCCTGTTCAACATGCTGTCGCTGTGGTTCCTGGGCGGACCGTTGGAGGCGGCGCTGGGGCGATCCCGCTTCGTCCTGCTGTACCTGATGTCGGCGCTGGGCGGCAGCACCCTCTTCTACCTGCTGGCGGCCCAGACCCAGCCGGCTCTGGGCGCCTCGGGCGCCATCTTCGGACTGTTCGGCGCGATGGCCGTGGTGATGCGCCGCCTCAACTACGACCTGCGGCCGGTCGCGGTGCTGCTGGGCATCAACCTGCTGTTGACCTTCACCTGGGACGGCATCGCCTGGCAGGCCCACATCGGCGGGCTGGTGGTGGGGGCGGTGCTCGCCTACGCCATGGTGCACGCGCCCCGGGAGAAGCGGGCGCTCTACCAGTACGGCACCGCCGGCGCGCTGCTGTTGGTGATGGTCGTGGCCTGTGGAGTACACACCGCCCAACTGCTGGGCTGAGCCCGTTCGCGCCCGTTTCGGGCGGTTGCGGGGCCGCTTCGGACCGAGATTTCCACAGGCTCGGAGGCCCTTGTTCCACATGAGGAACATCCGTGCCGGGATTCGATCAGGGGTGCGTTTTCCCAGCAGGGACAAGGGAGTTGGGAGCGTACGCGGGCTGACGCCGGTGTGATCGGCGTCAAGGCTCCGCCCGGTTATCCACAGATCTTGTGAACAGTTCACACAGCTGTGGATCAACCTGTGGATAACTTCGGTCGCGGACCGCCCACAGGGGCCGCGCACACCCCCTCACCAGCACCCCCGACAGCGCCACCCACAGGCCGGCCCACACCTCCCGCGCCCGGCCGCACCACTCACCCCACCGGCCACCAGGGCAGCACCGAAGCCCGTGTGACCGGACCACGGGGGTCGTCACACGGGGAGCCCCACCACGGTGCGGGGGTCAGTCCGACGAGGGGACCAGGAGCGCGAACGCCCCTACTTCCACTGCGTCGAGACGACGAAGCCCGCCGCGATGAAGCCGAAACCGACCACGATGTTCCAGTTGCCCAGTGAGCCAACGGGGAAGTCGCCACTGCTGATGTAGAAGGCGACGATCCAGACCAGGCCGATCCCGAACAGGGCCAGCATGACCGGCGCCGGCCAACGACGCCCGCCCTGACTCAGATCGATCTTGGTCGCCTTCTTCGCCGGCGGCGGGGTGTAGTCGTCCTTCTTGCGGATACGTGACTTCGGCACGAGGGATTCTCCTGTCGATGCGCTGCGTGACCGCGCTTGGGCTGCCCGTCCTCCCTCTGGGCCGGTACGGAGTCCATTGCTCAGCCACGGGGGAAAAACGCTTCGGTGGTCAGCTAGCGTAGTCCTTCCGAGGGGCGGAGGGAGACCAGGGTACGGTGACCAGTTCACGCTTCCGACCGGTGCGCCTGGCAACGGCGGGCATCTTCGCCCTCGCCGGCCTCATCTTCTGGATCAGCTTCAACACCGCCCAGGGCACCAACCTCCGCACCGACGACTCCATGCTGCGGCTGTCCGACCTCATCGCCGAACGCAGCCGGACCAACAAGGAACTGGAGTCCACCGCCGCCGGAATCCGCGCCCAGGTGGACCGGTTGGCCAAGCGCGACGGCGGCTCCAGCGAGGCCGACGACCAGCGGCTGGGCTCCCTGGAGCGGGCCGCCGGGACCAGGAAGCTGTCCGGCCGTGGACTGACCGTCACCCTCACCGACGCCCCACCGGACGCCACCGCCAAACGCCCCGGCATCCCCGACCCGGAGCCCAACGACCTGGTGATCCACCAGCAGGACCTCCAGGCCGTGGTCAACGCCCTGTGGCGGGGCGGGGCCGAGGGCATCAAGATCATGGACCAGCGGCTGATCTCCACCAGCGCGGTGCGCTGCGTGGGCAACACCCTGATCCTCCAGGGCCAGGTCTACTCACCTCCGTACAAGGTCACCGCCGTCGGGGACCGGGGCAAGCTCCGCAAGGCGCTGGACCAGGACCGGGCGATCAGCAACTACCTGCAGTACGTGGAGGCGTACGGGCTGGGGTGGAAGGTAGAGGAGCACCACGCGGTCACCCTGCCCGGGTACACCGGCACCGTGGACCTCCAGGCGGCCAAGCCCGTCGACTGAGGTGACCGCGACCGGACGCACCCCGCCCCGGACCTCCCGGCGGCGGGCCGGGGTGAGCGGAGTCGGTCGGCTTCGGGCGACCGGGGGCACCGACCCGGGCGGGTTCGGCCCCCAGACGGTCAAGTTGGGCGGCCGAGGCCCGAACCCGGTCGCCACTCCCCTTACTCTGGGAACGCGTCAACGGAAGGGACCACCAGGAGATGTACGGCTGGATCTGGCGACATCTGCCGGGCAACACATGGACGCGGGCGCTGCTCTCGCTGCTCCTGGCGCTCGCGGTCGTCTTCGTACTGTTCCAGTACGTCTTCCCCTGGGCCGAACCGATGTTGCCCTTCAACGACGTGACCGTGGACGAGGGTCGGGCGGGTTGATTTCGTGAGTACGCGCGTACTGGTCGTGGACAACTACGACAGCTTCGTCTTCAACCTCGTGCAGTACCTCCACCAGCTGGGGGCCGAGTGCGAGGTGGTGCGGAACGACGCGCTGCGCCCCGAGGACGCCACCGAGGGCCACCGCTTCGCCGGGGTACTGCTGTCCCCCGGTCCCGGCGCCCCCGAACAGGCCGGCGTCTGCGTGGAGATGGTGCGCCACTGCGCCGAGGCCGGGCTGCCGGTGTTCGGGGTCTGCCTGGGGATGCAGGCGATGGCCGTGGCCTACGGGGGAACGGTGGACCGCGCCCCCGAGCTGCTGCACGGCAAGACCTCCCCGGTGACCCACGAGGGGGTGGGTGTCTTCCGTGACCTGCCCTCACCGTTCACCGCGACCCGCTACCACTCGCTGGGGGTCCGCCCCGACTCCGTACCGAAGGAGCTGAGGGTCACCTCCTGGACCGGGTCGGGGATGGTGATGGGGCTGCGGCACCGTGACCTGCCGGTGGAGGGCGTCCAGTTCCACCCCGAGTCGGTGCTGACCGAGTGGGGGCACCGGATGATGGCCAACTGGCTGGCCGAGTGCGGGGACCCGGACGCGGTGGAACGCTCCCGGGGCCTCGCCCCGGTGGTGGGGGCGTAGGCGGGTGAACGTCTCAGGTCCGGGGGGCGAGAACCACTGGGGCACGGGGCACGGCCGCCGTCGACGTCCGAGCGAGGCGGAGCTGGACGGCGTGGACGCGCTGGCCGACCCCCTCAACGACCCGTTGCCCGGCCAGCGTTCGGACCGCTGGTCGCACCCCCCTGCCGAGGCCTCCGCCCCGCCTCCCGCCTCTCCGACCGTCTCCACCCTGGGCGGGGCCCGGGTGGGCGGGCCCCGGCCCGGCGGGGCCACCGAGGGGCACCCCGGCGAGGAACCGCCGGCCGCCTCCCCCTGGTTCCAGCCGGCGAACGAGGCGCGGCCCGCCACGGACTCCGCACAGGCCGAGGGTTCCCCCTGGTTCCAGCCGAGGTCCTCCGGGCCGGCCGCCCCCGACGGGGAGCCGTCTCCCACCCCGTACCCGCCCCAGGACCCGGGCCTCCCCTCGACCGGCGCCACCCCGTACCCGCCGGGCCCGCAGGACCTCGGTGACCCGCACCTCGGTGAACGGCACTACGGCGCGGCGGACTTCCAGACGCCCGCCACCCCCGGCGGCCCCGAGGGGTACGGCGACTCCCTCGGCGTACCCGCTCCCGCCCCGGACCCGTTCGCCGGCGCCGCACGGGGCGGCACGGCGCCCAGGCGGCGCGTCGAGGGGGCGCCGGACGACCGGTCGTCCGGCGCGGTACCGGCCCCCCGGGCGGGGGAGGGCGGCGAAGCCCCGACCGGACCCACGGGCACGACCACCGGCGCGACGACCACGACCGCCGCCATGCCGGTGGTGCCCTCCGACGCGACCCCGTCAACGGCGGCGGCAACGGCGGCAGCAGCAACGCCGACCTCCGCGGCGACCTCGGCGACCGGGGGAGGCCGGGCCGCTGCCCGGGCCGCCAACTCCCCCTCGCGCAGGGCCGGTCGGGGCCGGGGACGCCGTACGGCGGAACCGCCGGAGACCGGGGGCAGAGGGGGCCGGCGCCGGGCCGGCTCCACGTCGGACAGCGGCCCGGCACCCCGGAACCCGGAGCCGATGGACCAGACGGTGGCGCTGCGGCAGGCCGAGGTACGGCCTCCGGGGCGTGCCGAACGCCGCAGGGCCGGACGCCGGGGCCGCGACCCGGTTCCCCCGCCGACGCGGGGCACCCGCCTGGAGACCCGCCGCGCCATCCGGGCCCGCCGTGAGGGTCCGGTGGCGGTGATCAGCCGTGGGGTGGGGGAGGCCTTCATCACGCTGGGCGTGCTGATGCTGCTGTTCGTCGCCTACCAGCTGTGGTGGACCAACGTCCTGGCCGGCCGGGAGGCGAAGGGTCAGGCCAACCGGCTGGCCCAGGAGTTCTCCGAGCGTTCCGAGCGGAAGCCGGGCGCGTTCTCCCCCGGTGAGGGCTTCGCCATCATGTACATCCCCAAGCTGGACGTCCGGGTGCCCATCGCCGAGGGCATCAGCAAGCAGAAGGTCCTGGACCGGGGCATGGTGGGCCACTACGACAAGGACTCGGGCGTGAAGACGGCCATGCCCTGGGACGAGAAGGGCAACTTCGCGGTCGCCGGTCACCGCAACACCCACGGGGAGCCCTTCCGTTACGTCAACCGCCTGGTGTCCGGGGACAAGATCGTGGTCGAGACGGCCAGCCGCTACTTCACCTACGAGGTGCACCACCGCCTCGCCTCCACCCCGCCGAGCAACATCGGTGTGGTGGCCCCCGTCCCCAGGGAGTCCGGTTTCCGCAAGGCCGGGCGGTATCTCACCCTCACCACCTGCACCCCGGAGTTCACCTCGAAGTACCGCCTCATCGTCTGGGGCAAGATGGTGGAGGAACGAGCGCGGTCCAAGGGGAAGCCGGACGCGCTGATCAGTTGACGAACAGGGGGGCGGACGCGGTGTCCGATCCGGGCAGCAAGGACCAGACCGGTGGACCGGAGAAGGACACCAGCGACTCCCCCGAGGTCCCGGACGGCGACGAGAAGTCCCAACAGCCGGCCGAGGCCGGGGAGTTCACCGGAGCGGACCGGGTCCCCTCACCACGGCGCGAGGAGCCGGCGGACGCGGAGGAGGAACCGGAGCCCTCCGGGGCCGAGGACTCCCACACCCCGTCAGACGTGGACGCCGATGCCCAGCCGGCCGGGGCCGACCGGCCCGCTGCCGAGGAGAAGTCCCCTACCGACACCGGGAGTTCCGACACCGGGCCCCCCGACAGTCGGCCCGCCGACGCGGCGACTACCGACACCGGGACCCCCGAGCCCGACCCGGTGACGGCCGCCGCCACCAGCGACTCCGAGGCTGCCTCCGCCGCCGACTCCCCCGCGCGGCCGGCCCGTTCGGACGGGGACCGGGCCGGGCGTACCCCGCGCTCCCGTGCGGCAGCCGTGGTCAGCTTGGCGGGGGAGCTGCTGATCACCGTCGGGGTGGTGCTGGCCCTGTTCGTCGTCTACTCGCTGTGGTGGACCAACGTGCTGGCGGACCGGGAGGCCAAGCGGGAGGGTGACCGGATCCGTAACGGCTGGGCGGACAACCGGGGGCCCGGGGTACCGGGGAAGATCGACACCAAGGACGGCGTCGGCTTCCTCCACGTACCGGCCATGAAGAACGCCGAGATACTGGTGAAGCGCGGTACCGACCCCGAGGAGCTGAACCAGGGGATCGCCGGCTACTACACCCACCCGGTCAAGTCGGCCATGCCCCAGGACCAGTCCGGCAACTTCTCCATGGCCGCGCACCGGGACGGGCACGGGGCGAAGTTCCACCACATCGACAAGATCAGCAAGGGCGACAGGATCGTCTTCGAGACCAAGAACACCTGGTACGTCTACAAGGTCTTCGAGACGCTCCCCAAGACCTCCAAGTACAACGTGGACGTCCTCAACCCGGTGCCCAAGGGGTCCGGCAAGCACCGCGACGGCCGGTACATCACCCTCACCACCTGCACCCCGGTGTTCACCTCCGACTACCGGTACGTCGTCTGGGGCGAGCTGGAGCGCACCGAGGACGTCGACGTACGCCGCACCCCGCCCAGGGAACTGCGCTGACCGCCCGCTGACAACTCCCCCCGCCCCGGGGGAGGTCGGGGCGCCCGGCGGTCACCGACCGGACGGGGCGCGGGTCAACGGCCGTCCGGTGAGCCGCCCCCCTGCGGGTAGCCGTAACCGTCCCGGCCGCCCTGGGGCGGGTGGCCGTAACCGCCCTGTGCGCCGTCCCCGGGGTAGCCGTAGCCGGCCGGTGGGGGTGCCGGGGTGGTGGGCGGCTCGGAGGTGTCGGGGCCGTCGGCCGTGGCCGCCGCCCGACGTCGGGGCAGCCAGAACCAGAGGCCCAGCCCCACCAACAGCACCGTCCCGGCGCCCAGTCCGGCGTAGGCGATCAGCCTCTTGTTCCCGTCGTCCTCCGCCTCGTCGGCGGCCCGGCCGTCCCGGGCCTGCCTACGGTCCCGGTCGCTGACGCCGAAGCCGGCCGCGTGCGGGTCGGTCTTGTACTCCGGGACCTTCTCGGGCTTGCCGACCACCTGGAACCGGACGTTGACCGGCAGCCCGTCCGGCGCCTCCTCGGCGACCTCGCCGGTCAGCGCCACCGAGACGTAGTACCAGCCGGAGAACCGGGCACCCTCCAGATCGGTCTCCCCGGTGTCCCGGTTGCGGTAGGAGACCTTCGGGGTCTGGACGTTGATCGTCTGGGGCATCCCGGTGAACGTCTGCTCCTCGCCGACGACCGTCCCCCGCACCGTGTTGTGCACCCGCAGCTGGAGTCCGGCGCTCACCGAGGTGCGGTCGCCCTGGGTGTTGGCGATCTCCGCGCTGGTCCGCAGCGTCTGGCCCCACTCCAGGGGGATGCGGTAGTAGCGGAACTGTCCGGGCAGCAACAGGTCCCGTCGGGCGCCCTGTTGGACCCCCACCGCGTCGTTGAACCCCGTACCGCCCCGGATCTTCCGGGGCTCACCCTCGACCCGGGGCGGCTCGACGCCCTTGCTCCCGCCCTTCTCGTTGCTGGGGGCCGGCAGTTGCTGGCCGGGCCTGATCCTCGGTTCCCGCATGGCGTTGATCTCGACCGGCCAGGGCTCGGGGTCGCCGTCGGTGGAGTGGACGCGGGTGACGGCCAGCAGGTGCTGGCCGGGGCGGCAGTCACCGCCCTCCGGGGCGCTCTCCACCACGGCGGTGATCGGGAAGGCCGAGGAGTCGTTCACGAAGCTGGCGTCGTCCTGGTCGCACTCGCCGTCGCCGGGGTCGAGCAGCCTCACCCTGAGGTAGGCGCGCACGTCCACCTCCGACCGGGGCTTGGGCGCCGCGGTGACGGAGAAGTAGGAGTGCGCCTTGTCGTCCAGGGTGACCCGGTAGTACGCGGTCTCATCGTCCGACAGCGAGTCCCGGGACAGACCGGTGGGCAGCTTGGGGGCGTCGGTGCTCTTCTTGGTGCCCTTGATCCGGTGGGCGTCCTGGGCGAACCGGTACGGGCGCAGCTCGTCCTCGGACCCGTCCGCCAGCGCCGGCCCGGGCAACACTCCGAGTACCCCCAGCGCCGCGACGCCCGCCCCCGCCGTCCTGGTCAGCCGCCTCACCACGAGCCCCTTCCCTCAGGTCCTGCCGGACCGTCGTCCGACCCCTGACCGGGGCCACTCGGACAGTTGTAACCTTCCGCGCCCCACCCCCGGTCCCCGGGGTGCCCCTCACCCGTGCGAGGGGTGGGCGCACCGTCCGTGACCGGGGGCGCGGCTCGTCCCGCGCGGCGGCGGGAGCGGCGTCGGGCGGCCGGCCCGCGCAGGGCCAGGGCCACCAGGGCCGCCGCCAACAGCAGCCCCGCCAGGGCCGCCAGGACCCAGACCAGCGGCCCGGTACCGCTCTCCTCCTCGGCGGTGTGGTCGGCCGGCACGCCCTCGCGGGCCTGCCTGCGGTCCTCGTCGCTGACCCCGAAGCCGGCCGCGTGCGGGTCGCCCTCGTACCGGGGCGAGGTGCCGGGCGTTCCCTCGCGCCGCACGGTGAGGGTGAGGGGCAGCGCCTCCCGCTGCACCCGCTCCACCTGGGGGGCGAGGCTGACGGACAGGTAGTACCAGCCGGAGAACCGCATGGTGGTGACCTTGGCCGAGGTCTGACGGCGGTTGTCGTAGGAGGCGGTCGGGGTGGACAGGCTGACCGGGGCCGTACCGTCGCCACGGCCCCGGGGCGCGACCAGTACCGGGGTCCGGGTGGTGTTGTGGACGGCCAGCCCCAGTGCGGTCGGCGGCCTGGTGTCACCGTCGTCGGGGGCGCCCAACTCGGCGGCCACGTTCAGCCGTTGCCCCCACTCCACGGGCACCCGGTAGTACCGCACCTGCCCGGGCAGCAACCGGTCACGGTAGGTGCCGTCAGCCACGCCCACCGCGTCGTTGAACCCGGTACCCCCGCTGATCCGGCGGCTCTCGCCCCGGACGCCGGGGGTACGGCTGGGCTCCGTGCCGGTGGCCGGGGGCGGCAACCGTTGCCCCGCGCGGATACGCGGCTCGGCCATGTGGGACAGCTCGATCGGCCAGCGCCCGCTGGCGGCCTTGCCCACCCGTCCGACGACCAGCAGGTAGTCCCCCTCGGGGCAGTTGCCCTCGGGCTGCCACCGCACGGAGACGGTGAGCGGGAAGGCGGCGTCCCGGGCGCCGAACCCTCCCCGTCCCCGGTCACAGGCTCGGCCGTCGGTGCCCTGGAGGGTGACCCGCAGCCCGTCCGAGGGCGCGACGCTGGTGCGGGGCGGGGGTACGGCGGTCACCGAGAGGTACGTGCCGTGGTCCTCGTCCACCCGGACCCGGTAGTAGGCGGTGCCGTCGGCGGACAGTTCGTCGGTGTGGCGGCCGACCTTGAGTCGGGGGGCGTCGGTGCTGATGGGGGAGCCCTCGGTGTGCCGGGCGTCCTGGGCGAACCGGTAGCGGGGCACCTCGTCCCCGGACCCGTCCGCCAGCGCCGACCCGGACAGCCCCGACGGCACTCCCAGCGCTCCCAGCACTCCGAGGGCCACCGCGCCGGTCCACGCCGTCCTGGTCAACCGCCTCACCGCGTACTCCTTCCCTGGGGTCCCACGGGTCCGGGGGTTCTCGGGGCCTTCGGCCCCTTCCGTGCCTTCCGCCGCTCGGCCAGTGCGCCTCGGCCGGTCGCCGGCGGCGGGTGGCGGAGTGCCTCCTCGGCGTCCAGGCCGAGGGTGCGGGTGCGCCCGTCACTCGTGGGGAGGGCACCGTATCCCGTACCGGGCCCGTGGTACGCCGCCGTGACGGTGCTCACCCGAGGAGGGCCGGCCCGGACGGGGCACGCCCGCCGGGTACGACCGAACCCGAGCCAGGGCGGGCCCGAGACCATCAGGGCGCCCAGAGGGGCGACCAGTCCGGCGACCAGGGTGCCGGCCGCCGTGCCCAGCGGGGCGCCGACCGGGCCGGGGTCGTGGTCCGAACTCCCGCCGCCCGTCCGCCTGTTGGCGTCGCCGGCCCGGTGGTCGCCCACGCCCAGCGCCGACGCCCGGTGGTACGGGCCCGCCGTGGCCCGCCCCCCTGACGTCCGCCCACGGGGTGACGCCGGTCGCCCCGTCGCGGGCCAGCCTGACGGCGTCCACGCCGACGCTGACCGCGAGGTGGCGGTGGCCTCGTGGCGATGGCAACGATCACGACACCGGCCCACACCCCCCAGAGCCACCTTCTCCCGTTCAGCACCACGGACTTCCGCCCCTCGTCCGGCACCTCGCACCGTTTGCCTCAGCACCGTATTCATTTGCTTCGGCACACGGCAACCCCTCCACCGTCACACCCGGGCAACAACCCCGACCGCCTGGCTGCCGAGGCCACCCGGCGGCGGGCGGGGGGGGTGGGAGTTCGGGCGGGCGGGGTGTGGGAGTTCGGGCGGGCGGGGCACGTGGGGGCGTTGGGGCGTTGGGGCGCCGTGCTGTCGGGACTGCCGGGTGGGGGGCACGGGTTCGCGGGGGCGAAGGGGAGCGCCCTGGGGCCCTGGGTTGTCCGGGGGCCTTGGGTGGCGTGGGCACGCACCTGGCTCGGGGGCGAGGGCGGCGCGGTACGCGATCGCGGTACGTGCGGGCGGGTGCGCGCCCCGGGGGGCTGCGGCCGGCCGGGGCTACATGGTGTGGGCGCCCGGGTGCTCCGTGAGCCGGGGGCCGTACACGGTGGAGTGGGGGCACCTGTGGTCGGTGCGCGTGGTGGCCTCCGCGTTCCCCGTACGGGGCTCACCGCTGGGCACGTGACGAGGGGATGCGGCGGGTGATCCGTGGCCCCCTGGGCGTGACCGACCGTGCGGCAACGGCGAGGACGCGGGACTGTTCGCGGTACGGGGTCGGGGCTGGCCCTTGTACGTGCCGGCGCCCTCAACGGCGCCCCGACACGTAACGCCGGCCCCTCAGACAGGGCCCCCCTCAAGAGCCCCCATACGCCAAAAGCCCTGACCACCACAGCGGTCAGGGCCTCGGAGCCAGTGCGCTCCGTCTGAGAGTCAGACGTCGGAACCCGCGGGCACGGAGTCGGTCGCCTCCGTCCACAGATCCTGCTCGGCGCGATCCGCCTGGATCTGGCGGTACACGAGGAGCCCGCCGATGGCGGCCAGTGCGACCAGGAGAAGCTTCTTCACCGCGCTACCTCGTCCTTCTTAGACGTTGGGACCTACTTGGCGCCCGATGATACCCAACCACCGCCGCCCACAAAGCGATCGCGGCCCGGAAAACCGGAGCATTCCGGGCACTCTCCGTATCACCGCGCCCACACCCCGAAAACCCCACCACCACCAGGGACTTACGCCGTCCCGCGAAGACGCCACGAAGCCACCGCAAAGGCACCACGACGACCCCGGAACGCCGCTCCACGAGCCCCGAGCGACCACCACCAGACCCCCCCCCGCCGGCGGGCACCGCCCGCACACCCACCGGAACACCCCCAGGGTGGCCGGCGCTTCACGACCCCACCCACCGGAGCCATGCCGGGCCGGCGACCCCACGGGTGCCCCCTCACCGAGGTGGGACGGGAAGGGGCACCCCATCGGTACGGCGCGGCGGGGGTACGTCCGACGCCGAACCGGTCAACGGATCCAGCCGAACCCCTGGATCGTGTCCATCCCCAGGCCCCAGGAGCGCAGCGCCTCGACCAGCCTCGGGTCCGCCTCCACACGTACCCTCAGCCGGGCACCGACCCGGAGCGTGCCCTTGACGACCATCCGTCGACGGGGCCCCGCGGCGACCACCCCTACGTCGAGGGGCGGAGGAAGCCCCAGGAAGTCGGCCTTGCGCTCCAGGTTCTCCCTCAGGCACTCCGTGTAGCGGTCGTCGTCGGGAAGCAGATAACGCGCCCCGTCCCGCAGAACGACGGGTGTGGCCGTGATCAGTTCAAAGGTCTTCTCCGTACTGGACAAAGGCATGTCCACGGCGAATCCCTTGATCTTCAGAAGTGCGGCGCCCCAACGAATCTCCCTTCGCGCGGAAATCGCCGAAACCAGGTTGCCGGCGATCTCCGGTATCGGAGATCCCATCCAGATCGACCCGTCCTGGGAAGTGGTGTAGACCCCGTTACGGGAAGCGGCTCCCCGGAACTGGGGGATGGCGACACCCAAAGGTCCCGTTCCACCACTCCCCGGCCCGTTCTCGTGCAACGACTTGGCCAGCATCGGATCCTGGCCCGCCAGCAGCTCGTACATCACCCCACGGGCCGGACCGTGTACGTCTTCCCAGCGCAGCGTGGGCACGTCCGTCCCGACATCAACTCGAACCCTCATCCTCACCCCCGAGATAGAAGGACAAACAACTATGCCCGACTCAATCCTGTTTGACCATGTGTGGGTAGAGATTACTTTTGAATAACGGAATGTAGATAACCTTCGAGAAAGCCCGAGAAACGAAACTTTCCTCCGGTAAGCCCTTTCCCCTCTTTCCGGTGAAGCTTTCGACCAGACGACGCCCGCCCCAACTCCCCGAATCACCACGGTGAAAGATCGACTGTTCGGGCCTCTCCGCATTCACCGCGATCACGGAAATCACGAGTGCCACAGCACCCCACCGCGAAAGCGCGAGCCCACAGCGCCCCACACCCCCGTCGAAGCCAACTCCCCTTCCCCACCCACCCGTTGAGGCTCCCGGACCCGTTCGAGGCCGATCCTGGTCCCCGGCGACGAGGTACGACCCACCCGAGCCTCGCCACCAACCCCCCTGGGGACAGCGTCAGTTGAAGCCCCCGCAGCGCCCCTCAGGGGGTGCCGGCCAGCGCCCGAGACAGCCCACACCAGCCCCCCATGGCGGAGGGTTCGGGGACGGGTGGGGGTGGGAGGGTCTGGGGGGTGACCGGTACGGGCCCGTCGCCCTTGGCTCCGGGAGCGGACGGCCGGCCTCGACCAGTACGGGCACGGCCCGTATCCGCTCGGCCGGTACCGTCCACGAGACCGTGCCCGTCAGCCGTTTCCCGGCTTGCCCGACAACTCCCCTCTCCGTCGCCGAAACTCGTCGGCGACCGGTACTCCGTGGGCAAGGCGACACGTCCCGGTCCGCAACCTCGCTCTCCCGATCCCAGCCGGCGTCCTTCCGAGGAGCACTCAAAGGTCGAGGGCGACCGTGTAGAACCTCGTGTAGTTCTTGACGGGGGCCGTGTCGTCGGAGACCAGGTAGAGCACCTGCCGCCCCCGGTGTCTTCCCGTCGTCAACTTCGGCCCGAGAGCCATGCCTTCGACGTTGTGCACCAGGGGGTGCGGCCGGTTTCCCGGTGCGGGGGCTCCTTGGTCGGGACAACGGTGCAGGCTGAAGATCCACTTGCGCTCTCCGGCCCCGGCGGACGAATCAGGCGCCGAGGACGTGCCCGTCGAGCGACCGTCGCCTGCCTTGCCCGGAGAGACGCGGTGTACCCGTACCTGGTACCCCTTGCCCTTCACGTAGGCGCGTTCCAGGGCGAGGAGGTCCCCGTCGTCGGTCGTCGTGAAGTCGGTCAGCTGCGTACCAAGGCTGGGGCGATAGTCGAACTCCCGCTCCACCCTGTACCGGCCTCCGGGGCTGCCCTTGTAGTGCAGGACGCGGGCCTGTGGCCTGCTGTCACCGACGCCGCCTCGCACGGAACCCGTCTGAGCGACATAGAGGGACCTGCCGTCCTTGCTCAGGGCCATGGACTCCAGGCCGTAACCCACTCCGCCACCGTCCGTCTCCGGCACCTTGAACGTGTCCAGCAGACGGCCGCTCTTCCGGTCGAAGCGGCTCACCGACGGCTCTTGCCCCGAGGCGACGAGAACGGTCTTCCCGCCCTTCTCCGGCACCACCGCCTCGGGATCGAAGGGCCCGACGGCGCGGGACTCGTCCTTGTCGAGCCGGAGAGCGGTACTCCTGATGATCCGCGTCTCGTCCGGTTTCCCCGGGTCGCCCATTGCCAGTTCGTACAGCCGGGCGCTTCGCCCCTCGAATCCTTCCGTCGTGTCCGAGACGGCCACCGCCCGCGAGGCCCCGTCCATCGCGACGGACGACAGCCCGGACACCCGCCCGTCCAACCGGTCGGAGAAACCGAGGAGCGAGGCTCGGGCGGAACAGACGCCCGGATCGGGACTGCTGTCGGACCACCGGTGAACGAAGGGCGTCCCGACGGCCAGCGCCAGGACCGCGACGGCAGCGGTGCCCAGACGGGTCGACGGACGCCAACGAAAGCGTGAAGAGGGTGAACCTTCCACGGCGTCCGGGCTCTCGCGTAAGAAGGGCAGGAGGGAAAGCCTGCCGCGGCTCCTGTCCCGCATTGCCGGCGCGGACCCCTCACCGTTGCCCAGGGAGCCGCGCACAGACTCCTGGCCGGTGTCCCAGGCCGGGAACTCCCGCACGCCAGGCACCCCTTGAGGTCCTTCCTGGCCGGGCGGCGGGTGGGGGACGAATCGGTCGGATACCGGGGGGTGATCCGCACGTGGGGAGTGGTCCTCAGGGTCCGGTGTACGGCTGTCGGCGGGGCCGACGGCAGGGGTCTCCGGGGCCCCGGCCGTGGGCGGGGGCGACTGGGTGTGCAGACCGTTCGGTGGCGTGGCAGCGCGTAAGTGGAAGGTGTGGGCGACTGGTTCGGGCAGCCAGTGTTCCCCGCCGAGTACCTGGTGGGCGGCCGGCTGTTCGGCGGCGGTGAGCTGGGCCAGTTCGGCGAGCAGAACGGGGACCGTGGGTCGGTCCGAGGGCTCCTTCGCCAGCATCCGGCCCACCAACTCCCGCAGCTCGGCGGGCAGTTCGTCCAGTCGGGGCTCTTCGTACACGATGCGGTAACACACCGCGTCCACGGGCCCGCTACCGAAGGGACCGACCCCGGCAGCGGCGAACGCGAGCACCGCGCCCAGCGAGAAGACGTCGCTCGCCTTACCGACGACGTCGCCCACCACCTGCTCGGGCGACATGTAACCCGGACTGCCGATGCGGGCACCGGTTAGGGTCAGTTGGCTGGCGTCGCCCGCCCGCGCGATCCCGAAATCGATCAGCCGGGGGCCGTCGGTGGCGAGCAGCACGTTCGACGGTTTGAGGTCACGGTGCACGACACCGGCCGCGTGGACCGCCTCCAGCGCCTCGGCCAGTCCCGCCCCCAGCGCCAGTACATGCGCCACAGGCCACGGCCCGTGCTCCGTCACGGCACCCGTCAGCGAGCCGCCCGGCACGTAGGCGGTGGCCAGCCAGGCGGGGCTCCCCTCGGGGTCGGCGTCGATCACCGCCGCCGTGTACACCCCGTTCACCCGGCGGGCCGCCTCCACCTCGCGGGCGAACCGGCGCTGGAACTCCCTGTCCCTGGCCAGCTCGGGATGCACCACCTTCACCGCCACCCACCGGCCCCCCGGGGACCGCGCCAGATACACACGGCCCATCGCCCCGGCGCCCAGCCGCCCCAGTGTGCGGTACCGCCCTACTTCGCGTGGGTCTCCCGCCTCCAACGGCAACACCTCCACGCCCCCCTCGCACGTGCACCGGCTTCCCCCCACAGCGGTAAGCCAGTGCACCGGCCAGGGGCCAGAAGCCTCCAACCACCCCACACCGCGCACCCGTTACCGCCGCAGCTCTCCACCAGAGAGTTTAGTGGCGCCTACACCTCGTCACTGGCCCCCACCGCATACGCCCACAGGTCCACCGGCCCACCGGACACACCCCCGCCGAACCCGTCCTGGCACCCGGCCCCACCGCACCGGTCACCGAAGAACCCGGAGGAACCCGCGCGCCGGTCACGGCCCCTCGCTCCCGCCGGCCCGCCAGGGCGACGACAGTACGGGCACCGGCCCAGGGCGGTAGTTCCCAGCCTCCGGTCGCCCACCGCGACAAGCCGCCCAGGGTCTCCCGGGAGAACCCTGGCACTCCCACCACAACGAAGAGGGCGCCTCCCACCTGGGGAGACGCCCTCTTCCGTTACCTCAACTGCTGTGGGGCTAGGAGGACTTGAACCTCCGACCTCATCCTTATCAGGGATGCGCTCTAACCATCTGAGCTATAGCCCCGCGCTGCACGGAAAGGTTAGCGCACTTCGACGCGTGCCCAAAATCCGTTGGGAGCCGGCGCCAGCAGGGGAAACCGGCTGGCGCCGGGACGGCCGGACGACGGCCCGTGGTGGGCCTACTCGTCCTCGGCGAGGGTCAGCTCCACACCGCCGACGAAGCCGGCCGACAGGTTGTAGATGAAGGCGCCCAAGGTGGCCAGGGCGGTGGCCAGGACCACGTCGATGATCCCGATCACGCCCGTGAACAGCAGAACCCTGGGCAGCGACAGGAAGGACTCCAGGTCGAACCCGCTGCTGCCCTCGGAACCGGTGGCCTGGGAGACGGTGCCGCCGACGGTGGAGAAGACGCCCATGGCGTCCATGACCATCCACAGCACCGACACGGCGACCAGGGTGCAGATGCCCAGGGCGATGGACAGCAGGAAGCTGACCTTCATCACCGACCAGGGGTCGACCTTGGCCACCCGGAGCCGGGCCTTGCGGGTGCGCGGCACCGTACTCGCGCCGGTGCGGGCGACCCGTACGCCCTGGCCCTGGGTGGAGTGACCGCCGGTCTGGGGGCTCTTGGCCGGGGGCGGGGGGTAGGCGCTCGGCGGCCGGTGGGGGCCGGTGGTGCCCGGCTCGGCCGCCGGCTGGGGCTGCCGTGCCCCAGGCTGCGGCTGGGGCTGGGCCTGCGAACGCGGCTGGGCACCACTCACGCCGTTACTCCTTCTCCTCGCTCACCGGAGCGGACTGCGAAGCGTCCTGGGCTTCCGAATCCTCCGGGGCGTCGTCCGGCAGGCCGCCGACAGCGGACTCGACCACGGCCTCGACCTCCTCCGCCTCTCGGCCCTCTTCGGCGTTACGGGCGATACCCACCACCGCGTCACGCTTGCCCAGGTTGATCAGTTGGACGCCCATGGTGTCACGCCCGGTCTCCCTGACCTCGCTGACCCGCGTACGGATCACGCCGCCACTGAGCGTGATGGCGAGGATCTCGTCGCTCTCCTCCACCACCAGCGCGCCGACCAACGAACCGCGATCCTCCACGATCTTGGCCGCCTTGATGCCCAGACCGCCACGTCCCTGGACGCGGTAGTCGTCGACACCGGTGCGCTTGGCGTAACCGCCGTCGGTGGCGGTGAAGACGAACGTACCCGCCCGCACCACATTCATCGAGAGCAGTTCGTCTCCCTCACGGAAACTCATGCCCTTGACACCGGAGGTGGCGCGGCCCATCGGGCGCAGGGTGTCGTCGCCGGCGGTGAAGCGGATCGACTGGGCCTTCTTCGACACCAGCAGCAGGTCGTCCTCGGAGGACACCAGCTCGGCGCCGATGAGTTCGTCGTCCCGGCCGTCCTCCATGGACCGCAGGTTGACGGCGATGACGCCGCCGGAGCGGGGGGAGTCGTAGTCCTTGAGCGGGGTCTTCTTCACCAGGCCGGACTTGGTGGCCAGGACCAGGTACGGGGCGGCCTCGTAGTCGCGGATGGCGAGGATCTTGGCGATCTGCTCGTCGGGCTGGAAGGCCAGCAGGTTGGCCACGTGCTGGCCGCGCGCCTCCCGTCCGGCGTCGGGGAGTTCGTAGGCCTTGGCGCGGTAGACGCGGCCCTTGTTGGTGAAGAACAGCAGCCAGTGGTGGGTGGTGGACACGAAGAAGTGGTTGACGATGTCGTCTTCCTTGAGCTTCGTGCCCCGTACGCCCTTGCCGCCGCGCTTCTGGGCGCGGTAGTCCACGGTCTTGGTGCGCTTGACGTAGCCGCCACGGGTGATGGTGACGACGATGTCCTCTTCGGCGATCAGGTCCTCGATGGACATGTCGCCCTCGAAGGGCACCAGTTGGCTGCGCCGGTCCTCGCCGAACTTCTCGACGATGGCGGCGAGTTCCTCGGAGATGATGCCGCGCTGCCGCACCTCGGAGGCGAGGATCTGGTTGTACTCGTTGATCTTCGCCTGGAGGTCGTCGTGCTCGGCGGTGATCTTCTGCCGCTCCAGGGCGGCCAGCCTCCGCAGCTGCATCTCCAGGATGGCGTTGGCCTGCACCTCGTCGATGGTCAGCAGGTCCATCAGCCCGGTACGGGCCACGTCGACGGTGTCGCTGCGCCGGATCAGCGCGATGACCTCGTCGATGGCGTCCAGCGCCTTCAGCAGGCCGCGCAGGATGTGGGCGCGCTCCTCGGCCTTGCGCAGGCGGTACTGCGTACGGCGGACGACCACGTCGACCTGGTGGGCCACCCACTGGCGTACGAAGGCGTCCAGGGACAGGGTGCGGGGGACGCCCTCGACCAGGGCCAGCATGTTGGCGCCGAAGTTGGTCTGCAGGTCGGTGTGCTTGTACAGGTTGTTGAGGACGACCTTCGCCACCGCGTCCCGCTTCAGCACGATCACCAGGCGCTGGCCGGTACGGGAGGAGGTCTCGTCCCGTACGTCGGCGATGCCCCCGACCCTGCCGTCCTTCACCAGGTCGGCGATCTTCAGGGCGAGGTTGTCCGGGTTGACCTGGTAGGGGAGTTCGGTGACCACCAGGCACTGGCGGCCCTGGATCTCCTCGACCTCCACCACGGCCCGCATGGTGATGGAGCCCCGGCCGGTGCGGTACGCCTCCTCGATGCCCTTGCGGCCCACCACCAGGGCGCCGGTGGGGAAGTCCGGGCCCTTGATGCGCTCCATCAGGGCGTCCAGGAGTTCCTCCTGGGTGGCGTCCGGGTGCTCCAGGTACCACTGGGCACCGGACGCCACCTCGCGCAGGTTGTGCGGGGGGATGTTGGTGGCCATGCCGACCGCGATGCCCGCGCTGCCGTTGATCAGCAGGTTGGGGATACGGGAGGGCAGGACGACCGGTTCCTGGTTACGGCCGTCGTAGTTGTCCTGGAAGTCGACGGTCTCCTCGTCGATGTCCCGGAGCATCTCCATGGCCAGCGGGGCCATCTTGCACTCGGTGTACCGCATGGCCGCGGCCGGGTCGTTGCCCGGGGAGCCGAAGTTGCCGTTGGAGTCGACCAGCGGCATCCGCATCGACCAGTGCTGGGCCAGTCGTACGAGGGCGTCGTAGATGGAGGTGTCACCGTGGGGGTGGTAGGTGCCCATCACGTCGCCCACCACGCGGGCGCACTTGTAGAACCCCTTCTCGGGGCGGTATCCACCGTCGTACATCGCGTACAGCACCCGACGGTGCACCGGCTTGAGGCCGTCGCGGATGTCGGGCAGGGCACGGGAGACGATCACGCTCATCGCGTAGTCGAGGTAGGAGCGTTGCATCTCCGTCTCGAGGCTCACCGGCTCCACGCGCATCGCGGCACCCTCCAGGACGGTGGTGCCCTCCTCGGGCGGCAGGTCGGGGGTGCTGTCGGGTGCGGGGATGTTCTCGTCGGCCATCGCTGGTCAGGTCCTTTTTGTGTGTACGGCGCGGTCGGTGGGGCCGACGTGTCGTTCAGATGTCGAGGAAGCGGACGTCCTTGGCGTTGCGCTGGATGAAGGAGCGGCGGGCCTCGACGTCCTCGCCCATCAGGATCGAGAACAGGTCGTCGGCCGCGGCGGCGTCGTCCAGGGTCACCTGACGCAGCACCCGGTGGTCGCTGTCCATGGTGGTGATGCGGAGTTCCTCGGCGTTCATCTCGCCGAGGCCCTTGAAGCGCTGGATGGAGTCGTCCCTGATGCGCTTGCCCTGTTCCCGGCCGAGCCGGATCAGGCTGTCGCGCTCGCGGTCGGAGTAGGCGTACTGGTGCTCCTCCCGACCCCACTTGATCTTGTACAGCGGGGGCTGGGAGAGGAACACGTGGCCGGCCTCCACCAGGGGGCGCATGAAGCGGAACAGCAGCGTCAGCAGCAGGGTGTTGATGTGCTGGCCGTCCACGTCAGCGTCCGCCATCAAGATGATCTTGTGGTAGCGGAGCTTGGAGATGTCGAAGTCCTCGTGGATGCCGGTGCCGAACGCGGAGATCAGCGCCTGCACCTCCTGGTTCTGGAGGACCTTGTCGATACGGGCCTTCTCCACGTTGAGGATCTTGCCCCGGATCGGGAGGATCGCCTGGTACTGCGGGTTACGGCCGGACTTGGCGGAGCCGCCGGCCGAGTCGCCCTCCACGATGAAGATCTCGCACTTGACCGGGTCGTTGGACTGGCAGTCGCTCAGCTTGCCCGGCAGCGAGGCGGTCTCCAGCAGGCCCTTGCGCCGGGTCAGGTCACGCGCCTTACGCGCGGCCACCCGGGCGGTGGCCGCCTGGATGCCCTTGCGGATGATGTCCGCGGCCTCGTTGGGGTTGCGGTCCAGCCAGTCGGTGAGGTGCTCGTGGACGACCTTCTGCACGAAGGTCTTGGCCTCGGTGTTGCCCAGCTTGGTCTTGGTCTGGCCCTCGAACTGCGGCTCGCCCAGCTTGACCGAGATGATGGCCGTCAGCCCCTCCCGGATGTCCTCGCCGGTGAGGTTGTCGTCCTTCTCCCGCAGCAGCCGCTTGTCCCTGGCGTACCGATTCACCAGTCCGGTCAGCGCGGCCCGGAACCCCTCCTCGTGGGTGCCGCCCTCGTGGGTGTGGATGGTGTTGGCGAAGGAGTACACGCCCTCGCTGTACTGGTTGTTCCACTGCATCGCGACCTCGACCGACAGCAGCCGCTCGGGGTCCTCCGCCTGCACGTCGATGACCGTGGGGTGGACCAGCTCGCCCTTGCGGGAGTTGAGGTAGCGCACGAAATCGGAGATACCGCCCTCGTAGTGGTACCGGACGGCGTTCTGGTTGCCCTCCTCGTCCACGTGCTCGGCGCGCTCGTCACGCAGGGAGATGGTCAGGCCCCGGTTGAGGAACGCCATCTCCTGGAAACGCCGGGCCAGGGTCTCGAAGGAGTAGTCCGTGGTCTCGAAGATGTCGCCGTCGGCCCAGAAGGTGACCGTGGTGCCGGTCTCCTCGGTGGCCTCGTTCTTCGCCAACGGGGCGGTGGGGACGCCCAGTTTGTAGTCCTGGGTCCAGCGGTAGCCGTCGGTCCTGACGTCCACCGACAGCTTCTGGGACAGGGCGTTGACCACCGACACACCCACACCGTGCAGACCGCCGGAGACCGCGTACCCGCCGCCGCCGAACTTGCCGCCGGCGTGCAGCACCGTGAGCACCACCTCGACGGCCGGCTTGCCCTCCGAGGACACGATGCCGACCGGGATGCCACGGCCGTTGTCCACCACCCGCACCCCGCCGTCCTCCAGCAGGGTCACCTCGATGGTGTCCGCGTGACCGGCCAGGGCCTCGTCGACGGAGTTGTCGACGACCTCGTACACGAGGTGATGAAGGCCACGTTCACCGGTGGACCCGATGTACATACCCGGTCGCTTACGGACCGCGTCCAGTCCCTCCAGGACGGTGATGGCACTCGCGTCGTACGACGGCTCCCCCGGCCCCGGCACGGGGACGGCGAGATCGGTCTCGGACGGACTGTTTGCGTGGGGGTTGCCGGAATCGGCCACGAAGCGCCCTTTCTGGCACAGCACATGCCGACCCCCGGGTGAGGGGGAACGGCTGCGTCGTTCGACAAGTTCCGCAACGAAGCGCGGGTGCGGTCAGTCTACCGGTAGGTCCGACCAGAGGGGGCGTTTGCGGGTACCTGAGTTCGCATGTGCCGCCCAAAGTCCCACGCCGGCGCATCCCCATATGTGGGACGGGGATACAGGAGCTTCACAACGGCGCACAGCGCTTTGACGCGTCCACCCTGCGCAACCGCCCCGACTCATCCGTAGGTGTCCCCCGGGCCCCGGCTCCCGGGCGCCCGCAACGGGCCGAAACGCTGCTCCGGCCCCCGGGGCCCCCGCACCTTGATCATCCGTACGGTGCCCTGCCCCAGGTCCTCGTTGAGCCGGGCCACCAGGCGCGGGGCCAACAGCCTCAGCTGGGTCGCCCAGGCCGTGGAGTCGCACCGCACCAGCAGGCTCCGCTCCTCCTCGTCGAACCGCTCCGGCTCGCAGTGCTGCGCCACCTGTGGTCCGACCATCTGGGGCCACCGCCCCATCACGCCTCCGACCGCCGCCGGGGTCTCCCAACCGCGTTCGGTGATCAGCCCGTTGACGGCGGCGCCCAGGGGCAGCGGGTCCCGGCCGTCCCGGCGCGCGCCCGAACGCAGGGTGCCCCGTCGGGCCTCGCGGCGCTGTTGCCGTTCGGCTCCACGTTGCCGCGCCTGCTCCTTCGCCGCCCGCAGGGCCACCCGCGCCAGGTCGGCGCCGGAGGGCGGAGACGACGGGGCCGTCGGGGCCGGATCGGGGGCGTCCGGCGTACCCGATCCGGCCGGCTCCGCCGCGCTCGGGGGCTTCGCCTCGTCCTCGCTCACGTCGGGGTCACCTCCCCGTCGGCCACCGAGAAACGGTCACCGGACAACAGTGCGGGCACGTCCTCGGCCACCGCCGCCGTGACCAGCACCTGCTCGCCCTCGGCCACCAGGCGGGCCAGCCGGTCCCTGCGCGCCGCGTCCAACTCGGCGAAGACGTCGTCCAGTACGAGTACCGGCTCGCCCCCGGCCCCGCCCCCCTCGGACCTCAGCAGGTCGTACGAGGCCAGCCGCAGGGCCAGGGCGCAGGACCAGGACTCCCCGTGGCTGGCGTACCCCTTGGCCGGCATCCCGCCCAGCGACACCAGCAGCTCGTCACGGTGCGGGCCCACCAGGGTCACCCCGCGTTCCACCTCGCGGGGCCGTGCCTCGGCCAGCCCCGCCAGCAGCGCCCGGACCAGGTCCTCACGCCCCGGTCCGGCCGGGGCGTGACTCTCGGCGCCCTCGCCGCCCTCGCCGGCCACCGAGGAGCGGTACTCCAGGCCGACCGGCCCACCACCGGGGGCCAGCTCCCCGTACGCCTTCTCCACCAGGGGGCGCAGCGCGGACACCAGTTCCAGTCGGCAGGCCCACAACTCGGCGCCGGCTCGGGCCAGGTGCTCGTCCCACACGTCCAGGGTGGACAGGTCCACCGAGCGACCGCCGTGCCGCCTGGCCATGGCCGCCGTGCGCAGCAGGGAGCCGCGCTGTTTGAGCACCCGGTCGTAGTCCTGGCGCACCGCCGCGACCCGGGGGGCGCGGGAGACCACCAACTCGTCCAGGAAGCGCCGGCGTTCGGCCGGGTCGCCCTTGATCAGCGCCAGGTCCTCGGGGGCGAACAGCACGCTGCGCACCAGTCCGAGCACGTCGCGGGGGCGGGACTGGGCGGAGCGGTTGATCCGGGCGCGGTTGGCCCGCCCCGGGTTCACCTCCAGCTCCACCAGCTGTTCCCGTTCGCCGGAGCGCACCGCCGCGCGGATCACCGCGCGGTCGGCGCCCATCCGCACCAGGGGGGCGTCCGAGGAGACCCGGTGGCTGCCGAGGGTGGCCAGATAGCCGACGGCCTCCACCAGGTTGGTCTTGCCCTGGCCGTTGGGGCCGACGAACACCGAGACCCCGGGGCGCAGCGGCACCTCCACCCGCTGGTAGGAGCGGAAGTCCGCCAACGACAGATGAGCTACGTGCATGACGACCGGCTGTGCGCCACCAACCTCCCCCTACCGTGGGCTACTTGGACCGCTCCACCGCGTGGCCACCGAACTGGTTGCGCAACGCGGCGATCATCTTCATCTGCGGGGAGTCCTCCTGGCGCGAGGAGAAGCGGGCGAACAGGGAGGCGGTGATGGCCGGCAGGGGTACGGCGTGGTCGATCGCCGCCTCCACCGTCCAGCGGCCCTCGCCCGAGTCGGCGGCGTATCCCCGCAGTTCGTTGAGGTGCTCGTCGTCGTCCAGGGCGTTGACGGCCAGGTCCAGCAGCCAGGAGCGGATCACCGTGCCCTCCTGCCAGGAGCGGAACACCTCGCGTACGTCGGTGACCTCGTCGGCCGCCTCCAGCAGCTCCCAGCCCTCGGCGAAGGACTGCATCATGGCGTACTCGATGCCGTTGTGGACCATCTTGGCGAAGTGCCCGGCGCCGACCTTGCCGGCGTGCACCGAGCCGTACTCGCCCTCGGGCTTGAGCGCCTCGAAGATCGGCCGGACCCGGTCCACGTGCTGGGCGTCGCCGCCGTACATCAGCGCGTAGCCGTTCTCCAGGCCCCAGACACCGCCGGAGACCCCGCAGTCGACGAAGCCGACGCCTCGCTGGGCGAGCTGTTCGGCGTGCCGTTTGTCGTCGGTCCAGCGGGAGTTGCCGCCGTCCACCACCACGTCGCCCTCGGACAGCAGCTCCGCCAGCTCGTCCACGGTCGACTGGGTCGCCTCGCCGGCCGGGACCATCACCCACACCACCCGGGGGGCGGCCAGGCGGTCCACCAGCTCCGACAGGCTGTGGACGTCGGAGACCTTCTCGTCCCGGTCGTATCCGATGACGGTGTGGCCTCCGCGGCGGATGCGCTCGCGCATGTTGCCGCCCATCCGGCCGAGACCGATAAGACCGAGCTCCATCTGTGGGCCTTTCTCCCGTGGTTCCACGTCCGTACGCGGCCGTCCACCAGCCCACGAGTCGGGCCGGCGGGCTGGTCCGGCCGCCCGGCCGAGCCTACGCCCCACGGGTCCCGCACGGTTGTGGGCCCGGGCGCTCATCCGGGGCCTGACCAGCGGCCCCACTCGGTCCGCGCCCACCGGGGCGGGGCCCTGTGGACGGGGTGCGGCGGCCCTCCACAGGCTGGGGAGGGTTCGGCTCGTCGGGTCAGCCGGACAGGCGGACGGGCATGATCAGGTACTTGTACGCCTCGTCGACCTCGGCGTCCTTGCCCGGACGGCCACCCAGCAACGCCGGCTTGGTGGAGGTGGTGAACGACAGCTGGGCCACCGGGGAGTCGATGGCGCTGAGCCCCTCCAGCAGGAAGCCGGGGTTGAAGGCGATCGAGATGTCCTCGCCCTCCAGGTCGGCGTCCACCCGCTCCACGGCCTGCGCGTCGTCGCTGGAGCCCGCCTCCAGGGTGAGCACCCCCTGCTCGAAGCTCAGCCGGACCGGGGTGTTGCGCTCGGCGACCAGGGCCACACGCTTGACGGCCTCCACGAAGGGGGCGGTCTCGATCACGGCCACCGAGTTGAACTCGGTGGGGAACAGCGTGCGGTACTTGGGCAGGTCGCCCTCCAGCAGCCGGGTGGTCGTACGGCGGCCGGCGCCCTCGAAGCCGATCAGGCCCTCACCGGGGCCGGAGCTGGACAGCGCCAGGGTGACCTGGTCGCCGCCGCTGAGGGACTTGGCGGTGTCCAGCAGGGTCTTGGCGGGCACCAGGGCGACGGCCGAGGCGTCCGGCGTCTCCGGCTTCCACAGGAACTCGCGGACCGCGAAGCGGTAGCGGTCGGTGGAGGCCAGGGTGACGGTGTCGCCCTCGATCTCGATCCGCACACCGGTGAGCACCGGCAGGGTGTCGTCCCGTCCGGCGGCGATGGCCACCTGCTGGACGGCGGAGGCGAACACCTCACCGGGCACCGTGCCGGTGGCGCTGGGCATCTGGGGGAGGGCCGGGTACTCCTCGACGGGCAGGGTGTGGAGGGTGAACCGGGAGGATCCGCAGACCACTTGGGCCTTGACCCCGTCCGTGGAGATCTCCACCGGCCGGTTGGGGAGGTTGCGGCAGATGTCGGCGAGCAGCCGGCCGGACACCAGGACGGTGCCCTCCTCCTCCATCTCGGCTTCCACCGAGACGCGGGCCGAGACCTCGTAGTCGAAGCTGGACAGGCTCAGGCTGCCGTCCTCGGCCTTCAACAGCACTCCGGCGAGGACCGGCATCGGCGGACGGGCGGGCAGGCTCTTCGCCGTCCACGCCACCGCCTCCGCGAGTACGTCGCGCTCCACGCGGATCTTCACTACCGCCTCCTGCTGTCGCTGGCTGCTCGCCCTGCTGGGTGTTCGTCGGCCTGATGCCGGGCACCAGTCTGACGCACCTCACTGACAGCTGGAGAGTCGCTGGGTCAAATCGGGCTGAGGGCCTGATCCACGAGTTGTGCACAGCACCCACTTCGAAGCGAATCCAGCCCTCTATCTCTCTGGTCGTAGTAGTAGGGCTTGTGGATACCGTGGATAACGTGGTTCGCGCAGGTCAGAGCGCAGATTTTGTCCACATGGCCTGTGGGTGGACCGGTGGACGAACAAGGGGTCCCTGTGGAGGAGTCGCGGCCGTCCACATCCCGTACACAGGCCGACAGGGGTTGTCCCCAGTGCCGCCCACAGCTTTTCCCCAGTTCTCCACCGCTCAATCCGGCAACTTCGTGTGACGCCTTTCACTCGAAGCGGCGTACGGGCTCATGACGTTGCCGAACAGTGGACAACTCTGTGGAAGAGGTGTGCATAAGTGCCCCCAGCCTGTGGGCGGCCGGTGGACAACCCGATCGTTGTATGCACCCTCCAACTGCGGTCCACAGTCTGTGGACAGTCGTTGACCACAAGTCCACAGGCCTCTGACCTGAGGGAAGTGATCATCGGCCGGCCCGCCTGTGGAGGAAATCTGGATAACTTCCCGTTCCCCAGGGTGTGGAGAAGAAGTTACCGGGCGGTCTGTGGACAACTGCCCCTGGCCCCGGGGAAATCGAACAGCATGGGTCGCGCGGCAGCGGGGTAAAGGCGTCGCTCGCGATCCATTCGGCCCTCCGCGCAAGGCAGTTGGACCCGTTCCAGAGGCGTCAGGAGCCCGCGAGGGAGAGCGTTCGCGGTTCGTACGGCCCGTCCTGGCGCCCCCGACCGTCCGGCGAACCGGCCTCTGGCCGCCCGCCCGACCACGGCGCGGCAGTGGGGAGAGAGCCCGTACGGCCTGGTGAGCGGCCTGTGGGCGCCCCAGGAGCTCGTCTGGTGAGCCTGGGTGGGCGGACGTCGGTGAACGTCGGCGAACGCGACCGGGGCCCGGGACGGGCGCCGTGATCCGTCGGGTGGTCGCGGTACGGGGAAGCGCCCCGAGGAGCCCGTACGGCCGTGGTGGGGGCGCCGTCAGGGGCGGCAGGCGGGGGCGAGGGAGGCTCGGCGACCGCTGGTGGGGACGCCAACTGCCGCGTTATCCACAGGAGTTGGGGATAACGCGGCTACCCGGGGAAAGAGCGGTGCCCCCGGGGCCTTGGGGCGACGGTGACGGGAGGGCTGAGAGGGAGACGGGGAGGCGGCCCGGGAGGCCAACGGGCGTGCGCTCAGCCGTTCTTGATGCGGTTGGTGAGTTCGGTGACCTGGTTGTAGATGGAGCGCCGCTCGGCCATCAGGGCGCGGATCTTCCGGTCGGCGTGCATCACCGTGGTGTGGTCACGGCCACCGAACTGGGCGCCGATCTTGGGCAGCGACAGGTCGGTCAGCTCCCGGCAGAGGTACATGGCGATCTGACGAGCCGTCACCAGCACCCGGCTGCGGGAGGAGCCGCACAGGTCCTCCCGGGTGAGGCCGAAGTACTCGGCGGTGGCGGTCATGATCGCGGTCGCGGTGATCTCCGGTGCCGCGTCCTCGCCGCCGGGGATCAGGTCCTTCAGCACGATCTCGGTCACGCCCAGGTCCACCGGCTGCCGGTTGAGGCTGGCGAAGGCGGTGACCCGGATCAGCGCGCCCTCCAGCTCCCGGATGTTGCGGGAGATGCGGGAGGCGATGAACTCCAGGACCTCGGGCGGGGCGTTGAGCTGTTCCTGCACCGCCTTCTTCCGCAGGATCGCGATCCGGGTCTCCAGCTCGGGCGGCTGGACGTCGGTGATCAGTCCCCACTCGAACCGGTTGCGCAACCGGTCCTCCAGGGTGACCAGTTGCTTGGGCGGCCGGTCGCTGGAGAGCACGATCTGCTTGTTGGCGTTGTGCAGGGTGTTGAAGGTGTGGAAGAACTCCTCCTGGGTGGACTCCTTGCTGGCCAGGAACTGCACGTCGTCCACCAGCAGGATGTCCATGTCGCGGTAGCGCTTGCGGAAGGCGTCCGCCTTGCCGTCGCGGATGGAGTTGATGAACTCGTTGGTGAACTCCTCGGAGCTCACGTAGCGCACCCGGGTGCCCGGGTAGAGGCTGCGGGCGTAGTGGCCGATCGCGTGCAGCAGGTGGGTCTTGCCGAGCCCGGACTCCCCGTAGATGAACAGGGGGTTGTACGCCTTGGCCGGCGCCTCGGCCACCGCCACGGCCGCCGCGTGGGCGAAGCGGTTGGAGGCGCCGATCACGAAGGTGTCGAACAGGTACTTGGGGTTGAGCCGTGCCGTGGGCTCGCCCGGCCCGGTGGCGGGGGCCGGCTGGGCGGCGAGGGGGCCGGGTGCCCCACTGGGCGCCGGGAGTTGGGCCGGGGCGTCGAACCGGGCGGGGGGCGGGGGGTAGCCGCCCTCGGGCCGGCCGTCGTAGCCGTGCGGGCCGTCATACCCGGGCCGCTGGTCGTAGCCGGGGCGGGCGTCGTAGCCGGACCGCTGCTCGTACCGCTGGTCCTCGTAGCGGGGTTCGGGCACCGAGGCGCGGTGCGGGGGCGGGTGGTGGCCCCGGTAGTCCGGGCGTTCCCCGGTGTGGGTCTGGCCGCCCCGGTTGTCGCCGTAGTTGTCGCTGTAACTGTCGCCGTACGTGTCGCCGTACTCGCGGTTGCCGTGGCCGTGGCCCTGGTCGTAGGGGCGGAGGGCGCCCTGCTGCGGTGGCGGCCCGGTGTGCGGGGGCTGGGCGTACGGGTCGTCCCAGCCGCCGTGGGGGTGGTGGGCGGGGTGGCCCTCGTATCCGGGGCCGGCCGGGTAGTCGCGGTAGGCGGGGCGGGGCGCGGGCAGTTCGGCCGGGCCGTACCCGCCGGGGTTGCCGGGGGGTGCCTCGGCGGTGTCGGCGGCCGGCGGGGGCTGGGCGCCGGACTCGGGCGGCGGGGCCACCGGGCCGGTCACCGTGACGGCGAGCCGGATGGGCTGGCCGCACTCGCGGCTGAGGGCCTCGCCGATCTTGGGGGCCAGTCGTCCTTCGAGTACGCCCTTGGCGTATTCGTTGGGTACCCCGAGGAGTGCGGTGCCGGACACCAGTACCAGCGGCTGGCAGTCCTGGAGCCACCGCCGGTCCTTGGCCTCCACACCCTGTTCCTCGGAAAGGAGTTGTTCCAGTACCCGGGGCCACACCGCAGCGAGGTCGGCAGGTAGGTCAACCACGGGCACGCTTCTCTCAACTCGCGGGGTGGGGTGGTCTCGTGGGATCGGGCCCGGCGCGACAGTGGGTGTTCTGGGGGTGGTCGTCGGGCTTGGGAAGTTCAGTCACGGTAGTAAGGCAGACGTACGCGTTCAAGTTGTTGTCCACAGGCTGTGTACGGCCAGCCCACGGAGGGGAGGCTGGTTTGACCGCCGACCTGAGCCGCGCGTACCGTAATCAGGTCGAGTTGTCGATGGCTGCTGCCGCCTGCCTGGCGAAGGGTCAAGATCGCGAAGGTCAGGTCCCACAGGTCCCCCGTGAGGTTTTCGGGTCAGATCTGTGGTTCACGGCTGTTCACGGTGATGGGTGGTTCCCGCGAGGGAGTCGCACACTGGTCGTGGGCACACGGTGACAGCCATTCGACTCCCACATCTCGTCTCCTCGTGAGACCAAGCATTCCTGGAGCCCCCGAGTGAGCAAGCGCACCTTCCAGCCGAACAACCGTCGTCGTGCCAAGACCCACGGCTTCCGGCTGCGGATGCGGACCCGTGCCGGCCGCGCGATCATCACCAACCGCCGCGGCAAGGGCCGCGCCCGTCTGTCGGCCTGAGGCAGCTGACCGCAGGTCCACGACGTGCTGCCTTCCGAGCACCGGCTGAGGCGGCGCGAGGACTTCGCCACCGCGGTACGCCGAGGACGTCGAGCGGGTCGCCCGCTTCTGGTCGTCCATCTGCGACGCGCCGCCTCCGCCGAGGCGAACGCCGGCCCGCACGCGACCGGGAAGACCGCTTCCCCGTCACGTGCGGGTTTCGTCGTGAGTAAGGCGGTGGGCGGCGCTGTGGTCCGTAACCGGGTCAAGCGTCGCCTTCGCCACCTCATACGGGATCGGCTGGAGAGCCTGCCCACCGGTAGCCTGGTGGTCGTACGGGCGTTGCCCGGCGCGGGTGAGGCGGAGTACGCGCAGCTGGCTCGTGACCTGGACAGCGCGCTGAAGCGGCTGCTGGGAGGGGCGCCGCCATGAAGTACCCCCTGCTCTGGTTGATCAAGTTGTACCAGCTCACCGTGAGCCCCTTGTTGGGGCCGGTCTGCAAGTACTACCCCTCGTGTTCGCACTACGGGTACGAGGCCATCCACCGCCACGGCGCGGTGAAGGGCACGGGGCTGACCGCCTGGCGCGTACTGCGCTGCAATCCCTGGTCGGCCGGCGGCGTCGACCACGTTCCCGCCCGGAAGCACCCGGTCTGGCACCAGCGTCTCCGTCACCGATGGTCGCGGTACCGGACTCAGTCCAACGCCCAAGGAGTCTGATTCGTGGACACGATCCTCGGTCCTCTCTATACCGCTGTCTCCTGGATCATCGTCCAGTTCCACACGCTGTACAGCCTTGTCTTCGACAAGGACAGTGGTTGGGCCTGGGGTCTGTCCATCGTCTCGCTGGTGATCCTGATCCGCATCGCGCTGATCCCGCTGTTCGTGAAGCAGATCAAGTCGACGCGGAACATGCAGGCGCTCCAGCCCAAGATGAAGGCCATCCAGGAGCGCTACAAGAGCGACAAGCAGCGTCAGTCCGAAGAGATGATGAAGCTGTACAAGGAGACGGGGACCAACCCCTTCTCCAGCTGTCTGCCGATCCTGGCGCAGTCGCCCTTCTTCATCGCGCTCTACCAGGTGCTCACCAAGATCTCCCGGGGCCACGAGGTTGGCGTCCTGGGCCAGGACCTGGTGGACAGCGCGCGTAACGCCCACATCTTCGGCGCTCCCATCGCCGTGAAGTTCATGGACAACGCCGACAAGGTCGAGGCGCTCAACGCGACGCTCAGCGACGTACGGGTCGTCACCGTCGCCATGATCCTGATGATGTCGGCCTCGCAGTTCTTCACCCAGCGGCAGCTGATGACGAAGAACGTCGACCTGACCGTGAAGACGCCGTTCATGCAGCAGCAGAAGATGCTGATGTACGTCTTCCCCATCATGTTCGCCGTCTTCGGCATCAACTTCCCCGTGGGTGTGCTGGTCTACTGGCTGACCACCAACGTCTGGACGCTGGGCCAGCAGATGTACGTGATCAAGCGCAACCCCACCCCGGGAAGCCTCGCGTTCAAGGAGCGGCAGGAGAAGCTGCGGGCCAAGGGCAAGCTGAAGGAGGACCCCGAGGAGGTGGAGGCCCGGGAGGCCGCCGCCGCCGCGCGGGCCAAGCGCCAGCAGCCCAAGCGCCAGTCGAAGTCCCAGCGCCAGTCCGGCGTCGCGCAGCCCAGGACCGGCGGTGCGCAGGCGGAAGACGGCAGGGACGAGGACGCCACGGCCACCACGAAGTCGGCGAACTCGGCCTCCAGCGAACACTCCCTGGACAGTGGGAGCGGCAGTAGTGCCAAGCCCGCCGGCTCCTCCCCCAAGGCCGGGAAGAAGAAGGCCGGACAGCAGCGCAAGGGCGGCGGCCCGCAGCGACCCAAGCACCCCTCGAAGAAGTAAGTAAGGAGCCGATTCGTGACGGACACCACCGCGCACGCGCCCTCGGCGGAGGAGCCGACCTCGGGGGCGGACCGCGTGACCCGCCTTGAGCAGGAAGGCGACATCGCGGCCGACTACCTCGAGGGGCTGCTGGACATCGCCGACCTGGACGGCGATATCGACATGGACGTGGAGGGGGACCGCGCCGCGGTCTCCATCATCAGCGAGGGCCCCGCCCGTGACCTGCAGAAACTGGTCGGCCGGGACGGGGAGGTCATGGAGGCCCTCCAGGAGCTGACGCGGCTGGCGGTGCACCGGGAGACCGGTGAGCGCAGCCGGCTGATGCTGGACGTGGCCGGTTTCCGGGCGCGCAAGCGGGCCGAGTTGACCGAGCTGGGCACCAAGACGGCCCAAGAGGTCAAGAGCAGTGGCGAGTCGGTGAAGCTCAAGCCGATGTCCCCCTTCGAGCGCAAGGTCGTCCACGACGCGGTCGCCGCTGAGGGGCTGCGGAGCGAGTCCGAGGGCGAGGAGCCGCAACGCTGTGTGGTCGTCCTGCCGTGACGGACGAGGGCCCGGAGCAGGAGGAGGCCCCGCGGCTCTCGGAGCCTCCCGAGTCCGCGCGTCTACTGTTTGGCGACGCGCTGCCGGACGCGGTGCGCTATGCGGAGCTGTTGGCGGACGCCGGGGTACGACGGGGGCTGATCGGCCCGCGTGAGGTACCCCGGCTGTGGGAGCGGCACCTGGTGAACTGCGGGGTGCTGTCGGAAGCGGTACCGGAGGGGGTCACCCTCTGCGATGTGGGCTCGGGTGCGGGCTTGCCCGGTATCCCCCTCGCCCTGGTGCGGCCGGATCTGAAGATCACCCTGCTGGAGCCGCTGCTGCGGCGAACGACCTTCCTCCGCGAGGTCGTTGAGCTGCTGGGCCTGGACCACGTGGAGGTGGTCCGTGGTCGGGCGGAGGAGGTGCTGGGCACCCTTCCCCCGGTACACGTGGTCACCGCCCGGGCGGTGGCTCCCCTGGACCGGCTCGCCGGATGGGGGGTGCCGCTGCTTCGCCCCTTCGGGGAGATGCTGGCCCTGAAGGGCAGCACTGCCGAGGAGGAGCTGCGGGGGGCTCGTGCCGCCCTGCACAAGCTGGGTGTGGTGGAGACCTCCGTGCTGTCCGTGGGAGAGGACACGGTCGGGCTGCGGTCCACCGTGGTGCGGGCCGAGGTCGGGGAGAGCCCCGGCGGGGTACGGTTCGCCGCGAAGCGGGCCCGGGCCGCGCGGTCCAACCGTTCTAGGAGAGGCGGACCCCGGCACCGTTGAGTGTGGGGACGACGAGGACTGAGGGCCGGGGCGATGCGCTCCGGCCCTCAACGCGTGCTGGACGGTTGCCCGTTCGGCTCGTGCGGTGCGTGGCGGGCCGGGTGGTGGGTTCCCCGTACGGGGGCGGGGGCGCCGCGCTGTGAGGGGCTGGGGTCGGGGTCGGCCGCTCACAGCGGCTACCGGCCCCTGCCACGCGTCCACGGTCCTCGCGGGTCGGGCCGGCCCCTCGTGCGTACGAGCCTGGCCGGCCGTACCGACCTGGTGACGGGGCGGGTGTGGGTGCCGCTCGCCCTGGGCCTCCGCGCGAGGGGGGCGGGGCCGGTGTGGGTGGCCGTGGGGGTGGCGAGTGCCCCAACCGCCCGGTGAGGGTGGGTGCTTGTGCGGTTCGGGGGCCGTAGCCGGGGGCGTATCCGGGGCGGACCGGTTCGGTGGTCGGTGGGGGAGGCGGTGGTGTGCGGTGGGCAACCGGTGGTGTCGCGGTGCCCGTTGGGCGCCCAGCCGAGGGAAGGGGCCTACTCCATACCAGCCTTCGCGTCGGTGCCTCGCGGAGTGTCGTCGTCCTCAGCGGCCGGGGGCGCTGCATCGTGTTTCACGTGAAACGACGTTCACTGCTCCAGGGAATCATCAGCCGGGGGCGGGCTGCCGCTCCACGTGATCGTAAGTCTCGTTCCACCACCGATTTGTCCACAGCTGGGCGGGCCTCGCTGGTTCACAACCCCAAAAGCATGGCAGGCTCTCCCCAGAGAGAGCCTGCTGTCGAGGAGAGTGAGCCCGTGCGGTCCGACGCCAACGTCGCGGGACCGATGACCGAACCGGTCCCCGGCCCCCGTTCAGAACCGGCTGACGTTTCACGTGAAACGCCACCTCCCATGGACGCCACTCCGGTCATCGAGGGTCCTGGTGACGGTTCCGCCCCGGTGGGGCGTGCCGCGCAACAGGCAGTGGAGGCGATGAACCGCTCCGGGGAACGGCTCCCCCGCCCGGAGCGGACCCGAGTGATGATCGTCGCCAACCAGAAGGGGGGCGTGGGGAAGACCACCACCACGGTCAACCTGGCCGCCTCCCTCGCCCTGCACGGTGCCCGGGTGCTGGTGGTCGACCTCGACCCCCAGGGCAACGCCTCGACCGCGCTGGGCATCGACCACCACTCCGAAGTCCCCTCCATCTACGACGTGTTGGTGGACAGCAGGCCGCTGGCCGACGTGGTGCAGCCGGTACCGGACGTGGAGGGACTCTTCTGCGCTCCAGCCACCATCGATCTCGCCGGTGCGGAGATCGAGTTGGTGTCGCTGGTGGCGCGGGAGAGCCGGCTGCAACGGGCCATCACGGGCTACGAGCAGCCGCTGGACTATGTGTTGATCGACTGCCCGCCTTCCCTGGGGCTGCTGACGGTCAATGCCATGGTCGCGGGCAACGAGGTGGTCATCCCCATCCAGTGCGAGTACTACGCGCTGGAAGGACTGGGGCAACTGCTGCGCAACGTGGATCTGGTGAAGGGGCATCTGAACCCACAGCTGCACCTGTCCACCATCATCCTCACCATGTACGACGGGCGCACTCGGCTGGCCTCCCAGGTTGCCGAGGAGGTGCGCGGCCACTTCCACAGTGAGGTGCTGCGCACCAACATCCCGCGTTCGGTGCGGATTTCGGAGGCGCCGAGCTACGGGCAGACGGTTCTGACCTACGATCCGGGTTCCAGTGGCGCCCTCTCCTACCTGGAGGCGGCCCGGGAGATCGCGTTGCGGGATCCGGCGGCGTCCGGGGACGGACGGCACAACAGTGGTATGGCGGAGGGGACGCAGTGAGCGAACGACGTAGGGGGCTGGGTCGGGGGCTGGGCGCTCTGATTCCGGCCGCGCCCAAGGGCGAGCAGGACCAGGCCGGCGCCGAGGGCACCGCCCTCCTCACCTCGGACCGGGGTGTGGCGGCGGCCCGGGTGGCCGAACTCCCCGACAGCGCTGTTTCACGTGAAACCGTGGCGGAGCAGCCCTCAGCCCCGGAGGTCGAGTCGCTGGAGGAGGAGAGCATCGGCGCCCACTTCGCCGAGGTTCCCCTGGACTCCATCACCCCCAACCCCCGGCAGCCGCGCGAGGTCTTCGACGAGGACGCCCTCGCCGAGTTGGTGACCTCCATCCGCGAGGTCGGACTGCTCCAGCCGGTGGTGGTACGCCAACTCCGCGCTGACCGCTACGAGTTGATCATGGGTGAGCGTCGTTGGCGCGCCTGCCGTGACGCGGGGCTGGAGCGTATCCCCGCGATCATCCGGGCCACCGACGACGAGAAGCTGCTCCTGGACGCCCTGCTGGAGAACCTGCACCGGGCGCAGCTGAACCCCCTGGAGGAGGCGGCGGCGTACGACCAGCTGCTGAAGGACTTCAACTGCACCCACGACCAGTTGGCGGACCGTATCGGACGGTCCCGCCCTCAGGTGTCCAACACCCTCCGGTTGCTGCGGCTGTCTCCCTCGGTGCAGCGCCGGGTGGCCGCCGGGGTGCTGTCGGCGGGGCACGCTCGTGCCCTGTTGTCGGTGGAGGACGGCGAGGAACAGGACCGGTTGGCGCACCGGATCGTTGCCGAGGGTCTCTCGGTACGTGCGGTCGAGGAGATCGTGACCCTGATGGGGAGCAAGGGGCGCAAGTCCTCCCGCCCCAGCAAGCCTCGTGCCGGCCGCCGTGTCTCTCCCGCGTTGGACCACCTGGCCGGTCGGTTGTCGGACCGCTTCGAGACCAGGGTGAAGGTCGACCTGGGGCAGAAGAAGGGCAAGATCGTGGTGGAGTTCGCCTCGGTGGATGATCTGGAACGGATCCTCGGCCAGCTGGCTCCTGGCGAGGGGCCGGTGCTCGACCAGCTCACGCGGGAGGATGGCGACCAGGCAACCGAGGAAGCCTCGGCGGAGGAAGTCGACGAGGGTGGGAAGGCGCGGAAGCGGCAGGACGCCGACGACGGCTGAGACCTCCCTCGGCCGGTCGCCGCGCGTAGCCGCCTGGCACCGCGTATCGCTCCGCCCGTTACCGCGAATCAGCGAGACGCCCCGTGGATACTGGATCCATGGGGCGTCAGCTTGTTTCGCTTACCTTGGACCGGCTCGCCGACCTGCCCGACCCCTGCCGCAGCTGTGTGTTCTGGGAGATGGACCCGGTCAGCGGCGAGGAGGCGGTACGGTCCGGCCAGGCCGCTCTGGAGAAGGAGTCCTGGCTCTCGGCGGTTCTGCTGGAGTGGGGCTCCTGTGGGCGCGTGGTGCTGGTGGACGAGGAGCCGGTGGGGTTCGTGCTGTTCGCGCCCTCGGCCTATGTGCCCCGCTCGACGGCTTTCCCCACCAGTCCGGTCACCCCGGACGCGGTGCAACTGATCACGGCCCGGCTGGTGCCGGGCTTCCAGGGGCAGGGTCTCGGTCGGGTGATGGTGCAGACGGTCGCCAAGGACGTACTGCGACGGGGATTCAAGGCCATCGAGGCGTTCGGTGACGCGCGGTGGCAGGGGCCCGGTTGTCTGCTGCCGGCTGATCATCTGCTGGCGGTGGGCTTCAAGACCGTACGCCCGCACCCTCGGTATCCCCGGCTGAGGCTGGAGCTGCGGACGACGTTGTCCTGGAAGCAGGACGTGGAGCAGGCGCTCGACAAGCTCCTGGGAGTGGTGCAGAAGGAGCCCGCGCTACGGCCCCTGTAGCCGCCGGGCGGCCACGTAGGTCGCTCCAACTGACTGTGGGGGCAACGGAGTTGGAGGTACCGCCGGGTCGGCTCCCTGGAGCGGGACGCCTCGTACGGCTTCCCGGGGGCTGTCGGGGAGACGGACAGGGAAACGGCCCCTCGCCGTCGTACGCGAGGGGCCGTTTCACGTGAAACCTCGACCGGGACCTCAGCCCCGGTCTTCGGCGGGAGGGGCTCAGCCGATGAACTCGGCCAGCTCCTTCTCCAGGGCGGCCTTGGGCTTGGCGCCCACGATGGTCTTCACCACGTCGCCGCCCTGGTAGACGTTCATGGTGGGGATGGACATGATGCCGTACTTGGCGGCGATGGCGGGGTTCTCGTCAATGTTGAGCTTGACGATGGTCAGCTTGTCCCCGTGCTCGGAGGCGATGGCCTCCAGCGAGGGGGCGATCTGACGGCAGGGGCCGCACCAGGCCGCCCAGAAGTCGACGAGTACGGGCTTGTCGCTCTTGAGCACGACCTCGTCGAAGTCGCTGTCGGTCGCGGTCACGGTGGCACCGGCCATGGGTCAATCTCCTTGTCTAGCGGATGAGTTGGGGAAAGTTGGGGGGCCGGGTCAGACGGCCACGGACTTCTCGGGCTCGGGGGTGGAGTCGCCGTCGGTACGGGCGGCGAGGTACCGCTCGGCGTCCAGGGCGGCGGCGCATCCGGTGCCGGCGGCGGTGATCGCCTGCCGGTAGGTGTGGTCGACCACGTCGCCGGCGGCGAACACCCCGGGGACGTTGGTGCGGGTGGAGGGAGAGTCCACGGAGACGTACCCCTCCTCGTCGAAGGTGAGCACGCCCTGGAACAGCTCGGTGCGGGGGTCGTGGCCGATGGCGACGAACAGCCCGGTCACCGACAGCTGCGAGGTCTCACCGTTCTTGGTGTTCCGCAGGGTGAGGCCGCCCAGCTTGCCGTCCTTCTCGTGGATCTCGGCGACCTCGCTGTCCCAGACGAAGTTGATCTTCGGGTCGGCGAAGGCCCGCTCCTGCATCGCCTTGGAGGCCCGCAGGGAGTCCCGACGGTGGACCACGGTCACCGACTCGGCGAAACGGGAGAGGAAGGTGGCTTCCTCCATCGCCGTGTCCCCGCCGCCGATCACCGCGATGTGCTGCTCGCGGAAGAAGAAGCCGTCACAGGTGGCGCAGTAGGAGACGCCCCGGCCGGACAGCTCGTCCTCCTTGGGAAGCCCCAGCTTGCGGTGCTGGGAACCGGTGCTGACGATCACCGTACGGGCGCGGTAGACCGTGCCGGCGGAGTCGGTGACGGTCTTGATGTCGCCGCTGAGGTCGACGGCGCTGACGTCGTCCGGGATCAGCTCGGCGCCGAACCGCTCGGCCTGGGCGCGCATCTGGTCCATCAGGTCAGGGCCCATGATGCCGTCACGGAAGCCGGGGTAGTTCTCCACCTCGGTGGTGTTCATCAGGGCGCCGCCGGCGGTGACCGACCCCTCGAAGACCAACGGTTCCAAGGAGGCACGGGCGGTGTAGAGAGCGGCGGTGTAACCCGCGGGCCCGGAGCCGATGATGATCACGTTACGGACGTCGCTCACGAGAGCCTTCCTTGTCTGCCGACTGCGTTGGTTGCTTCGGAGGCGCTTTCACTCCACCCAACGGATCCTATGCACAACTCATTCCCCGGTCTCGCCCCCGGGCAGGGAGCGGCCACCGCCGTGTCATCCGGGGCCCGGAGAGGGCCCCTGTCGGCGGTGGCCTGAGGTCACGCGAGGGCGGGCGGGAAGTGGCTGGGCGTACGCCGTGGACCAGCGGTGCTGCCGGACCGGGCCAGGGAACGGCCAGCCACCCGGGGTTACTTCCGTGCGACGTCCCGCTCGGTGAGGACCTCGCCCTTCTTGCCCTCGCCGCCGACACAGGAGGCGTCCACCACATAGGCGTCCACCCTGGACTTGTCCTTGGCGTGCGGCAGCAGGACCAGGTAGGCGGGCTTGCCCTCGTAACGGCGCTGTTCGGCGGCCAGCGGGGAGGTGCCGTCGCGGCCGATGGCCTGCCGTACGCAGCTGGGTACGGAGACGGCCGCGTCCTGGCCCCGGAGGGGGCGTTCGTTGCTGGAGTTGGGGGACTGCTTGACGCTCATCCGGGGCGAGGCCTCCGGCGAGGGCTGGTCCCGCAACAGCTTCTGGGCGTCCTTCTCCAGGCGGGTGGCCTGTGCGGGTTCGGAACCGTCGTCCGAGGAGCCGAAGCCCTGGAAGACCAGTCCCGCTATCCCGAGGACCGCCACCGCGCCCACCGCGCTCAGCAGAGCCCGGCGACGGCGCCGGCCCGGACCGGAGGCTCCACGCCCGGGACCGGTCGAGCCCCTGGCGTGCCCGCGCGGACGGTCGGCGGACGGCCGACCCGACTCGCGGGCTCCCGTCGTTTCACGTGAAACACGTACCGGTTCCTCACGGCTGACCGAACGCGGGGTGGTCGGGTTGACGTCACCGGAGGAGCCGGCGAGGCCCTTCGAGGCGGTCGCGGCGTCCAAGCCCTCCGAGGCACCCTCGGCGGGGTCGGCCTCGGTGGAGGGAGAGGGCGCGAGGTCCACCGACCCCTGCCGCTCCCGGTCCAGCAGGACCTCCGCCGCCAAGGCGGCGTCGATGCGGTGGGCCACGTCCTCGGGCATCCGCTCGGGCCCCGGCAGGGTTCCCAGCAGCCCCCGAAGCTCGTCGAGGGAGACCCGTACGTCAGCGCACACGGCGCACTGTTCCAGGTGGGTTTCCACCGTGGCGGCGTGCTCGGCGTCCAGCAGTCCTTCGGCGTACTCGGAGATCTCCTCGACTTCGGGGTGATCTCCCTCGTCGAACGTCGATGAAGCGGACGTCATCTGTTCCCACCTCCGCCCTTCGCGGCCCCGGGTTGTTGTGCGTCTTCCGCGAGGGCGCCCGAACGCGCGGGCCCCCTGGCATCGGCTGAACCGGCCGAACCGGGTGATCTGCCGGTCGATCTCGCGGAGGAGACGGATTCCGGGGATGAGACGGGGCGGCCCCCGGTCTGGTTCCCCCCGGCCGGGCGGCGGGATCCGGGAACCTCCTCGGGAGCCCCCGGACGGAGGTGACTGAGCAGTGGCAGCAGCCGGGACCGGCCCCGTGCGCAGCGGCTCTTGACGGTGCCCACCGCCACGTCGAGCATCTTCGCGGCCTCGGCCACCGGGTAGCCCTGCATGTCGACCAGTACCAGTGCGGAGCGCTGCTCGACGGGGAGGGTCTCCAGGGCCTCCGTGAGTTCACGTCGCAGGTCCCGCTGTTCGGCGGGGACCTCCGGGGACTCCTGCGGCTCCATCATCTGGTCGAGCCGCTCGTAGTCGTCCGTCAGCGAGGTGCGGCGGGTGGAGGCCTTGCGCGCCCGGTCCAGGCAGGCGTTGACCGTGATCCGGTGCAGCCAGGTGGTCACCTGGGACTTGCCCTGGAACTTGCCGGCCGCGCGGTAGGCGGATATCAGCGCGTCCTGTACCGCGTCGGCGGCCTCGTCCCGGTCCCCCAGGGTTCGGACGGCCACCGCCCACAGTCGGTCGCGATGACGGCGCACGATCTCGCCGAAGGCATCGGGGTTCCCCTCCACATGGCGGGCGAGCAGTTCGCGATCGGACAGCTGGTCCAGTTCCAAGGCGGCGTCTATCGCCTCGTCTCCCATGTGCTCCCCCCTCCCTTCCGGTACCGGACCGGGGCTGCGCCCGGGGCCGCTCATTCGGACCTTTGCCGGGAACGGATGTCCCGGGTACCGCATCTCGTACGAGGACCCGTCGCCGTCGGTCGCCGAGGCGGGGCCTCGACGCCCGCGAACGTGGTGTCCGAGCGAGGTACGGCAAAGCCCCGCTTTCCGATCCAGCGCGATCCAAACGACCGGATCTAGCCGAGGACCGAGACCTCACTGATCCGGCCACGGTAGTTGCCGTTCTCGGAAGAGGGGAGTTCCGTGAGCCACACCAGTACGTAACGGGTCTCCACCGGCTCGGAGGCCTTGAGGTTGAGCCGCTCGCCCGAACCCTTGTCGAGGGCCTTGCCGAAGCCGTCCAGCCCGGTGGGCATCCCCTGGGTGCTGACCGGCGCGACGCGGAACTCGGCCTTGGTGCGGCCGACGAAGTCCACCCGCAGGGTGCTGACCTCCCGGGTTTTGCCCAGGTCGAGGACCAGCCCCACTCCGGGCTTGAGGCCGCCCAGATCGGGGCGTCGATAGTACTCGCTGGTGGTCCACTGGGTACCGCGATCCCCGTCATAGGCCTTCGGCACCTGGCTGGCGTTCTCCTCGCCGTTGCCCGGGCTGGGGTCGAAGTCCTTGGCGTTGACGATCTTCAGCTTCTGCTTCTTGGCGCTGTCCGAGGAGTCACCGGTCTCGCCGGAGCTGCCGCTGTGGGTGCCGTCGCCGTTCATCAGGGTGTCGGCGACCTGCCAGCTGCCCAGGCCCAGCGCCGCGATCAGCAGGGCCGAGACCGTCCACTTGAGGATCCTGCCGGTACGCCCCGGAAGCGCGGGCGGCGCCGCCGTGTCCTTGGGGTGGGGGCCGCTCGGGGAGAAGGCGCCCTGCTGGTAACTGGTGGGCTGGTAGCGGGGGTTGGCGAACGAGGGCTCGGGCGGCCGGATGCGGGGCATCTCGGAGACCGCGTGGGCCAGCTCCTCGGGAGTGGCGCACGGTTGTTCCTCGCGTGAGGCGGTCGCCCCGTCGTTGACCAGGGCCCGCATCGCCAGTTCGGCCAGTCCCCGGTGCACCCCGGCGCGCACCTGGTCGGGGGCGGGCAGGTCCTCGCCGGTGAGCTGGCCGAAGCCGCTCATCCCGTAGCCGTCCTCCTGGTACGGCCAGCGGCCGGTCAGGGAGGCGTACAGCAGTGCGCCGATAGCCTCGGTGTCCGTGCGCTGCGGGGTGTCCGAACTCAGGCCGCGCAGCGCCGCGTTGACCGCCAGGCCACGGATGCGGTACTGCCCGGCGCCGGTCCGCAGCACCGAGGTGGGAGTCAGCCGCAGATGGGCCAACCCCTCCCGGTGGGCGGCGGCCAGCGCCTGGGAGAGCTGCTTGACCAGCTGGTACGACTCGTGCGGTTCCAGGGGGCCGGAGGCCAGCAGGGTGGTCAGCGAGGTGGCGTCGGGCAGCCACTCGTGGACCACGTACACCAGCTCGCCCTCCTCCACCGCGTCCAGCACCTGGACGAAGCGGGGGTCCATCAGCAGGGCGGCCGAGCGGGCCGCCGCCAGCACGGAGCGGGCCTGAGGGTGGTCCCGGGGCAGCAGGTGTACGCCGACGGCACGCCGCAGCTTCTCGTCCACGGCACGCCAACTGCTGAACCCGTCGACGCGGGTGACGCACTCCTCCAGGCGGTACCGTCCGGCCAGTTTGTGGCCGCTGTGCGGGTCCCGGTTGCCGGACTTGGACTTGGACTTCCGGGGCTTGCCCTCGTCCCGCTGGGGGCGCTGTGCGCCCTTCCGCTCCGGGGCCTGTTCCTTCGGTTCCTGGTCCCGCTCCGGGGCGGTCTCCTCGGCCTCGGCGTCCGCCCGCTCCGCCTCCGGGGGCTCCTCGGCTGTCGGGGGCTTCCCGGTCTTCTCCTGAGCCCGCTCGCCCTTCCGGGGCTTACGGGCCTTCGCGGAGGTGTCCGGGGAGGCGTCGGTGGGCGCGGGGGCGTCGGAACCGGCCGGGGTCTGGTCCTGGGTGTCGGGGCTGGCGGTCCGGTCCCCGGCGGGTGGCGGAGCGGCGTCGGCCTCTGCGGGAGCGGCTGGGGGAGCGTCCGAGGAGGCGTCCGGCTCCAGCAGCGCGGTGTCGGCGGTGGCCGGGGTCATCCGGGCGGTGACGTCGAGTCGGCCGGCGGCGGTCGTGGGATCGATCGGGGCGGTCTCCTCCTCGGCACCGACGACCGTGTCGTCGAGGCCGGTGGCAGGGGCAGGGGGGCCGGTGACGGTATCAGCGACCAGGGTGTCCTCAACAGCGTCAACGGGGTCGTTGTCGGCGCCGACACGGGTGCTCTCACGGTCACCGACAGCGGCGTCACCCTCACGGACGGCGGACTCGGCCGCGCTCTCCGGGGTGCCCTCCGCGGGCACGTCGGCGGGGCTGACGGGGGCGTCGAACGGGGCGTCGAGAGGGGCCGTGTCCTGGGTGAGGTCGGGGGTGGGCGGCACCTCGACGGTGGGCGCGTCCGGGGAACCGTCGGCGGGGCCGTCCTCGGTGTCGACGGCGGGCCCCATGGCGGTGGCACCGGTGGTCCGGGCGGTGGCCCGCTGGGCCGGGGTCGACCGTGCGGTGGCCGACCTCTGGGGTGCGGTACGGGAGGTGGAGCGCTTCCTCGACCCACGTCGGCGGTTGCCCGACGTACCCCCTCCGCCACGAGAGCGGGAGCCGTTGGGGGAGGCGGGTGAGGGGGCGTCCCGCGGGGTGCCGTCCCCGCCCTCGTGGGGGGCGTCCACCTCGTTCAGCACCTGGGTGGTCTCCCCGGCGTCCGGGGCGCCGTCGGGCTCGGGGGCCGGCGTCTCCGGGCTTCCGTGGGCCTCGGAGGCGGGCCCGTCCTCCGACTCGTCCGACCGCTCGCCGTCGGGGGTGCCCGCCGGACCGTTGCCGGAGGGTGCCCCGTCCCTGGGGCGGTCAGCGTTGCCGTTTCGGGGGCGGCCGGCGTTCCGACTGAGTTCCCCGGTGCCCCCGGTGTTCGTGGTGTCGCTGGTGTCCGCCACTGAGACGGCAGCCGTGATCCGTTCCGCCACCGTCGTTCCTGCCTCCCCATTCATCACAGCTTTCCCAACAGCCAGAGACAATTGTGCCCACACCCCAACGCTATGCACGACACGCGAGGCCCCCGGAGGGTTGTGCCCCGCCGCCGTGCTCAGCGTCCGAGACGGGTCCTGACCATCCCCAGCATGGCGGTCAGCTCCTGGATCCTCATCCGCTTCGCAGCTAGGACGAAGACCAGGCCCAAACAGATCCCACCAGCCACCAGGGACACCAGTCCACCGAAGGCCCCCCGCCCCAGCAGGTGCAGCAGTCCGAAGGCTACGCCCGCGCTGAGTACGGTGGCGGGCAGGGCCGCCCCGCCCAGCCGGGCGTAGGTGCGCATGACCCGGGCCCCGTCCAGGTCGCCGCCGAGCCGCAGGCGCAGCCGGCGCCAGGCGATGCCGACGCCGACCGCGTAGGCCAGGCCGTAGCTGGCGGCCATGCCGACGACCGCCCAGCGGGCGGGGAGTACGGCGAAGCACAGCAGGGAGCCGGCGGCGTTGCAGAGGGCCACGACCACGGTGTTGTAGAAGGGGGTCCGGGTGTCCTCGAAGGCGTAGAACCCGCGCAGCACCACGTACTGCACCGAATAGGGGATCAGGCCCAGGCCGAAGGCCATCAGGATGTACCCCATCGAGCTGGCGGCGGACTCGCCGGAGGAGAAGTACATCAGCAGGCACATGGGCACGCCCAGCGACAGGAAACCGCAGGCGATGGGCACGATGGCCACCGCCGAGTTGCGCAGCCCCTGGGAGATGTCGTCGCGTACCGCGCCGGGGTCGCCGTCGGCGGCCGACCGGGAGATACGGGGTAGCAGCGCGGCCATCACCGAGACGGTGATGATGGCCTGGGGCATCTGCCAGATCAGCTGGGCGTTGGAGTAGCCGAGGATGCCGGTACCGGGGTGCCCCTGCTCGGAGGCGGTCTTGCCGGCCCAGGTGGCGAGCTGGGTGACGACCACCACGCCGGCCTGGTTGGCGAGCACGAACAGCACCGTCCACTTGGCGAGCCGGGCGGCCTTGCCCATGCCGTGGCCGCGCCAGTCGAAGCGGGGGCGGAAGTGGAAACCGGCCTTGCGCAGGTACGGGATCATCGCCAGCGCCTGGACGACCAGCCCCAGCAGGGTGCCGACGCCCAACAGCCGTACGCCCTCGGGGGTGATGGTCTCCACGCCCAGCTGGGAACTGCGGTGCAGGCCGTAGACCCAGAGGAAGGCGCCGAAGCTGAAGATGACGACCACGTTGTTGAGCACCGGGGTCCACATCATGGCCCCGAAGTGGCCCCGGGCGTTGAGGATCTGACCCATCACCACGTGGACGCCCATGAAGAAGATGGTGGGCAGGCAGTAGCGGGCGAAGGTGACCGTGACCGCGTTGGCAGCCTCGTCCCCGGCGATGGCCGGGGACATCATCCGCACCAGCAGGGGCGCGGCGAGCACCGCGACCGCGATCATCCCACCGAGGATCACCATCACCAGGGTCAGCAGCCGGTTGGCGTAGGCGGCGCCGCCGTCCTCGTCGGTCTTCATCGCCCGCACCAGCTGCGGCACGAACACCGAGTTGAGGCCACCGCCGATGGTGAGGACGTAGATCATCGTCGGCAGGGTGTAGGCGATGGTGTACGTGTCGCCCAGGACGGCCGCGCCCAGGGCGGCGGTGATGACCAGGGTGCGGAAGAAGCCGGTGATCCGGGAGACCAGGGTGCCGGCGGCCATGATGGCGCTGGACTTGAGGATGCCCCCGCCCCCGCCGCCTCCGGTGGCGGCGGGCTGGGTGCCGGTGGTGTCGTCCGGGGGGCTGGGGGGCTCGACCGAGGCCGGTTCGGGGGTGGGCTCGGAGGCCTGCCGGTAGCCCGGTGGGGCGCTGGACGGTACGGGTGGGGGCGGAGGCGGCGGCTGGTGCGGTTGCTGGGGCGTGGAGCCCTGCTCGGGGTGGTGCCCCTGGTCGCGGTACAGGTGCGCGAAGGCGTCCGCCCCGGGGTGCGCCTCGGCCGGCCGGCTGCTGATCAGTTCGTCAACTCCGGTGAACCGGACGGTACTTGAGTCCACCGGCGGCTGGTACGGGCCGGGCTCGGGCTCCGGGGGCGGAGGCGGCGGGGGGTGCGCGGCGTGGTCGTACAGCGCCTCCCCCACGGGGTCCTGCGCCTGCGGGTCCCGGTGGGCGTAGGGGTCGTGGGTGTAGGCGTCCCGCACGTAGGGGTCCGGCTGGGGAGGGCCGGCGCCCTCCGGTCGTGGGCCGTGTTCTCCCTCGTACGGTGCGTTCATCGGTCCCTGCCCCTGTTCGCCCGGTTGACTCAACGGTCCACCTTCTCACCCGAGTGCGGTCCGGTCCCGTTTTCGCCCTGGGTGTCCTGGCCCCGCTCACCCGGCTGGGCCGGCTGGCTCGTGTCCCCGTCGTCCTCGTGGTTCCCGTCGTCTCCGTCACGGGGCTCGGACGCGGAGGTCCCGTCCGGGGACTCGCTTGGGGAGGAGCCGGTGTCGTCCCCGCCGTCGGCGGACTCGGCGGACTCACCGTCCCCGGCCTCCTCCGCGTTGCCCTCGGTGGCGCCCTCCGCGGCGTCCTCGGCCCCTTCCCGGGCGGCTTCCTCCCGGGCTTCCCGGGCCGCCTCCACCCGGGCGGCGGCGCGACGCTTGCGCTGGGTGTACATCCGAATCCCGGCCAGCACCACCAACAGCACCCCACCGGCGATCACCAGCAGCACCGAGGAGGTGATGGAGGTGACGTTGGTCTGGAAGCGCATGGGCGGGCCGTAGGGCTTGTTGTCCTTGGTGTAGAGCTGCGCCTCCACCCAGGCCCGACCGTTGGCCTTGGCGGTGGTGTCGAACTTCACCGACTGGCTGTGCCCGGCGTCCACCCGCACCGGCTGCGGATCGCCCACGTCCAGGCCGATCCGCCGGCTGGACTTCAACCGCAGCTCCAACCCGTCCACCCGCTGCACCAGGTTGTTCTGCACGGTGATGGGGATGGTGGCGCTGCGACCGGACAGCGTTATCCGCGACTTCTGGATCAGCCGTACCTTGCGGGTGAGTTCGCCGAGGTAGCTGTGCACGGAACGGCGGTACCGCTCCCCCTCGGCCCGGTGCCCCCGCCAGGAGTTGGACATCTCCCGGTTCATCGCGTTGCTGAACGGCGGCACCACCCGGTCCGCCTGACTGAGGATCACCTGGAAGTCGGCGAGCCGGGTACGGGTCAGCCGCATGTCCTCGTACGCCTTGGTGGGCAGCTCCTGCTTCCGCAGCGACCTGGGGTACGCCGACTTGGCCGGCACCCGCCGGTTGGCGCGGGCGTCCGGCTTCGCCTCGGCCGTCTCGCTCAGCGACACCCCCCGGGTCCAGGAGCCGTCCCGGTGCAGGGCGGTCAGCGCCTGCGCCATGGCCTGCGCCTGGGAGGTGGTGGGCAGCCGCTGCGGGGCCATCAGGATGTTGCGCTGCCGGTTGGGAACCTCGGCGGTGAGCGCCTGGGTGTGGGCCAGGAACCGCTGTACGGCCCGGGTGGAGGCCCCGGCCGAGGTGAGGTCGCCCTCGAAGGACCGGGACAGGGTGGTGTCGGCCACCACGGCGGTGTTGCCGCCGCCGATGGGGCGGCTGGCGGTCGGGGTGTAGCTGAGGCCCTGGTCGGAGAGGCTGTCCCCCCGGGCGATCAGGTTGTGGGCGCCGGCGGAGGTGGCCACGTCCACGATGGCGGAGTCCAGGGCGCCGTTGACCGGCCAGGCGAACTGGGTGCGGACCTCGGTGTGCAGGATGGGGCCGACCGTCTCCCGGGCGAGTTCGGTCGCCGGGGCGAGCCCGCTGAGGGCCCCCCGGACGTTGATGCCCCGGTGCGCCAGGGACGCCAGGTCGGGGTCGGCGAAGGGGAGGGCGACCACCTCCTCGCCCTGTACGGCCTGTTGGAGGTCGTTGAGCCACTCGTTGGCGTACTTGCGGCCCTTGCCCGGGACCGGGTCACCGCCGTCGGGGTCCTCCACCCGGTACCGCTGGGTCATGGCCTCCACACTGGCCAGCAGGTCGGGGTCGATCACCCAGGTGATGGGCAGGTCACGGCCCAGGGCGACCATCTGCTGGAGCCGCCCGCCGGGGGCGATCTCCCGGGCCAGGTCGTCGTCCCGGAAGATCGGGGTCTGCTGCTCGTCGGTGTCGGTACGGGCGGTCAGATGGGAACGGGAGATCAGCGGCCACAGCGCGGTGAGTTCGGTCTTGGTCTCCGGGGTGCCCTTCTGCCAGGGCAGGAAGGTGCGCTCCAGCCCGAGCACGTGGGGGTACGGCTCGCGCTTGTTCTGCCCGGAGACGGTCACCGACAGCGGGTACACCCCGCTGGAGTCCATGTTCAGCGCGCTGACCGGCACTTGGAGGCTGAAGCTCCGGGAGATGCCGGGGGCCAGCGAGGTCAGCTTCTGCTGGTACTTGTCGCCGACCTCGGCCCCGTCCAAGCCGGGGTCGAAGCCCTTGCGCGACCGGTACTGCTCGATGGCGCTGCGCCCGGCCAGGGCCGGCCCCACCCGCAGGGCGAGGTGGGCCTCGCGTACGGAGGAGCGGCCGTTGTTGGTGAGGGTGCCGGTGAGGGTGACCTTGTCGCCGTCCTCGGGCACCTTGGGGCTGAGGCTGGTCAGGGAGACGTCGACGGTACGGGAGCCGTCGGGGGTCGCGGCGGGGCGGGCCGTTTTCCCCGAGGAGGTCGCCGGCCGCTGGGCGGTGGTGTTCGTGGTGGCACCCTGCCCGGTGACCTGGCTGGTGACCTCGGTGGCCCCCGGGGCCCGGGTCTCCGGGCCGGCGTGGGCGGCGGTCAGCAGGGGCAGCACGGCCAGCGCCAGGGTGGCGCCGCCGAGGGTGGCCCGGCGGGTACGTCCGGCCCGCCAGGAAGCCCACCGGCGGGCGGGCCACCGCCGCGTGTTCGGGGTGCCCTGGTTGTCAGCCGCCTCGGCCACGCGCTGGTCCGTCCTGTCGCGGTTCGGTAAGTCGGTGGGGGACCCCCGGGAGGCCTGGACCGTCCGGTCCCCGGGGAACCCCGTGGGTACCCCGAATGGTAACGAGGCCCGCCACGCTCGCGGGCACACCCCGCGTGCTGCGGCTCCCCGGCCCCGTACCGGGTCGTACGAGGCCCCCGGAGCCCCCTACGGGGCGGGCGGCAGCGGGGCGCGGCCCCCCGTGACGGCAACGTACGCTGTGCTGCTGTGCCGAACGTCAACTTTCACCCCCAGAGCCAGCCCGCCCCCTCTCCGTCGGGAACCCCCTCCACCTCGGGCGAGGTGGGCCCGGGCCCGGGGGCGGCGTTGACGCGGCTGCCGGAGATCGCCCCGGTGGCCGAGGAGTTGGGGCGGCGCTTCGAGCGGGCCGGCCACTCGCTGGCACTGGTCGGCGGTTCGGTACGGGACGCCCTGCTGGGCCGGCTGGGCAACGACCTGGACTTCACCACCGACGCCCGCCCCGAGCAGGTGCTGGCCCTGGTCCGGGGCTGGGCGGACGCGGTCTGGGAGGTGGGCATCGCCTTCGGCACCGTGGGCTGCCGCAAGGTGGGCCGGGTGCGGGCGGACGAGGAGGACACCCAGGACTTCCAGATCGAGATCACCACTTATCGTGCCGAGTCCTACGACCGCACCTCCCGGAAGCCCGAGGTGGCCTACGGCGACTCCATCGAGGAGGACCTGGTACGCCGGGACTTCACGGTGAACGCGATGGCCGTGGCCCTGCCGGAGAAGCGGTTCGTGGACCCGTACCACGGCCGCGAGGACCTGGCCGCCGGACTGCTGCGCACCCCCAGCACCCCGCAGGAGTCGTTCTCCGACGACCCGCTGCGGATGATGCGGGCCGCCCGGTTCGCGGCCCAGCTGAACTTCCGGCTGGCGGACGACGTGGTGGCCGCGATGACGGAGATGTCCGAGCGCATCGAGATCGTCTCGGCGGAGCGGGTACGCGACGAGCTGAACAAGCTGCTGCTGTCCGAACACCCCCGACGGGGGCTGGAGTTGCTGGTGAGCACCGGGCTGGCCCAGCGGGTGCTGCCGGAGCTGCCGGCGCTGCGCCTGGAGCGCGACGAGCACCACCGCCACAAGGACGTCTACGAGCACAGCCTGATCGTGCTGGAACAGGCCATCGACCTGGAGGACTCCGGCCCCGACCTCACCCTCCGACTGGCCGCGCTGCTGCACGACATCGGCAAGCCCCGGACCCGCCGCTTCGAGAAGGACGGGCGGGTGTCCTTCCACCACCACGAGGTGGTCGGCGCCAAGCTGACCCGCAAGCGGATGACGGCGCTGAAGTACTCCGGGGAGATGATCAAGGACGTCTCCCGGCTGGTGGAGCTGCACCTGCGCTTCCACGGTTACGGCGCCGGGGAGTGGACGGACTCGGCGGTCCGCCGCTACGTACGGGACGCCGGCCCGCTGCTGGACCGTCTGCACAAGCTGACCCGGTCCGACTGCACCACCCGCAACCGTCGCAAGGCGGCGGCGCTGTCCCGGGCGTACGACTCCCTGGAGGAGCGCATCGCGCGGCTCCAGGAGCAGGAGGAACTGGACGCCATCCGGCCGGAGTTGGACGGCAACCAGATCATGAGGGCGCTGGACCTCCAGCCGGGCCCCGAGGTGGGGCAGGCCTACCGCCATCTGCTGGAACTGCGGCTGGACCGGGGGCCGATGGGGCCGGAGGCCGCAGAGCAGGCCCTGCGCGAGTGGTGGGCCGAGCGTGGGGACGGCGCGAAGGAGTAGCCCCCGAGGGGCCACGTACGAGGTCCCCGGTGGGGGTTCGCCGTGTGCCGGTCGGTACCGGTCGGTCACCCGTGGGACGGGTCACCGTTGGGTGGCGTACTCGGGTGGGAACCGCGCCTGTTCGCGAGGTGCCCCGGGGCGGGGCCGGGGTGCCGGGTGCCCAACGGCCGGCCCCCGAAGGGTTGTCGGCGTTCCGGGAGCATCGCCGGGGAAGACCGTGGGGCCGCTGTTTCACGTGAAACAGCGGCCCCACGGGCGTACCGCACCTCGCCGGGTTGCCCCCGCGGTGGTCGGGGTCGCCGACGCGCTGGCATCGGACTCCCCCTCCGACCTCACCGGACCCGGACGGCACAGCCCGGACGTACGGTGCTGGTCGCTCCCACCCCCCCGGCCACCGGCCCTCGGTCACGGCTGCCGGAGGGGTGGGCCCCTGGATCAGGGGACGGGGATCAGGGGGTGAAGTCCGGGCTGGGTACCGAGAAGCTGGGCGTGGGCACGCTGAAGGACGGGGTGGGTATCGGGTTGTCTCCCCCTCCGGGCACCTTCAGCAGCTTGAGGCAGAGGGTGTAGTCCACGTCGGAGGGGTCCACGTCCTCGATCCTGCGGCTGGTGGAGCCCTTGACCTTCATGTACGGGATGTACTGGTCGCAGGTGCCCTTGCCGTCGATCCGCTTCATCACCTCGAACTCGGCGTCCGAACTGCCGCAGTCGACCTTGTCCAACTCGGCGTCGGTGGCCGTGCTGCCCTTGCCGCGCTTCATGCAGTCGCCCACGCTGGCGCGGTCGGCGTCGTCCTGGTTGAGGTAGGCCACCAGTCCGCCGATGCCCAACAGCACCACCAGACCGACCACGATGGCGATGACCTTCCCCTTGTTGCTGCGCTGGGGTGGCGGGGGCGGGGGCATCATGCCCGGCCCGGGGGGCATCCCGGGCGGCCCTCCGTACGGGCCGGGGGGCGGAGGTGGCTGCTGGCCGCCGTAGGGCGGTGGCGGCTGCTGTCCATAGGGGCCCGGTTGACCGTACGGGCCCGGCTGACCCTGGGGGCCCGGTGCGCCGGGCTGCGGCCCATAGGGGTTCTGGCCTGGGGGAGGGGGAGGAACGGACACGGGCATCCCTTGCGAGGCTGGAGAGTTGGCGTTCGGCCACTGCAAAGGTAGCTCCGGGGGCCGACAGAGTAGAACGCGGGTTCGTGGGCTGTGGCCCTGATGTGACACTTACTGGCGCCGAAAACGGGAGATAGCCACCGCGGTGGACAGATACAGCAGTCCCACCGTGATCACCAGCGTCAGCGAACGGCCGTCCGGCGGAATGATCAGCGCGGACAGCGCCGCCGAGGCCACGAAGGCCACGTTGAAGAGCATGTCGTAGAGGGAGAACACCCGCCCACGGAAGGCGTCGTCGACCGAGGACTGCACCACCGTGTCCGTGGCGATCTTCGCCCCCTGGGTCACCACCCCCAAGGCCAGCGCGGCCACCAGCCAGGGCACCGTCTGGAAGGTGGACCCCAGCGCCGGGGCCAGCACCGCGCCCCCCAGGGCGCAGCGGGTCAGCCAGCCCAACGGGCCCCAACGGCGGGCGGTGACCGGGGTGATCAGTGCCGCCAGGAAGAAGCCGACCCCGGACAGGGCCACGGCCAGGCCCAGCAGTTCCAGCCCCGAGTCGCCCTCGCCGTCTCCCCAGGAGTAGCGGCAGAGCATCAGCAGGGTGACGGTCAGGGCGCCGAAGCAGAACCGCATCAGGGTCATGGCCGCCAGTGAGGCGGCGGCCATGGGGCGGGCGTGCAGGTGGCGCAGTCCGGCGACCAGTCCCCGGGCGGTGGACGCCACGGCGGCGCCCAGCCGGGGCTGGACCTGTCCGGGGTCGGGGCCCAGCAGTTCCGGGGTCATGTTGAGGGTGGCCAGGGCGGCCAACAGGTAGACCACGGCGCCCAGCAGGACGACGGCGGCCTCTCCGGTGGAGCCCTGTGGGGCCAGCAGCCGTACCAGGAAGCCGAGCCCTCCTCCGGCGGCGGCGGCGACCGTACCGGCCGTCGGGGAGAGGGAGTTGGCCAGCACCAGGCGGTCGGCGTCGACCACCCGGGGCAGGGAGGCGGACAGTCCGGCGAGGACGAAGCGGTTGACGGCGGTCACCGACAGGGCCGAGAGGTAGAACAGCCAGTCCGGGCTGGGCGCCAGCACCAGGCTGGTGGTGCCCAGGGCCAGTACGGCCCGCAGCAGGTTGCCGTGCAGCAGTACCTGGCGGCGGCGCCACCGGTCCAGCAGCACTCCGGCGAAGGGGCCCAACAGGGAGTAGGGGAGCAGCAGTACGGCCATGGCCGAGGCGATCGCGGCCGGCGAGGCGGCCCGTTCGGGGGAGAAGACCACGTAGGCGGCCAACGCCATCTGGTAGACGCCGTCGGCGAGTTGGGACAGCAGCCGTACGGCCAGCAGGCGCCGGAAGTCGGCGAAGCGCAGCAGTACCCGGCCATCCCTGATCAGGGTCGTCTGTGCCACCGCCATGGAGCCACCTTCACACACCTCGTGGTTTCACGTGAAACAGGGCGCCGTGTTCCCGCTCGCCCCGACGGCTGCCCTCGTCCGCTTCGGTCAACTCCCCCGGGTCCGCGCTCAGTTGTGCGGTGCGGTCGGAGCCGTGTGTGCCGAGGCGCCCAGTGGTGGAGGGGAGGCCGCAGGGAGCGGGCCCCCGCCCCAGGAGTACCGGTCCGGGGCGCCGTCCAGCACCCCGCCCGAGGGGTCGTCGAACCCCTCCTGCCGGATCACGTCCCGCTCCGGTCGCCAGATGTCCCGTATCACGGTGACGCAGAGGTGGACGGTGGCCGCCAGGTGGATCATCACGATCAGGTAGTAGCCCTCGGGGGGCAGCCCCTGCTGCTTGTCGCCGCTGCCGGTGTAGGCCAGGTACAGCCAGATGCCGAGGAAGTACAGCACCTCGGCGGCCTGCCACAGGGCGAAGTCCCGCCAGCGGGGCCGGGCCAGCGCGGCCAGGGGGATCAGCCACAGCACGTACTGCGGCGAGTAGACCTTGTTGGTCAGCACGAACAGGGCCACCACCAGCAACGCCAGCTGGGCCAGCCGGGGTCGGCGGGGCGCGGTCAGGGTCAGTACGGCCAGCCCCGCGCAGCCCAGCACCATCAGCCCGGTCGCCAGCGGGTTCACGTCACCGAGGGGTACGTCGAACTGCTGGGAGAGGACCAGCCACACCGAGCCGAAGTCCACCGGCCGTTCCCGGCTGAAGGAGTAGAACTTGATCCAGCCGTCCCAGGAGAGCAGCATCACCGGGACGTTGGTCACCAGCCAGGCGGCCAGTGTCCCGGCGAGGGCACCGCTCATCGCCCGCCACCTGCCCGCCCGTACACACAGCAGCACCAGGGGGCCCAGCAGCAGGACGGGGTAGAGCTTGGCGGCCGTCGCCAGCCCCAACAGCACCCCCGCGAGGACCGGGCGGCTACGGGACCAGGCGAGCAGGGCACCGGACGTCAACGCCACGGCCAGCAGGTCCCAGTTGATGGTGGCGGTCAACGCCATCGCGGGCGCCAGGGCGACCAGCAACCCGTCCCAGGGGCGGCCCCGGTGGGTGAGCGCCGTACAGACCACGACCACCACCGCGCACAGCAGGAGCAGTCCGGCGTTGGCCATCCAGTACGCCTGCTGCTGTTCCTGGAGCGAGCCGCCGTCCGGGGTGAACACGGCGGCCAGCTTCATCAGGGCGCCGGTGAGCACCGGGTACTCCAGGTACTCCATGCCGCCCTCGGCGATCCGCTCCGGGATGCGCTGGTACGGCAGGACCCCGTCGGCGAAGCCCCGGCCGTAGTACAGGTGCGGGATGTCGGAGTAGCAGGCGTGGGTGTACTGGGCGGTCTGCCCGGAGAACCAACCCCCGTTGTAGCAGGGCGCCTTCTGCACCATGCCCAGGGCGAACATGCCGACCGCCAGCATCGCCAGCACCTTCACCGGCGTCCACCAGTGGGAGCCGGGCTGTGCCCGGCGCCCGAGGGGACCGCCGATCAGTTCGCTACCGAAGTAGGCCACGGGGTCCCGAGTGGTGGGGGGCACCGGCGTATGCCGCTGACTGCGCGGGCTCCACATGGAGCCATCCCTTCCCTGCCCGTGGGGGCCGCCCGCCCACGGCGCGCGACCCCCGAACGGCTAGTCCCTCGGTCTGACGGTGTTGCTGGGACCGCCGAAGATACCGCCCCAGTCCTCGCCGCCGTTCTGGCCACCGTCCTGGTTGCCACCGTTCGGGTTGCCGCCGTCGGCACCGCCGTTCTGGCCGCCGTCCTGGTTGCCGCCGTTCTGGTTCCCGCCCCAGGGGCTGGACGGCGACGCGGAGTCGCTCGGCTTCGTCTCGCTGGGCGACGGGGAGGAGGGCTCGGACTTGGTGGGAGTCGGGTCCTCGGACTTCGTCGGCGGTGGCGAGGTGCTGGCCCCCGGGCCGTTCACCTTCTCACCGATCGGCGGTGCCTTCGGGAACTGCTCGATGTCCGTGCCGTTCAGCGCCTTGGACATGTACGAGGTCCAGATCTCCGCCGGGAAGGAGGCACCGTGCACCTTCTGCTGGCCGCCCACCCCGTACATCGTCAGGAACTTCTGCTTCTTCGCCTGGTCGTCCACCCGCCACATGCCGATCGCGGTGGACAACTGCGGGGTGTAGCCGGTGAACCAGGCCGACTTGTTGTCGTCCGTGGTACCGGTCTTGCCGGCCGCCGGACGCCCCAGCGCCTTGGCGGTGGTGCCGGTGCCCCGCTTGATCACGCCCTGGAGCACGTCGGTGACGTTGTCGGCCACCTCGGGGGCGAACGCCTGCCGGGTGCTGCGCTTGTGCTCGTAGATCCGGTTGCCCCGCTTCTCGGCGTACTTCACCGAGAAGGGCTCGGCGTGGGTGCCGCTCTTGGCGAAGGTGCCGTAGGAGCTGGCCATGCGGATCGCGCTGGGCGCGGAGGTACCCAGGGAGAAGGTCGGGGTGAGGGAGGCCAGGCTGCTCTCGTTCACCCCGGCGTCCAGCGCCGCCTTGCGCACCTTGTCCAGACCGACGTCCATCCCCAGCTGGATGAAGGGGGTGTTGGTGGACTGCTCCATGGCGTTGCGGAGGCTGACCGGTCCCCGGTTCTCGTCGCCGTCGTTGCGCTGCTTCCAGATCTTGTCGCCCTTGCCGAGCCAGGTCTTGTTGTTGTAGTCGCGCAGGGTGACCTTGTTGTCACCGTTGTAGACACTGTCCGGCGACACCCGCTTGCGGGTGGACATGGTCTGTTTCGGCGGCAACGAGGGGTCGCGCACCCCGTCCCGCATGGCCGCCGCCAGCACGAACGGCTTGAAGGTCGAACCGACCTGGGCACCGGTGTAGTCGGAGTTGTTGGTGTAGTGCTTGGTGGCGTCCTCGCCACCGTAGATCGCCCGGATCGCGCCGTCAGCCGGGTTCACCGAGGCGCCGCCGAACTGTACGTAGCGGTCCCTGTCCCGTTCCTTCGGCTTGATGCTGCGCTTGCGGACCTTCTCCACGGAGTCCCGCAGCGCGTAGGTCTTCTTCTTGTCGAAGGTGGTGTGGATCTCGTAGCCGCCCTCCTGGAGGGACTTCCGGGTGATCTTCCCGTCGCTGTTGGAGATCAGGTAGTTGTTGGCCAGATCCACCAGGTAACCGATCTGGCCCTTCAACTCCGTGGTCTTGGAGGGCTGTTTGACCCGGGGGAAGTCCTTGTACTTCGCCCGCTGCGCCGGGGTCAGGCCCACCACCTTGGCCTGGCCGGCCACCGCGACCTCGCGGTCCAGGATCCACTTCCAGCGTGACTCGGCCCGCTTGAGGTTCGCCGCGGGCGAGGAGTTGTAGCCACCGGCGGGGTCGTAGTACTCCGGGCCGTTCAGCAGGGTGGCCAGGAACGCGCTCTCGTCCGGTTGGAGGTCCTGGCAGTCCTTGCCGAAGTACGCCTGGGAGGCGGCCTGGATGCCGTAGGCACCACGGCCGAAGTAGGCCGAGTTCAGGTAGTCGCGGAGGATGATCTTCTTGTTCGTCTTGGCGCCGACCTTCACCGAGGTGAGCAGCTCGACGGCCTTCCGCTTGAGCGTCTGCTCCTGGCTCAGCATGGTGTTCTTCACGTACTGCTGGGTGATCGTCGAACCGGACTGGGTCTCGCCGTCCCGGAAGGCCATGTTGAACGCGGCCCGCGCGATGCCCATCGGGTCCACACCGGAGTCGTCGTAGAAGGTGGCGTTCTCCGCCGAGATCACGGCCTCCTGCATGTGCCGCGGTATCCGGTCGAGGGAGACGATCGTGCGGTTCTGCTCGCCGCCGCCGGCCACGACCATCCGCTCCTTGTTCCCCCAGTAGTAGACGTTCTTCTCCGACTTGGCCGCCGCCTGCACCTGCGGCATCGGCACCAGGAACCACGCCAGGGTCACCCCGAGGACTATCAGCCCGAGGAAGCAGATGGACATGCCCGCCCACTGCTTCCAGGACGGCAGCCAACGGCGGGCGCCCGTACGGTCCGAGCGCGGGTAGTCGATGAACCGCTTCTTGCGGGGCGGGGGAGCCGCCCGCCGTGCCCGGCGCCCCTCAGCCGCCTGATGGCCCGCCGGGGCGGAGTCAGCCGCCCGTCGACGGCCCGCCGCCCGCTGCGCCGCGCGTCGCGCCTCCGCCCGCCCACCGGGCGCCCGACTCGGGGGCTGCGCGGGAGACGGAGCTGCGTGGCGCGACGCGGCGCGACGACCCTGCGGCTGCGCCGCACGTCGGCCGCGCCCTTGCGGCGGCTTACGACGGTGCTCGCTCATGGGAACTGAAACTCCTAGGGCAGGCGACAGGGTCGCCCTGAAGGCAGCAGTTGTGTCGGATCCCCCGAGTGTGACCGGTGGTTGGACTCACCGGGCGCACCACACCAAGGAGGGGGACGCTCGGCGTCCCCTGATGGTTCCTGTCGGTGTGCTGCACGGGCACAGACTACGCAGCCCCAAAAAGTGCCTTCGGGGAAGATCCCGGCAATAGGCCCAACTCCCTTGCCGCGAATCTGAGATGTGGCCTCGGGAGAACCCTCCCGGCCTCGTTGTGAGCCCGCTCACCCACCCTCCTCTTGTCGTCCCGGTTCCCGCGCTCTATCGTCGAGATGTATCGAGCCGATACATCGTGGGGTTACATCACTCCGCGATACGCGCACCGGTCACCGCTCCCCGCAGGGAACGGCGTGCGGTGTGCGGTCATCGGCCGGGGACGCGGTCGGCGTACGGCCGGTGGGCCCGGTCGGGAGACGGCCGGTCCACCCGCCGACGGGGCGGTGGGCCCACCACGACGGAGACCACTCGGAGGTGACCGGAGCATGAGCAGGCGGTCCGGCATCCTCGAGTTCGCGGTACTCGGGCTGCTGCGCGAGTCCCCCATGCACGGGTACGAGCTGCGCAAGCGGCTCAACACCTCGCTGGGCGTCTTCCGGGCCTTCAGCTACGGATCCCTCTACCCCTGCCTCAAGAGCCTCGTGGGACAGGGGTGGTTGGTCGAGGAACCGGCCATGGAGACCGGTGACCCCCTCGCCGCTCCGCTCACCGGACGGCGGGGGAAGATCGTCTACCGGCTCACCGCCGAGGGCAAGGAGCACTTCGAGGAGCTTCTCGCCCAGACCGGCCCCGACGCCTGGGAGGACGAGCACTTCGGCGTGCGGTTCGCCTTCTTCGGCCAGACCTCACGCGACGTACGGGTACGAGTGCTGGAGGGGCGCCGCAGCCGGCTGGAGGAGCGGCTGGCGAAGATGCGGGCCTCGCTGGCCCGCACCCGGGAGCGACTGGACGACTACACCCTCGAACTACAGCGCCACGGCATGGAGTCCGTGGAGCGCGAGGTCCGCTGGCTCACCGAGCTGATCGAGAGCGAGCGGGCGGGACGCGACGAGCCGGAGGCCGCCGGTCCACGGCGGCCCGGGTCGCGCACAGAAGGAGAAACGGGCGGTCTGCCCCGGCACCGGGGTGGAACCCCGCCGGATCCGTCCGAGGACACCACCACCTAGGCCCCGCGCACCGCGGTGACCTAGCAACACGAGAAACAGGGAGCAGCCGGAATGGGTTCGGTTCGCGTAGCCATTGTGGGCGTGGGCAACTGCGCCGCCTCGCTGGTACAGGGCGTCGAGTACTACAAGGACGCCGACACGGACAGCAAGGTCCCGGGCCTGATGCACGTCCAGTTCGGTGACTACCACGTCAGCGACATCGAGTTCGTCGCCGCCTTCGACGTCGACGGCAAGAAGGTCGGCCTGGACCTCTCGGACGCCATCGGCGCGAGCGAGAACAACACCATCAAGATCTGCGACGTGCCCCCCACCGGGATCACCGTGCGGCGCGGCCACACCCTGGACGGGCTGGGCAAGTACTACCGCCAGACCATCGAGGAGTCCACCGAGGAGCCGGTGGACGTCGTCCAGGCCCTCCGGGACGAGCGGGTGGACGTGCTGGTCTGCTACCTGCCGGTGGGCTCCGAGGAGGCGGCGAAGTACTACGCGCAGTGCGCCATCGACGCCAAGGTGGCCTTCGTCAACGCCCTGCCGGTGTTCATCGCCGGCACCAAGGAGTGGGCCGACAAGTTCACCGAGGCCGGGGTGCCGATCGTCGGTGACGACATCAAGTCCCAGGTGGGCGCCACCATCACCCACCGGGTGATGGCCAAGCTGTTCGAGGACCGGGGCGTGATCCTGGACCGCACCATGCAGCTGAACGTCGGCGGCAACATGGACTTCAAGAACATGCTGGAGCGCGAGCGGCTGGAGTCGAAGAAGATCTCCAAGACGCAGGCGGTCACCTCCCAGATCCCCGACCGCGACCTGGGCGCCGACAACGTGCACATCGGCCCCTCGGACTTCGTGGCCTGGCTGGACGACCGCAAGTGGGCCTACGTCCGCCTGGAGGGGCGCGCCTTCGGCGACGTTCCCCTCAACCTGGAGTACAAGCTGGAGGTCTGGGACTCCCCCAACTCCGCCGGCGTGATCATCGACGCCCTGCGCGCCGCGAAGATCGCCAAGGACCGTGGGGTGGGCGGCCCGGTGCTGTCGGCCTCCTCGTACTTCATGAAGTCCCCGCCCGTGCAGTACTTCGACGACCAGGCGCGGGAGAACGTCGAGCGGTTCATCAGGGGCGAGGCCGACAGCTGAGCCGACCCGGTCCGCCACCCGCGACGGCCACCCCGAGCATCCAGCCCGGGGTGGCCGTCGTTCTGTGTACGGAAGCTCCGTGGGGGCTCAACGGCACGGTGCCCCGCGGGACTTCACCGTGCGGTGCCCCACCGGGCCCGACCGCCCGGCGCGGTACGGGAGTCGGCGTACCGGCGCCGCCTCCCGTACCGCCGGGGGGTCAGCGGTCCACGGTGCGGTCGACCATGGTCGTGGTGTGCCGCAGGTGGGCCACCAGTTCGTCGCCCACCCGGGGTTCGGGGGCGTCGGAGGGGATGAACAGGATCGACACCTGCATGTGCGGGGGTTCGGCGAACCAGCGCTGCTTGCCGCCCCACACGAAGGGCGACAGGTTGCGGTTGACGGTGGCCAGGCCCGCCCGGGCCACCCCCTTGGCGCGGTCGGTCATGCCGTGCAGGGCCTTGGGCGACTCCAGGCCCACCCCGTGCGAGGTGCCGCCGGCCACCACCGCCAGCCAGCCGTCCCCGGCGCTCTTCTGCTGCCGGTACCCGAACCGCTCCCCCTTGGTCACGGGGGTGACGTCCAGCACCGAGCCCCGGTACGCGGTCGCCTCGTGGTCCCCCAGCCACAGCCGGGTGCCGATCCGGGCGCGGAACCGGGTGCGGGGGAACTGCTCCTGGAGCCGGGCGAACTCCTCCGGCTGGAGGTGGCTGACGAACATGGTGTCCAGCGGCAGCCGGGCCGCCCGCAGCCGGTCCATCCAGGTCAGGACCTCGTCCACGGCGTCGCTGCCGTCCGGGCGGTCCAGCGGCAGGTGGATGGCGAAGCCTTCCAGCCGTACCTCGTCGATCGCGGCGTGCAGGTGCGGCAGGTCCTGCTCGGTGACCCCGTGCCGGCGCATACTGCTCATCACCTCGATGACGATGCGGGCGCCGCGCATCAGGCCCACGCCCTCCACCGAGGACACCGAGCGGATCACCCGGTCCGGCAGCGGCACCGGCTCCTCGTTCTTGCGGAACGGGGTGAGCACCAGCAGGTCACCGCTGAAGTAGTCCTTGGTGCGGGCGGCCTCGTAGGTGGTGCCGACGGCCAGTACGTCCGAGCCGAAGCGGGTCACCTCCTCGGCCAGCCGCTCGTGCCCGAAGCCGTAACCATTGCCCTTGCAGACCGGGACCAGCCCCGGGAACTGCTGGATCACCGACTGCTGGTGGGCCCGCCAACGTTCGGTCTCCACGTAGAGGGTGAGCGCCATGACCGGTACGGAACCTTTCTGGACGGATGTGGATACGGATGCGGGTCGGGGGGGGGCGGAGGGTCAGCGGCGGGACATGTAGATGTCCAGCGCCTTGTGGAGCAGCTTGTTGAGCGGGAAGTCCCACTCGCCGATGTACTCGGCCGCCTGCCCGCCGGTGCCCACCTTGAACTGGATGAGACCGAAGAGGTGGTCGTTCTCGTCCAGGGAGTCGGAGATGCCGCGCAGGTCGTACACCGACGCGCCCAGGGCGTGCGCGTCCTGGAGCATCCGCCACTGCATGGCGTTGGAGGGGCGCACCTCGCGCTTGTGGTTGGCCGAGGCGCCGTAGGAGTACCAGACGTGTCCGCCGACGATCAGCATGGTGGCGGCGGCGACGTTCTCCCCCTCGTGGCGGGCGAAGTACAGCCGCATCCGGTCCGGCTCCTCGCCGTTCAACACCCGCCACATGCGCTGGAAGTAGCCCAGCGGCCGGGGCCGGAAGCCGTCCCGCTCGGCGGTGACCTCGTACAGCCGCTGCCACTCCTCCAGGTCCCCGTAGCCGCCCTGGACCACCTCGACGCCGGCCTTGTCGGCCTTCTTGATGTTGCGGCGCCACAGCTGGTTGAAGTTCTTGTGGACCTCCTCCAGCGAGCGCCCCTCCAACGGCACCTGGAAGACGTACCGGGGCTGTACGTCGCCGAACCCGGCGCCGCCGTCCTCGCCCTGTTGCCAGCCCATCCGCCGCAGCCGGTCGGAGACCTCGAAGGCGCGCGGCTCGATGTGGGTGGCCTCCACCTCACGCAGCCGCTTGACCTCCGGGTTCTGGATGCCGGACTTGATCGCGGCGGAGTCCCAGCGGCGGATCACCACCGGCGGGCCCATCTTCACCGAGAACGCGCCCTGTTCCTTCAGGTGCGCCAGCATGGGCTTGAGCCAGTCCTCCAGCCGGGGCGAGAACCAGTCGATGACCGGGCCCTCCGGGAGGTACGCCAAGTACCGCTTGACCTTGGGGAGTTGGCGGTAGAGCACCAGTCCCACGCCCACCAGCTGGTCGTGGGAGTCGAACCAGCCGAGGTTCTCCGCCCGCCACTCGTTCTTGACGTCCGCCCAGGCCGGGACCTGACAGTGGCTCGCCGACGGCAGCTTCTGGATGTACGCCAGATGCTGATCACGGCTGATGGTCCTCAGGGTCAGGCTCATACGGGGCGCTCCTCCGGCGACTTGTCAGGTCTCGACGAAGCCTACTTCCCGCGCACGCCGGGGAATCCGCCGCTGGCCCCGATCCACGCCGGCGCACCCCGGGCGCCGTGACGGCTGCTCACCCCGGAAGCGCCCCCGGGGCAGCGCGCCGCCCTCGGACTAGCCGACCAGCCCGCCGAACAGTCCGCCGTGGGCCATGCCCAGGAAGAAGCCCAGCGCCGAGGTGCCCAGCCCCACCACCAGCACGAAGCGCTCGGCGGTGGTGACCGAGATCATCTGGCCCCAGCCGCCCACCAGGACGCCGACCAGTCCCGCCCAGGAACTGACCAGGTGCAGGTCGTGCCAGTAGGCGGTGATCAGGGCCAGCAGCCCCAGGCCCAGCGCCAGGGTGGCGCAGGCGTTCTGCAGGGGGTGGCGCCGGCCGTCGGTGTCGAGCAGGGCCCACGGGCCGTTCCGGGGCCGTGCCGCCTGTGCCATGAGGACCTCCCGTACCCGGCGGCACGCGCCCGACGGCGGGCACCGCATCCAGCCGATACATCCAGATTGCTCTGGTTTGGGACTGAATTTCAACCGGAGGGCCCGGGACGAGTACGCTGTGCGGTCTGCGACGAAACGAAGCCTCCCGACATCCGCCCCCCGGGGCACTGTCAGTGGAGTCGTCTAACGTCGCGTACGCATCTCAACCCTCCTGCCACGGATCGCCCGTGGCCGCTGAGTCCAGAGGAGGTGGGTTACACATGCGTCACTACGAGGTGATGGTGATCCTCGACCCCGACATCGAGGAGCGCTCGATCTCCCCGTTGATCGAGGGCTTCCTGTCCGTGGTCCGTGAGGCCAAGGGCAAGGTCGAGAAGATCGACACCTGGGGGCGTCGCCGTCTCTCCTACGAGATCAACAAGAAGCCCGAGGGCATCTACTCGGTCATCGACCTGCAGGCCGAGCCCGCGGTCGTGAAGGAACTCGACCGCCAGATGAACCTCAACGAACAGGTCCTGCGGACCAAGGTCCTGCGTCCCCAGGCGCGCTGAGCCCCAGGGCACAGCGACCTCGGGACCGAGTAGCAACAAGCAGCCAGCAGCACCCGCCGAGAGGTTCACCCATGGCAGGCGAGACCGTCATCACCGTCGTCGGAAACCTGACCGATGACCCCGAGCTGCGCTTCACCCCGTCCGGTGCGGCCGTCGCGAACTTCACCATCGCGTCCACGCCCCGGATGTTCGACCGCCAGACCAACGAGTGGAAGGACGGCGACCCGCTGTTCCTGCGCTCCTCGATCTGGCGGCAGGCCGCGGAGAACGTCGCCGAGTCGCTCACCAAGGGGATGCGCGTCATCGCCCAGGGTCGGCTCAAGCAGCGTTCCTTCGAGACCCAACAGGGCGAGAAGCGCACCGTGGTCGAGCTGGAGGTCGACGAGATCGGTCCCGCCCTGCGCTACGCCACCGCCAAGGTCACCAAGACCGGTGCCCGTGGCGGCGGTGGTGGCGGTGGCAACTGGGGCGGCGGTGGCGGCCCGGCCGGTGGCGGCCAGGGCGGCGGCGGCTGGGGCGGTCCCCCGCAGGGCGGCGGCGGTCAGGGTGGCGGACCCGGGGGCGGCGACCCCTGGGCGACCGGTGCCCCGGCCGGCGGTGGCCAGCAGGGTGGCGGCTGGGGCGGCGGCTCCGGCGGCGGCTACTCGGAAGAACCTCCCTTCTGAGCCGACTCCCCACGGCCCGCCCCCAGTGGGCGGCCGACGAGGGAGTGGGCCAGCACCACACTTCTTGACATCACTGGAGAGAGACCATGGCGAAGCCGCCTCCGCGCAAGCCGAAGAAGAAGGTTTGCGTGTTCTGCAAGGAGAAGATCTCCTACGTCGACTACAAGGACACCAACCTGCTGCGGAAGTTCATTTCCGACCGCGGCAAGATCCGTGCCCGTCGAGTCACCGGCAACTGCACCCAGCACCAGCGTGACGTCGCCACGGCCGTGAAGAACAGCCGTGAGATGGCGCTGCTGCCCTACACCTCCACCGCGCGATAAGGGAAGGGTGACCACAGCATGAAGATCATCCTCACCAGCGAGGTCTCCGGCCTCGGTGTCGCCGGCGACGTCGTGGAGGTCCGCGACGGGTACGCCCGCAACTACCTCGTCCCCAACGGTCTGGCCATCCGCTGGACCCGTGGCGGCGAGAAGGACGTGGAGCAGATCCGCCGCGCCCGCAAGATCCGTGAGATCGCCACCATCGAGCAGGCCAACGAGGTTCGCGGCCAGCTCGAAGGCGTCCAGGTCAAGCTGAAGGTCCGCGCCGGCAACGGCGGTCGGCTCTTCGGTTCCGTCACCCCCGCCGACATCGCCGGCGCGGTGAAGGAGGCCGGCGGCCCCGAGATCGACAAGCGTCGTATCGAGGTCGGCACCCCGATCAAGTCGCTGGGCGCGCACCGGGTTTCGGTGCGGCTGCACGACGACGTCGTCGCCCACTTCGGCTTGGAGGTCTCCGCCGCCTGACGTACCCCGTCATCCGGCGCACACCTCACCAGGGCCGCGTCCCCCGCTCGGGGGCGCGGCCCTGGTCGTCGTCCGGGCCCGGGCCCTGGGAGCCTGGAGGCCTGGGAGTCCGGGGCACCCCCTGGCCAACCGCGCGCTCCGGTACGGGGTTTCCTGCGGTACCGGAGCGACGGCTGACGTCTCCCCCGGTCACCTCGACCTCGCCGGGGCTCAGCCCGCCCCGGGCAGCCGGACGTCCGGGCTGGCGACCTCGCCGGGGCAGCCGTACGGGGGCGTGCCCGCCCGCGTACCGGGGCTCAGCCCGCCCGTACCGGGCCGGTCACCAGCCAGCGCCCGGAGCGGGTACGCAGGCCGAGGGTGACCAGGCGCATCCCCATCATCAGTCCGGCCACCGTCCACCACAGGGCCGTCAGCCCACCTCCGAGGGCGGGCACCGCCAGCGCGGCGGGGGCGAACACCGCGAGCGTCAGCACCATCGCGCCGGCCAGGAAGGTCCCGTCGCCGGCCCCCATCAGCACACCGTCCAGTACGAACACCACTCCCGCGATCGGCTGGGTCACCGCCACCACCAACAGGGCGGCGCCCAGGGCGTGGTGGACCTCCCGGTCCGAGGTGAACAACGGCATCAGCCACGGTCGGGACAGGGCCACCAGGGCGCCCAGCACCAGTCCGCTGACCACCCCCCACCACACCATCCGGGCACAGGCCGCCCGCGCCCCCTCCTCGTCGTCCGCCCCCAGGTGCCGGCCGATGATGGCCTGGCCGGCGATGGCGATGGCGTCCAGGGCGAAGGCCAGCAACGACCAGACGGTGAGGGCCACCTGGTGGGCGGCCAGGTCCGCGTCCCCCAGCCGGGCCGCGACGGCGGTGGCGATCACCATCACCGCGCGCAGCGAGAGGGTACGGACCAGCAGTGGCACCCCGGCCCGTGCGCTGGCCCGGATACCGGCCGGGTGGGGGCGCAGGGAGGCGCCGTGCCGGTGTGCTCCGCGTACCACCACGGTCAGGTAGACGGCGGCCATGCCCCACTGGGCCAGCACCGTTCCCCAGGCGGAGCCGGCGATGCCCCAGCCCGCGCCGTAGACCAGGGCCAGGTTGAGCAGGCCGTTGGCGGTGAAGCCACCGACCGCCACGTAGAAGGGGGTTCGGGTGTCCTGGAGTCCGCGCAGTACGCCGGTGGCCGCCAGCACCACCAGCATCGCCGGGATGCCCAGGGCGCTGATCCGCAGGTAGGTCACCGCGTGCGGGGTGGCCGTGGCGGAGGCGCCCAGCCAGTCCACCAGGGTCGGGGCGGCGGGCCAGACGGTCAGGGCCACCACCGCTCCCAGCAGCAGGGCGAGCCAGATGCCGTCCACGCCCTGGCGGATCGCGGCGGACAGGTCCTGGGCGCCGACGCTGCGGGCCACCGCGCCGGTGGTGGCGTAGGCGAGGAACACGAAGACGTTGACGGCGGTCTGCAACAGGGCGGCGGACACCGACAGTCCGGCGAGCTGGGGGGTGCCGAGGTGTCCGACGATGGCGCTGTCCACCATCACGAACAGCGGCTCGGCGACCAGTGCCGCGAAGGCGGGCAGTGCCAGCGCCAGGATCTCCCGGTCGTGGTGGCGAGCCGCCTCGGCGCGGAGGCGCTTGCGGGGCTTGGGGCCCTGTGGTTCCGCTGGGGACATGGTGAGATCAAAGCATCCACAGGTAAGAGATGCAAAGCCCTACACCTCTTACAAATGTGAGGGTGCCGTGAGCGGGAGTGGGTCAGCTGTGCGGTCTCTCGCCCCTGTGGTGAAGTTTTTTCCGCACACAGGCTCGGGATAGAGAAACCGCTGGTCAGATCGATGATCGCGAGAACGTGGCCGACTTCTCCACACACTGTCCCCCGACTCGTGCACAGGCTGGGGCCGGTTGTCCACAGCTTCCTGTGCGTTGTCCACAGGGCCTGTGGACAACGTGGTTGGCCCAGCCCTCCCGTCGTCCTACCGTAGACCGGCGCCCGCCCCTGTTTCCCTGGTCGTCACCTCGGCCTCCCGCGTACCGACCGGGGTCACCCCACCGTGAACGGTGTCGGGTGCCGCACTGTCAGACCCATGCCGTAGGAATGGGGAACGTCGCCGGCGGTTCGCCCGGCCGGACCCACGCCGGCGGTCCACGCGACGCCCGTCCGACGGACGGTCACGCAGAGCCCGACCGAGGGAGTAAGGAGGCGCCGTCGTGACCCAACACCCCGAGCACACCCGGCAGTTCGACGGCCGCCCCGGCGACCGCCTCCCCATGTCACGTCAGCGCGGCGGCGTACGCCAGGACATGGGCGCCGAACCCCCGGACTACGGCGACGGCCCCGGCTTCGACGCCCCCCAGACCTTCGAGCGGATGCCGCCGCAGGACGTCGACGCCGAACAGTCCGTGCTCGGCGGCATGTTGCTGTCCAAGGACGCCATCGCCGACGTGGTCGAGGTCCTCAAGGGCCACGACTTCTACAAGCCCGCCCACGAGACGGTCTACCAGGCGATCCTCGACCTCTACGCCAAGGGCGAGCCCGCCGACCCCATCACCGTCGCCGCCGAGCTGACCAAGCGGGGCGAGATCGCCCGGGTCGGCGGAGCCGGCTACCTGCACTCCCTGGTGCAGATGGTGCCCACCGCCGCCAACGCCGAGTACTACGCCGAAATCGTCCACGAGCGCGCGGTGTTGCGGCGCCTGGTCGAGGCCGGCACCCGTATCACCCAGATGGGATACGCCGCCGACGGTGACGTGGACGAGATCGTCAACTCCGCCCAGGCGGAGATCTACGCGGTCACCGAAGCCCGCACCAGCGAGGACTACCTCCCCCTCGGCGACATCATGGAGGGCGCGCTCGACGAGATCGAGGCCATCGGCTCGCGTAGCGGCCAGATGACCGGCGTACCCACCGGGTTCACCGACCTCGACTCCCTCACCAACGGCCTCCACCCCGGCCAGATGGTCGTCATCGCCGCCCGTCCGGCGATGGGCAAGTCCACCCTCGCCCTGGACTTCGCCCGCGCCTGCTCCATCAAGCACGGCCTGCCCAGCGTGATCTTCTCCCTGGAGATGGGACGCAACGAGATCGCCATGCGCCTGCTGTCCGCCGAGGCCCGAGTGGCCCTGCACCACATGCGCTCGGGCAACATGAGCGACGACGACTGGACCCGACTGGCCCGCCAGATGCCCGACGTCACCGAGGCCCCGCTCTACATCGACGACTCCCCCAACCTGTCGATGATGGAGATCCGCGCCAAGTGTCGCCGCCTCAGGCAGCGGAACGACCTGCGGCTGGTCGTCATCGACTACCTCCAGCTGATGCAGACCGGTGGCTCCCGCCGGCCCGAGAGCCGGCAGCAGGAGGTCTCCGAGATGTCCCGGAACCTCAAGCTGCTCGCCAAGGAGCTGGAGGTCCCGGTGATCGCGCTCAGCCAGCTCAACCGTGGTCCCGAGCAGCGCACCGACAAGAAGCCCATGGTCTCCGACCTGCGTGAGTCCGGTTGCGTCACGGCGGACACCCGCGTGCTGCGGGCGGACACCGGGGTCGAGGTGACCATGGGCGAACTCCTGGCGAGCGGCGCCCGCGACATCCCCGTCTGGTCACTGGACGAGCACCTCCGCATGGTCCCGCGCACCATGACCCACGTCTTCCCCAGTGGCCGCAAGGAGGTCTTCCGGCTGAGGCTGGCCTCGGGCCGGGAGATCGAGGCCACCGCCAACCACCCGTTCCTCACCTACGACGGCTGGGCGCCCCTGGGCGAGTTGGCCGCCGGCACCCGGGTCGCGGTCCCCCGCCACGTCAGCCCGCCCTCCCGCACCGAGCGGCGCCCCGAGGCCGAAGTCCTCCTGCTGGCGCACCTGTTGGGCGACGGTTCCCCGGCGCCCGCCCAGCCGCCGTACGTGTTCGGCGCGGGCGCGCCCGGTGGCGCCGAGGCGAACCTCCGCGCGGTCGAGGAGGCGGCGGCCCACTTCGGCCTCACCGCCCACCGGCAGTCGCACGGCAAGGGCTGGCGCCTCTCCCCGCCGACCTCCTCCCCGGCGGGCGTACACCCGCTGACCGCCTGGCTGGAGGGCCTGGGACTCCACGGAAGGCAGCCGCACGAGCGGTTCCTGCCCGCCACGGTGCACGCACTCCCCGACGACCAGGTCCGACTGTTCCTGCGGCACCTGTGGTCCGCCGGCGGGACGGTCACGGCACCCGACTCCGGGACGGCACGGGTACGCCTCACCACGAGCGCCGAACGACTGGCGCGCGACCTCCAACAGCTGCTGTCCCGCCTGGACATCCAGGCCCGGGTGCGCCGGAGCCACGGCACCCCGGGACCGGCCCGGTGGACGGTGGACGTCCCGGGCGTCGAGGACCGCCAGCGGTTCCTCAGCGAGGTCGGCACCTCCGACCACCCCGACCGCCGGCTGATCACCGCCAGCGAGCGGCTGCGGCGGGTGGCGGCGCCCACCGAGGTGGACACGGTGCCCCAGGACGTGTGGGGTGCGGTACGCGAGGTGATGCGGGACCGGTCGGTGACCACCCCCGCCTTCCAGGCCGAGTTGGGCCTCGCCCAGCCCGGTACGCCCCCGGGGCGAGGCCGACTGGGCCGGGTCGCCCAACTCCTGGAGAGCCGGGACCTCCACCTGGTGGCCACTAGCGACGTCCACTGGGACGAGGTCGTCTCCCTGGACAGCCTGGGGGAGCGGGAGGTCTACGACGCCACGGTGCCCGGCACCCACAACTTCGTCGCCAACGGCGTCCACATCCACAACTCCATCGAGCAGGACGCCGACATGGTGATCCTGCTCCACCGCGAGGACGCCTACGAGAAGGAGTCCCCCCGGGCCGGAGAGGCCGACCTGATCGTGGCCAAGCACCGTAACGGCCCCACGGCCACCATCACCGTCGCCTTCCAGGGCCACTACAGCCGCTTCCAGGACATGGCCGGGGGCATGTAGGGGGCTGTTGGTGAGGCTCGCGGCTCGGTGGGTGCGTTCTTCCTGGTGGCGTAACGGGCGACCTCTCCATGCGGGGAGCGAACGCTGACACCCTGGCCACCCGGGCCAGTCACTCGTGAGCCGGGGGCGCGGTGGACGTCGCCGCCGAGTACCCGTCATCACCGTGGTGCTCTCGTAGCGGACCGAGACCGGCGTACGGGCCTCTTCGCTGGTCGATGAGCCAAGGGGCAGCACCCCGGGGCGCCTTCGCCCACCTGCGGCAGGGAGTGCGCGATCGACTCCTCAAGGGCGGTCAGAGCTGCCTCAAGGATGACGCTTGCGGTTCGTCGAGGACTGTCGCCTGCCGTCCCCGCAAGGTCACCACTTCGACGAGTACGGAGATCAACTGCGGGCCGATCACCCCGAACTGGCCCGTTGAGCCGGTACGTTCGGCAGCCAACCGCTACGTGTCCCGCCTGAGACCGCACCCCACAGCGCCGGCGCAGCCGTTGACCTGACGCTCGCGGACGCCGACCGCCGTGAACTCGACCTGGGCACCCGCATGAACGCGACTCCTGAGGACAGCGTGGGCGCCCGCTACCCGTGGGCTGACCAGATCAGCGATGAGGCCCGCCCCCATCGGGATGTGACCTGGCCAGCCACCCCACCAGGTGGCGGCACTGGTCATACGGAGACCGATACTGGGCCTTGATGACAGGAGCGGATGTCGCCCACCACGGGCCCAGGGAGCTGGATTCGGCATGAACCAGGATCGGGTAGTCGAAGCGTTCTCTCTTGAGACTGGGCAACTCGCGCGGGCGATGACCGAGGTCTCGGAGGCTGAGTGGCGTCTGCCGACGCGGTGCGAACCGTGGAGAGTGTGCGACTTGCTGGCGCACGTTCGGGTGGTGATCGCCTGGCTTCCCGACATGCTGACCGCATCGGCGCCGACGTGCGCCGAGGTCTCCGCAGCGGAGTACTACCGGCCCGACGACCGTTTCGCTCCGAGAACCAACGCGGCTCGGATCGCTCTGGCCCAGGCCCACGCGGCCGAGCAACTGAGTGGCACCGCCCTCGTCGAGGACTTCAGGGCCACCTGTCAGCGGGTGGACCGACTGTGCAGGGCTGAGCCGGAAGGACGTGTGGTCCGCACCAGGCACGGCGATCCGATGCTCCTGTCGGAGTTCCTGCTGACGCGGGTGGTTGAGGTCGCCCTGCACGGCCTGGACCTGGCCGACGCCCTGGGACGCGAGCCGTGGCTGACCTCCCAGGCCGCGGACCTGGTGCGGGATCTGCTGCTCGACCCGGATGGTGTGGCGGCACTGGAGAAGCTGGGTTGGGGGCGGCTTCGCTTCCTGCGCAAGGCGACCGGGCGTGAGCCGATCACAAAGGAAGAAGCGCTTGACGTCGACCGCCTGGGCATCCGGTGGCTCGCGCTGGGCTGAGAACGTCGTTGGAGTGGAGCTACCGGCGTCGGGCGGGGAGGGCCGTGGCCGAACGCCCAAGGACATGACACGTCCCTGAGACGGATGCCTTGCCGTGAGACACCGAAAGAGGCACCAGGTCAGAGCGGTGGGCCGGGACACGGATGCTCAGGGCTGATGTCGGGTGGAAGGCCAACCCCCCGGCGTACGGCGGGCGGAAGCGCTCTTTCGGCCAGCCGTCCGTCGTGCGAACGCGCGTCGGCACCATGCGCGGGAGTTCGCCGTGACGTTCGTGGAGCGGCCCAACCCCGAACGCGAGCTGGCGAGACGGCCGCAGGCATCCAGGTCGGCTCGGCCTTTCCCGCACGGGACTTGAGCCCCACAGGCCGTGCGGGTGCGGGCGCCGCCCTTCACTGTCAGTAGGTGCTGGCACCCTCCCCGTATGGCTTCCGACTCGCTCCGCTTGGCCCAGGCCACCACCGCGCGGGACATCACCCCGGATCAGCGGCGGGCCCTCATCGACTGCTGGATCGACGTCTCCAACGCGGGCGGCGCGGCCGGCTTTCCTTTCCCGCCCGTCGGCCGCCGGGATGCCACTCCCGCTCTCGATGCCATCCTCGAAAGCCTCGCCCCTCAGACCTGCCGCCTCCTGATGGCACTGGACGGCGAGGATCTGGTGGGCTGGCTCACCATACGGCGCGACACCTTCCCGCTCATCGCCCACTGGGGAACCCTCCACCACCTCCAGACCCGCACCGACCGGCGTCGTCAGGGCATCGGCGCCGCCCTGGTGAAGGAGGCCCATACCGTCGCCCGCGACGAGATGGGGCTTGAGCAACTGCACCTGGCCGTACGAGCTGGCGTCGGGTTGGAGAACTTCTACGAACGGCTCGGTGGGAAAGAGATCGGGCGCTGGCGCGGAGCCCTCCGGTTCGGCCCCGGGGACGATCGCGACGAGGTCCTCATGCTCCTTGACCTCGGACCCAAGGACATGACACGTCCCTGAGACGGCACCCCAGCGACACGGCCAACCCGCCCGCGAGGCCTGGGATGCGGGGGCGCCGGCCCCGTACCCGGGAACCCGTTGGGTTCCCACCACGTCGGGGGTGAGCGGCTTGACGACGGCACCTCGTCGAGGGGGCGGCATCGAGGGCGGGAGAAGCGGGCCCGGCCCGTTCAGGACTCCCCGTCGGCGTACCTGGTCGGCCCCACTCCCCTGATACGGCTGGGCGTTCCGTCCGGGGTGAACACGCGGTGGAAGGTGAAGGCGCGTGGTGTGGGGCCGTCGTCGTGGAGGCGCTCCAACTGGGCGACCCCGTCCTGCCAGGTGGGTGTCACGTCCTCGGGGACCCACCAGAACACGTGACTCGGGTGTTCCGTCCTCTCGAACCAGTCGTGACGCCTGTTCAGCGCCTCACGGTGCGGTCCCGTGTAGATGGCCTCGGCAGCGGGGCGCGGACCGGTCCACAGGGAGAGGCTCGCGGCCAGGGCGACGGTTTCCGCCGTGCGGCCCTTGTCGTACCAGGCCGGTACGGCGAACTCCCCCCACGCGCCCCAGTCCACGTCGAAGTACGTGCCCCCTTCACTGTCCGCCGCCACGGCGTGAGCGAGGTATCCGGGGTGCTCGCTGATCGTCCGGTAAACGGCCCCAGCGCGGTCGTGGAACTCGCGGGGGAGAGGCGCGGGATCGGCGAGAGGTGATGTCAGAACGCCGAAGGTGTAGAGAGCGAGAGAGGGCATGGGTTTCTCCTCGATTCGGGGTGCCAGACGTGAACCAGTTCGGTGGCTGGTACGCGCGGGTGTGGAATTCGTGGGCGTGCCGACTCACCCCTCGTAGGGATTTCAGGGGAAAGGAGGAAAGGGGGAAAGGAACCCTGTACGAGCGGTGCGGGATCGTTGACGGCATGGTGAAGGTAGCCGTCACCACGGCCCCTGTCGAAGTTGCGGTTTCCCCGCCCAAGTGGCTTTCCGTACCGGGCTTTTCACGTCAGCCGGAACCGGGATTTCTCCGTTGGCGTTCCCGCTTTCTCCGTACCGCGACCGGTGGAGCGGTCCGTGCCTCTGGCGACCGTGCCGAGTCGCGGAGGTACCGCGTGGCCTCGGCCACCTGGTCGTGATCCACTGGGCTGGTGGGCCTGTCCGTGGACGTCTTCGTCGTCGGTGAAAGGGATCGGGCCGAGTGCTGGACGTATCCGAGGGCGGTTCGGACCTCGTGGGCTTCGGGCGTGGGCGGAATTCGGTAGGGGGCTCCGAGGCCGTTCGCTCACCGGGTGCGCGCTTCTTTCCTGTTCCGGCTGGAGGTGACGTGCGGTTACTCCCGCACCAGGTGGCGGAATTCCTGACCGGATGTGCCCTGATACGCGGGACCACGAATTCGTGGTCCCGCGTACTGGTTTGTCGAGAACACACACCGAGTACGTCTGGCAGGTCCCGGAGTAGCTGGGCGGTATCGAGGACGCGAGGGCGTGGCGAGGAGAAGTCGCCGTCGCCGACAGCCCCGCGTCGGAGGGTGACCCGGCCCCTCACGCGCCCATCACCCGAGGTGGCCGAGGGGACCCGTCGTGAGCGAGGTCGTGGTCACCGGACCGGGTGTTACCGAGGACTCCCTAGGGGACGGGCACCGGAGGGCCGGTACGGCGTGAACGGCTGCCGTAGGGCGACGGGTTGCCGGTGGCCGCCGTCCGCCCGCTCCCTGCCAGGGTGGCCCCCCTCAGCGAAGTCCGGCGGCACGGGGAGCCCGGACGCGGACGGTGCTCCCAGCGCTCCCAGCGCCCCCATGGCCCCATGCCCCCGGCGGGCAACGGACAGGATGATCGCCCCATGAACGATTCCGACGCCCTGATCTCGCAGGCCCGATCCCTGGTCGCCGACCGCTTCCCCCACGCCCTGGGCGCCTTGCTCGGTGGCTCCGCCGCGCGGGGACGGGCTTCCGCGACCAGCGATCTGGACGTGGTCGTCCTGCTGCCGGACGGGGACCCCAGCCGTCGCGAGGTGGTGCGCCACGAGGGGACCCTGGCCGAACTGTTCCTGCACACCGCCGAGGACGCGCCCCGACACTTCGAGCGGGATCGCGGCCTCCGTCGGGGCACCGTCCTGTTCCTCTACGACGAGGGACTCGTCCTCACCGACCCCCGGGGACGTCTGGCACGGGTGCGCGAACAGGCGCGAGCCGTACTCGCCGCCGGCCCCCCGCCGCTCACGCCCGACGAAGGGGAGCGGGCCCGCTACCTCCTCACCAGCTTCGTGGACGACCTGGCGGACACCCCCTCGACCGAGCGCGGTGAACAACTCGCCCTCGCCGACTTCACGTTGCGGGAGGCGGCCCATCTGCTCACCGCCCATCACGGAGCCTGGACGGGGATCGGCAAGTGGTTGCCGCGCCGGCTGGTGATCGCGGACCCGACGCGCGGCGGTGCCCTGCTGGAGGGGCACCGTGCCGTCGCCGAACGGGCGGACCCGGACCGGCTGGTCGCGGCTGCCGAACGGGTGCTGCACCTGGTGGGCGGGCCCCTGCGGGAGGGGTACACGCACCGCTGGTACGCCTGACCGCACGACGGTGGACAGTCCCAGAGCCCCGGGTGCCCTGGGATGGCTGGCCGTGACGGGAGCGGTGGCCGGGGTCGCCCGGTCACCGCCGGGAGGGGCCGGCGTACGTGACCGGGGTCGGGCCGTCGTAAGGGGGGCGTACGGGGAGCCGGACGGTCGTACGGGCCTCGGACTCAGTCGTCCCACTGCCGGCGGGCGGACGCGGCCGGGCCGGTCACCAGGGTGTTGGGGGGAACGTCCTTGGTGACGACGGCTCCGGCGCCGACCACGGCACCGCGTCCGATCCTGACACCGGGGAGTACCGTCACCGCCGCTCCCAGCCACGCACCGGCCTCGACGGTGATGGCCGCCCGGGTGATGAACTCGCTCCGCTCGGAGGCCCGGAGGGGGTGGTCGGAGGAGATGAGGTTGGTCTTCGGGCCGATCAGTACGCCCTCGCCCAGGTGGATGCCACCCTGGTCCAGGAAGGTGCAGCCCTGGTTGACGAAGACGTGCTCGCCGAAGTCGATGCCGAGTCCGTGGTCGGTGTAGAAGGGCGGGTAGACGGTGACCGAGTCGGGCACCGGCCGGCCGACGATCTCGGACAGCAGGGCCGCGCGGGCGTCCCGGTCGTCGAAGGGCAGGACGTTCAGCCGTGAGGTGAGCGTGGTCACCCGCTCGATCCGCTCGGCGACCCGTACGAACTCGGGGGAGCGCACGGAGAGGCGGTCCGGTTGGGGGAGACGGGTGTGCTCGGGCATGAGGTTCCTCGCGATCGCCTGGGGGGGCCGGCGTGGGGCGTTCGAGCGGCACGACGGCGGATCAACCAGCGGTTGACCGGTGCCATCCAAGCCACCCGGTGGAACCGGGATCAAACAACGACCGGGACGGCCACGAACAACCTCTGGTTGTCCTCGTAGGCTGAGGCGATGGACGTCACGGCCGTACGTACCTTCGTCGCCGTCGCGGACGCGGGACAGTTCCAGGAGGCCGCCGTCGACCTCTCGGTCACCCCGCAGGCGGTCTCCAAACGCGTGGCCGCGCTGGAGGGGGAACTCGGCGTCCGACTCTTCACGCGCGAACCGGGCGGGGCGCGGCTCACCATCGACGGGCGGGCGTTCCTGCCGCACGCCCGTGGCTTCCTGGACTCCGCCGAACGTGCCGTCGCGTCCGTACGGCCCGGCCGGCGGGCGTTGCGCGTCGACGTGATCGGCCGGCAGCTCTCCCTGACGGGGTTGCTGCGCGACTTCCACCGGGCCCACCCCGAGGTCGAGTTGGACCTGGTGACGCTGTACGACTCCGACACGGCCACCGCGGCGGTCCGGGACGGGACCATCGACGCGACGTTCCGCGCGGTGACCGTCTCGGGCCGGCCCCTGCCGCGCGGGGTGGAGGCCGCCGCCGTGTTCGACGAGCCCCTGTGCCTGTTCACCGGGCCACGGCACGAGTTCGCCAAGGCCCCCGCGCTCGCCCCGGCCCGCCTCGCCGGACGGCGCGTCTGGATGCCCGGCAACCTGCCCGGCACCGAGTGGGCGGCGTACTACGACGAACTGGCCGCCGCCTTCGGCTGCGTCATCGACTCGGTGGGACCGGACTTCGGCATCGAGGCCCTGCTCGACACCGTCGCCGCCTCCACCACGTTGGCCACCTTCGTCAGCGCGCGTACGCCCCTGGTGTGGCCGCCCGGCCACGACCCGCGCCGTATCCCGCTCCGGGATCCCACCCCGCTCTACCCCCACGCGCTGGTCTGGCGTAGCGACAACCCCCACCCCTCGCTGGCCGTCCTGCGCCGGTACCTCACCGCCGCGTACCCCGAACGCCCCGGCGACGTCTGGACACCACGGGGGAAGTGACCCGGGCGGCGCGTAAATTCGCGGGCCGATCCGCTCCGGTCCCCCTAGGGTGAGCCGATGCCACCGATCAAGCAGGTACAGGTCACCTTCGACTGCGCGGAGCCCGGGCGGCTCGCCCGCTTCTGGTGCGAGGTGCTGGGATACGTCCTACCGGCTCCGCCGGAGGAGTTCTCCTCCTGGGAGGAGTACGAGGACGCGCTGCCGCCCGAGGAGCGGGACGCGTGGGCCGCCTGCGTCGACCCTTCGGGCGCGGGCCCGCGTCTGTTCTTCCAGCGCGTTCCCGAGGGGAAGGTCGTCAAGAACCGGCTTCACCTCGACGTACGGACGGGTACCGGGCTCGTGGGGGAGGAGCGCCTCGCCGTACTGGAGGCGGAGTGCGCACGGCTGGTCGCCCTCGGCGGGGCACGGGTGCGGCTGCTGCCCGCCAACGACGAGGACGAGTCCTGCCTGGTGATGCAGGACGTCGAGGGCAACGAGTTCTGTCTCGACTGAGGCCGGCGAGGACCGCCCGACCTCAACTCCCGCCACCTCAGGCCCTGTTGTCACCCGGGAGGGGGACCCGGGTGGGGCGGGCCTCCCCGCCCCGTACCGCCTCGGCGATCCGTGCGGCGGCCTGGGCGGGCGTCAGCCGTGTGGTGTCGACCACCTCGGCCTCGGCGTGCAGCCAGGTGCGGGCGGCCTCGGCGTAGGGCTCCAGGTACTGGAGACGGAACGGGGAGTCGGGCCCGAGGACGGTGTCCCCGGCGATCCGCGCCCGCAGGGTCTCCTGGTCGGCGTGCAGGACGAAGTGCCGGACCGGGATGCCGTGGTGGGCGAGGCCCGAGCTGATCTCCCGCCAGTACCGCTCGACCAGGACCGTCATGGGCATCACCAGGGTGCCCCCGGTGTAGTCGAGGACGTGTCGGGCGGTCTCCACCACCAGCCGCCGCCACGGCGGCCAGTGCTGGAAGTTGTCCGTCGCCGGCAGCCCCGGGCTGACGTCCATCAGGGTCTCGCCGACCTTCTCGGCGTCCAACACCCGTGAGTCCGGGACGAGTTGCCGTACATGCGGGGCGGTCGTCGTCTTGCCCGCGCCATGGGTGCCGTTGAGCCATACGATCACCGGGCCGAGTCTAGGGCGCCGCGTTCGGCCCACCGCGAGGGTCGCGTGCCCCCGGCGCCGCACCTCGCCCCACCTCGCCGGACCTCGCCGCTGCGGCGGTCGGGGTCGCCGGTCCGTCGCGTGGGCCCCTGGTCCGCCTCGCGCTGTCCCACGGCGTACGACACCAGGACGGGGCCACTGTTCTCCCAGATCCGTACGGCACCTCTGGGCGGTTCCCACCCGGTCAGCGAGGTGCCGTACGGAGGGGCGTACGGGCGCGGCCCGGGCGCCCCGTGGGCCACCAACGTGCCGCTCCGCCCGCCCCCTTGGCCGGCGCCCTCCTGCCCCAAGTGGCCGTGACCCGGGTGCGGGACTCAGTGGCCCAGACTCGCGGCCTTGCTCACCCGCCGGGCGAGGACCTCCTCGTGCTGGTTCTCCATCTGCCGCAGCGCGTCCTTGCGGTCGCGCCGGGAGAGCCGGTCCAGGTACGTGTGGCCCAGGAGGTGGTCCGTCTCGTGCTGGAGGCACCGGGCGAAGTAGCCCGTGCCCTCGATGACGAGCGGCTGGCCGTCCTTGTCGAACCCCCGCGCGACGGCGCGGTCGGTACGGGGGACGGCCATGGCCGCGCCGGGTACGGACAGGCAGCCCTCGAACTCGTCGACCAGCCGGCGGTCGCCGGGACCGGGCAGTTCCAGTACCGGGTTGACCAGGTGGCCGACGTGCCGGACCCCGTGGTCGTCGGGGCAGTCGTAGACGAACAGGCGCAGGTCGACGTCGACCTGGTTGGCGGCCAGCCCCGCGCCGTCGGCCACGTACATGGTGAGGAACATGTCGTCGACCAGTGCCGACAGCTCCGGCGTACCGAACTCGGTCACCTCCCGGCACGGCCGGCTCAGCACCTCCTCGCCCACCACCGTGATCCGGCGCACCGCGCCACGTTCCGCCCCCGGAGGCAGCGCGGGACAGTCCTCAACCGGGCGCCCCTGTAGGCGAGTTCGGCTATCGGGGGTACCGAAACGCTGGTGACGGACGGACATGGCCGCTCCCTCTTCCTTCGTGCCTTCTCGCGCCCCACGCGGGTCGCCGCGAGCCGGGTGGCCCGTCGCTCCTGGCGGGCGTGCTCTTGCCAAGTCCTTTGCAAAGTAGCAGACTTTGCAAAGTGACTGAAGACGACGTCAACCCTTCGCCGAAGGTCCCACCCGCCGGTGTCGGCGAGGAACTGCGGGAGCACGCGGTACGCACCGCGCTGCTGAACCTGCTCGCCGAGGTCGGCACCGCCACGGCGACCGAAGCCGCCTCCCGGCTGGGCTACAGCTCCGGCCTCTGCTCCTTCCACCTGCGGCAGCTCGCGCGGCACGGGTACATCGAGGAGGCCCCGCGCGCCGGGGGCCGGCAGCGCCCGTGGCGGCTGCGACGGGAGCCCGCCCCCGACGGCGGGGCGGCCGGGGAGTCGTTCGGCGAGCTGGCCCGGGGGCTGGAGGACGAGAGCTGGCAGCAGTGGCTGGACCAGCGGGACACCGCTCCCTCCGAGTGGCGCCACGACGAGGCCTTCAGCGCCGTCGCCTACCTCACCCCCGAAGAGATGAGCCGGGTCGCCACGGCGGTCCGACGGGCGCTCGTGCCCTACCAGGACCGCGAACAACGCCCCCTGGCCCGCCCCGACGGCGCCCGCCCGGTCGCCCTCATCACCCGGCTGTTCCCCCTGCTTCCCCACGACGAGGGCGACGAGGGCGAGGAGGACGCGAAGGGCACCGACCGCGACTGACAACCCCGACCGGGACACCGGCCCGTACGCGGTGCCACTCCCCTCCGGGCGCCCTCTCCCGGTGGCGGTCCCCCGGACCTCGGGCTCGCGCCCCGGGCTCCTGGCGGCTGGTCCCCGGACCTCGGCGCCGCGGTCGCCGGCCCCCGGCACCGCCCGAGGTGCCCCCGCCGTTGCCCGCTCCGTGGCGAACTGGCCGTGCCCCGTGGGGAGTTGGCCGGCCGCTGAGGGGGCGCGGGTCGGGGTGGTGCGCGTCATCCGGGGCGACCCCGGAAATATCGCAGCGCTGTTATATTAGCGCTGTGACATCTGCTGACCCCACCGCCGAACCCGATCCCTGGAAACCGCTGCACCAGTTGTTGGCGGACATGGATGCCGAGATCGAGCAGGTCTACCGCGCGCGGGGCATCGAGGGGGTGCGGCCACGGTTCGCGTATCCCCTGATCCGGCTGGCCCACATCGGGCCGGTGACCATCCGCGAACTCGCCAGGTCCCTCGACCGCTCCCACTCCGCGATCAGCCAGACCGTCGCCGCCATGCGACGCGAGGGACTGGTCACCTCCGAACCGGGTCCCGACGCCCGTACCCGGCGCATCGACCTCACCGAACGGGGGCGAGCCCTGGTGCCGTTCCTGGAGGCCGAGTGGCGGGCCACCCACGCCACGGTCGCCGAGTTGGACGCCGAGGTCCCCCACGCGTTGACCGCCGTCGTCGGGGAGGTGCGCCGGGCCCTGGAGCGGCGCTCCATGCGGCAGCGCATCCTCGACCACCTGGTCGAACCCTCGTGAACGGCGCGCGTGCGCGCCTGCTCGACATCCGTCCGCTGCGCGGCAGCCGCCCCTTCCGTCATCTGTGGGCCGGCTCCTCCGCCTCCCAACTGGGCGCGCAGATGGCCACGGTGGCCGTGCTGGCACAGGTCTGGGACCTGACCGGCAGCCCGGTGGGAACCGGTGCCATCGGGCTGGCCGGTGGCCTGCCGATGGTGGTGTTCGGTCTGCTCGGCGGCTCGCTGGCGGACTCCGTCGATCGCCGTACCGTGGTGCGGGCCACCACCACGGGCCAGTCGCTGGCCGCCGGAGGGCTGTGCGTCCAGGCGCTGGCGGACAACCGCAGCGTGCTGCTCCTGCTCGTCCTGGTCGCGGCGAGCAGCGCCTTCGGTGCCCTGGGAGCGCCGGCCCGACGCTCCTTCCCCGTACGGCTGTTGCCGGCGGACCAGGTCGCCGCCGGGCTGGCTCTGACCAACCTCTCCTTCCAGGTGGCGATGCTGGCCGGGCCGGCGCTGGCCGGAGTGGTCATCGCCCGCTGGGGCCTGCCCACCGCCTACGGGGCACAGGTCCTGGCGGTCACCGTCTCGCTGCTCGCGACCCTCCGAATCCCGTCCATGCCTCCCGGGGCGTCGGAGGGGGCCGGGAAGGGTGACGGATCTCGTCGTGTCCGTCGGCCGGAGCGTGGCGGTTGGGGGATCGTCCTGCGTCGTCCGACGCTGTGGGGTTCGATGGCCACCGACCTGTCGGCGACCTTGCTGGCCATGCCGATCGCGCTCTTTCCCCTGGTCAACGAGACGCGTTTCGGGGGGAGTCCACGGACACTCGGACTGTTCCTGTCGGCGGTCGCGTTCGGTGGGATCGCCGCCGGTCTGCTCTCCGGCACGGTGACCCGCTGGCGTCGTGGCGGCCTGGTCCAGCTGGTCGCGGCGGTGGTCTGGGGCCTGGCCCTGGCCTGCTTCGGGCTGGCCGGGCACCTGTGGTGGGCGTTGGGGTGCCTGGCCGTGGCGGGCGCGGCCGACACGGTCTCGGTGATCACCCGGGGTGCCCTGGTCCAGTTGGAGACACCGGACGCGTACCGGGGACGGGTGACCTCCGTGGAGCACGTCATCGGTGTGGCCGGCCCCGAACTCGGCAACCTCCGTGGGGGGTTGCTGGCCTCGGCCACCTCCGCCTCCTTCTCGCTGGTTGCCGGGGGGCTGTCCGCCGTACTGGCGGTCACCGTGGTGGCCGCGACCAACCGCCCCCTCCGTGGCTACCGCACGCCGTCCACCGCCGGTGGGGCGGAGGCGGTGAAGACCCCCGGGTAGGTGGGTCGTGGTGGTGTACCGGTACGAGGGCGGGCGTCCCCGCCTCCCGAGGTCGCCGGCCCCCGGCACCGCCCGAGGTGCCCCCGCCGTTGCCCGCTCCGTGGCGAACTGGCCGTGCCCCGTGGGGAGTTGGCCGGCCGCTGAGGGGGCGCGGGTCGGGGTGGTGCGCGTCATCCGGGGTGGGCGGTGCGCGTCGGCTGCCGGCGGGCTGGGGGCGGCTGCCGGGCGGACGTGTGCCGTGCTCGGGGTGAACGGGGCGTGGGTCGGGGAGTGCGAGGTGCCGGCCGGTCGGGCCGGTTTCCACGGCGTACGGGCCCGGGTGGTCGTGCGGGGTCACCCTGCCCGGGGTGTCGGGGCGGGCGGGGCAACGGTCAGGCGGTGAGGGCCTGTTCGTCCTGTTCGGTGTCCTGGGCACAGGCGTCGGCGAGCGTGTCCAGGGAGAGCCCCAGGGTGGCGGCCAGGGCCGCGACGGTGAAGAAGGCGGGGGTGGGGGCCCGTCCGGTCTCGATCTTGCGCAGGGTCTCGGCGGACACCCCGGCCGCCGCCGCGACCTCCGTCATGCTGCGGTCGCCGCGTGCCTGGCGCAGCAGGGCGCCGAACCGTTCTCCGCGTCGTCGTTCCCGGGGGGTCAGGGGGGTGCGCACCATGACCGTGATACTAATACCGGTATAAGAATTGGCGCTACGCGGGAGGGTGAGGGCCGCCATGGTGGAGCTCAAGAACGACACGGCACTGGACGCCATGCGGGAGGCGGGACGGGTGGTGGCCCGCGCCCTGGAGGCCGCCCGGAAGGCGGCGGCGGTGGGCGTCTCCCCCCGGGAACTGGACGAGGCGGCCCGCGCCGTACTGGCCGAGGCCGGAGCCGGCTCCCCCTTCCTCGGCTACCGCCCCTCCTTCGCGCCCACCCCCTTCCCGGCGGTGATCTGCGTGTCGGTCAACGACGCGGTGGTGCACGGCATCCCCACCGACCGCCCGCTCGCCGACGGTGACCTGGTGAGCGTCGACTGCGGCGCCGAACTCGACGGGTGGACCGGCGACGCCGCCATCAGCTTCACCGTGGGGATGCCCCGCCCCGAGGACCTGGAGCTGATCGCCACCACCGAGCGGGCCCTCCAGGCCGGTATCGCGGCGGCCGTACCGGGCAACCGGATCGGTGACATCTCCCACGCCATCGGCACCGTCGCCCAGGCGGCGGGCTGTGGAATGCCGACCGACTTCGGAGGTCACGGCATCGGGCGCCGTATGCACGAGGACCCCGGCGTACCCAACCGGGGCCGTCCCGGCCGTGGTTACCCCCTACGTCCCGGACTCGTCCTGGCCATCGAACCGATGCTGATGGCGGGCGGCCGGGACGCCTACCGCACGGCCGGGGACGGGTGGACCCTGTGCACCGTGGACGGCAGCCGGGCCGCCCACGTGGAACACACCGTGGCCGTCACCGAGGAGGGGCCCCGGGTGCTGACCCGGCTCTGAGGCCCCGGACTGGTCCGGGCCCGGTCTGGGGGCGCACCCGGTGAAGGAGGGCGGCCCCGACCGGGCGCCGTCGGTGGGGAGTTGGCCCTCGGACCTCGGCCGCTGGCGGTTCCCTGGTGCCGTCAGGGGCGGGTGTACGGGTGCCGAGGTGCGGCCGGGGCGCGGTACGGCCGGGGAGCCGGCGTGCCACGGCGGCCCGGGGCTCTGGTGACACCCGCCACGGTGGGGCGTGTGGACGCCTGTCGGGCAGGTCGTGGTCCCCGACTGGGCGCCGTCGGTGGGGAGTTGGCCCTCGGACCTCGGCCGTTGGCGGTTCCCTGGTTGCCGTCAGGGTGCCCGTACGGGTGCTGAGGTGCGGCCGGGGCCCCAGTCCGGGGCGCGGTACGGCCGGGGAGCCGGCGTGCCACGGCGGCCCGGGGCTCTGGTGACACCCGCCACGGTGGGGCGTGTGGACGCCTGTCGGGCAGGTCGTGGTCCCCGACTGGGCGCCGTCGGTGGGGAGTTGGCCCTCGGACCTCGGCCGCTGGCGGTTCCCTGGTTGCCCTCGGGGTGCCCGTACGGGTGCCGAGGTGCGGCCGGGGCTCCAGTCCGGGGCGTGGCCCTCCTGGCCTCCGGCCCGGGAGTCTCGGGTACCGCTACCGGGGCGGGGTCACTCGCCGGTCTGCCCGTCGATCGCTTCCCGCAGCAGGTCCGCGTGGCCGTTGTGCCGGGCGTACTCCTCGATCAGGTGGACCAGGATCCAGCGCAGACTGGGCGTCTGGCCGTCCGGCCGGGAGTGGGCCGCCAGTCGGCCCAACCCGCCCTCGTCCAGGGCCTGTTGGATCAGTCCACGGCAGCGGGTGACGGTGTCCCGCCACAGGGTCAGCAGTTCCTCGGGGCTGTCCGACCCGGCGGAGTGCCAGTCCCAGTCGCGGTCCGCCTTCCAGTCGACGGTGTCCCACGGGGGGTGTGGTGCTCGTCCGTGCAGCCACCGGGCGCACCAGTCCTCCTCGACGTAGGCCAGGTGCTTGAGCAGCCCGCCGAGGGTCATGGTGCTCCGGGCGGTGGTGGTCCGCAGCGCGCTGGCGTCCAGCCCGGAGCACTTCCACTCCAGGGTGGCCCGCTGGTAGTCGAGGAAGCCCAGCAGGGTGGCCGCCTCGTCCCCCGCGAACGGTGGTTCGGGGCGGCCGTGTTCGTCCAGCTCAGTGTCGGTCATGCCCGGAGTGTAGCCAGCGGGCGGGCCACGTACCGGGGCCCCGGGCGCCCCTAGGGTGGGCCCATGAGCGCACCCGTACCCACCGTCCTGGCGACCTCCGGGGGTCACCGCCCCGGCCTGCGCACCATGGTGGAGTTCGACGCGCTGGTGTACCACGCGGTGGAGCTGTCGGGGGCGCACGGCAGACGTCCCCGGGTGCTGTACGTGGGCACCGCCATCGGGGACGCCGAGCACTTCACGGCGCGGATGGCCGAGGCGGCGCGGATGGCCGGCTTCGACCTGACCCCGCTGTGCCTGTTCCCCATGCCCAACGTCGAGGACATCGCCGCCACCGTCATGGAGCAGGACGTGGTGTGGGTGATGGGCGGCTCGGTGGCCAACCTGCTGGCCGTCTGGCGGGTCCACGGACTGGACCGCGTCCTGCGCCGGGCCTGGGAGGCAGGGGTGGTGCTGAGCGGGGTGAGCGCCGGTTCGCTGTGCTGGTTCCAGGGCGGGGTCACCGACTCCTTCGGACGTCAACTGACGCCGCTCACCGACGGGTTGGGCCTCCTGCCGTACGCCAACGGGGTGCACTACGACAGCGACCCGGGCCGTCGCCCCCTGGTGCGGCGACTGGTGGCGGACGGCACGTTGCCCACCGCGCACTGCACCGACGACGGGGTGGGCTTGGTCTACCGGGGCACCGAACTGGTGGAGGCGGTGACCGAGACCAGCGGCCGTAGCGCCTACGTGGTGACCCGCCAGGATGACCGGGCGGTGGAGGAACCCCTCAGCACCCGTCGGCTGCCCGCCGTACCGCGCCGCTGAGCCGGCGTCGGGCGCGCGATATCCGGTTGCCGTCCGCCCTCCGGGGTGGTGACCTCCCGCCATGCGAACCGAACCGGTACGACGACTGCTGGACCTCCAACTGCGCCGGCACGCCCGCCCCGACGACCCGCGTGCGGTGGTGGAGCGGGACGGCCCGGTGGTGCGGCGGTACGGGCCGGGCTGGAGCGGGGTCCTCTGGTCGGACCTGGACCGGCGTAACGCCCCTCGGGTGATCGCCCGGCAGTGCGCCCACTTCGCCGGGCTGGGCGGCGAGTGGGAGTGGAAGGTGTACGGCCACGACCGGCCGACGGACCTGGGGCGCCGCCTACGACGGGCCGGACTGGTACCGGGGGAGCCGGAGGCGGTGCTGGTCGCCGAGACGTCCCCCCTCCCCCACCGGGCCGAGCCGCCCCGGGAACTGCGGCTGCTGACCTCGCCCCTGCCCGAACGATGCCGGGGACACGGCGACGGGGCCGGCGAACTGTCCGTGGAGCGGGCGGTACGGCTGGCCGCCGAGGTGCACGCGGCGGCCTTCGGCCACGACCCCGACCCCTTCGCCGCCCGGCTGCGGGACCAGCTGGACCGGGCGCCCGGCTCGATGGTGCTGACGGTGCTGGCCGAGGGGGAACTCCCGGTCAGCGCGGCCCGGTTGGAGCTGCCGGCCGGCGCGGACTTCGCCGGCCTGTGGGGCGGCGGTACCCGCCCGGAGTGGCGCGGCCGGGGCCTGTACCGGGCCCTGGTCGCCCACCGGGCCGCCCTCGCCGCCCGGCTGGGGTACCGCTTCCTCCAGGTCGACGCCCTGCCCACCAGCCGACCGGTACTGCGGAGGCTGGGCTTCCGCCAGGTGGCGACCACCACCCCCTACCTGGCCGGCCCCTGACCCGGTCGCCCGCCGTCGGGCCGGGGCGGTCGGGTCAGAGGGGCCTGGACCGTTCAGCCACGGTCCGGGGACGGGCGGTCAGCGGGCGGTACCGAAGTCCTGGGTCCACCAGGGGCCGCCGCTGGCCTCGTGGAAGCCCACGCCCATCTCCTCGAAGTCACAGTTGAGGATGTTCTCGCGGTGACCCTCGCTGTTCATCCACGAGTCCATGACCGCCTCGGCGTCCCCCTGACCCCGGGCGATGTTCTCCCCGTAGGTCTTCCAGGTGTAGCCGGCGTCGGTGACGCGGTCACCGGGGCCCTCGCCGTCCGGGTTGGTGTGGGAGAAGAAGTCCCGTTCGGCCATGTCGCTGGAGTGCCCCTGCGCCGCGTTCTCCAGCCTGTTGTCGAGGGTCACCGGCTCACAACCAGCCTTCTCCCGCTCCTCGTTGACCCGCTGGGTCACCTGCTCGACCACCTCCTCGGGGGTGCTCTGCCCCTCGGGAGCGGTCAGGGCCTGCACCCCGCCGGCCGTACACAGCAGGGTGAGCGCGGCGGCGCCGACCAGCAGGCCACGGCCGCGGCGCGTCATCCGGTGCCGTCTGCCACGGTGCGCCCCGCGCTTCCCGCCACTTCTGGTCGACTCCGCCGCGTGTTCACCGCTCACCTCGGGCCCCGCTCTCTCCGCGCTCTCTCCGCGTTCGTTCCCCCACTCCGTAGCGCACCGGACGCCGCCGGGGGAAGGGGGTGCCCGAACCCGCCCAGAGCCTGCACCCGGTGGTGACAAGCGGTGAGGGAGCCTCCGCTCCCGGGGGCACCGGTACGGGGCGTCAACCGGGGAGTCGGCGGGGGGAGTTGGGGCTGAGGGGCCCGAGGGGCCTCGGGCGCCGTTCCGGGTCGGCGGGGGTGCCGGGGGCTCAGCGCCTGGTGGACGGTTGCGGTGTGGGTGGGGCGGGGGAGGCGGACTCGTCGGGTGGGGAGGCCTCGGACTCGCTGGTGACCCGGGTGCCGGGGTGGAGGTGAGCGCAGAGGAAGGCGAGGGCGAGGGCTAGGGCCATGCCGTAGAACACGAGCTGGTTCGCCTCGGCGAAGTCCATGCGGATGGCGTCCATCGAGTCGCGGACCACGGTGGCGACCGGGCCGTCGGACTCGGGGCCGCGCTTGTCGCCGTGGCCGGTGACGGCCTCCGCCACCGAGTGGCCGGCGTCCCGGGCCGTACCGGAGGACAGGCCGCGCTCCCGGAGGGTGTCGGCGACATGGTCGGTGGTGGCGTGGGTGAGGAGGGTGCCGTAGACGGCGAGGCCGATGGCGGCGGCGTAGTTGCGGATGGTCTGGGTGATGCCGGTGACCTCGCCGTAGGAGGCGTTGAGGGCGCGGTTGACGGCGTCGGTGGAGGAGGGCGCGAGGATGAAGCCGATGCCCGCGCCGGCCAGCGCGGCGTAGGGCCACTGGTCGTGCATGGACAGGTCGGTCAGCTTGTGCGCCCACAGCGCGAAGCCGACGGCGCCCAGCCCGGTACCGAGCTTGATCGCGGGACGGGCACCGCGCTGGTCGAGGATGCGACCGCCCCACTGGGAGGCGATGGCGAACCCGGCGAAGAAGTAGAGCAGGTACAGGGCCGCCTGGTTCGGGGAGGCGCCCAGGGAGACCTGCGCGTAGACGGAGGCGAAGAAGAACAGGGGGACGAAGGCCATCATCGCGAAGAACAGCACGATGTTGTCCACGGCGAACGCCCGGTCCCGGAAGACCCGCATCTGGATCAGCGGGTGGGTCACCCGTAGTTCGTACCGGCAGAAGACGGCCAGTACGAGCAGTCCGCCCAGCACACAGCCCCAGGTCCACACGCTGGTCCAGCCCCACGCGTTCGCCTGCTGGAGCCCCAGCACGCTCAGCCCCATGCCGACGGCGATGAGCAACGCCCCGGGCACGTCCAGCCGCTCGGGGCGCCGGACGCTCGGGATACGGGCGAGCAACGTCAGGACCACGGCGATCACCGCGACCGGGACGTTGACCCAGAAGATCGCCCGCCACGTCCACCCGGTGAGCCAGCCGCCCAGCAGTGGTCCCAGCGCGGTCAGCGCGCCGGAGAGTCCGAAGAACAGCGCGAGGGCGCGGCCACGCCGGTCCACCGGGAAGACGCTGACGACGACGGCGAGGGCGGCCGGGAACAGCAGCGCGGCGCCGAAGCCCTGGACGGCCCGGAAGACGATCAGCCACTCCTGCGCGAAGGAGCCCCGGGGAACGCAGCCGCACATCACCGAGGAACCGACGAAGACGAGGGTGCCGACCAGCGCGACCCGGCGCGGTCCGAAGAGGTCCGCCAGTCGCCCTCCCAGGGCGAAGAAGGCCGCGAGGGCGAGCAGGTAGGCGTTGACGACCCACTGCATCCCGGAGGACGACAGCCCCAGCTCGTTGATGATGTCCGGGGCGGCGATGGCCACGATCGTCTGGTCGATGAAGGTCATCGCCACCACGAACAGCATCGCCGCCAGCGAGAGCTTCTGGCGGGGAGCGCGGGATCCGCCGGCGGGCGGCGGGGTGGCCCCCGAGGGTGTGGGGGTTTTTGTGGCCATACACGACATCGTGTGCCCGTCACCTCAGGTCGGCATGTCGAGCCGACGGGACCCTGTGGAGTAGCCGGTCCTGGTTCCGGCCACTCGGTGGGGCGTCCTTCTTCGCGAGGGCGTGATCACGTCCCGGCCTACGAACCAGGACCAGCCATCCCACCCGAGCCCCACCCCCCACCCCCCTCACCACCCCGAGCCGGCGCACGTCGGGGGCGCCGGGGGCCGTAGGTGGCCGCCGTCCTTCTGCCGGCCGCCCTCCACGGACCCCGGGAGGGCGTGACCGGAACCCGGGGTGGAGACGCGGGCCACCCTCGTACGGACCGGGGTGGACGCCCTTGGAGCTGGCGGACTGGCGGGTCCCGGACGGCGAGCGGGACCGTACCGCTCACCCTCGTAGGGACCGGGGTGGACGCCCTTGGAGCTGACGGACCCGCGGGCCCCGGACGGCGAGCGGGACCGCACCGCCCATACCCCCCGCCGCCGTCGGGGCAGTCGGAGGGGCGGGTCAACAGCCTTACGGGACAGGGGAGTTGGCGCGGGGTGGCTCTGCCACCGGGAGCCGAACGGGGGACGTGGAACAGCGTCGGGACCCCCCGGGGTCCGGTGGACGGGGAGGTGGGTCATAATGGCTTGTGAATGTGAACCCATTCACAAGGTCATACTTTCCTCCCGGTTCGCCCGGGCGAACCGGGACCAAGTGCGCAGCATCCCCGGCAGGAACCGGCGGCAAGGAGGACCAGTCATGGAACTCGCTCTGGCACAGGAAACCCTCGCGCGATGGCAGTTCGGCATCACCACGCTGTACCACTTCCTGTTCGTACCCCTCACCATCAGCCTGGCGGCCCTGGTCGCCGCCCTCCAGACCGCCTGGTACCGGACCGGCGCCGAGAAGTACTTCCACGCCACCAAGTTCTGGGGAAAGCTGTTCCTGATCAACATCGCCATGGGCGTGGTCACCGGCATCGTCCAGGAGTTCCAGTTCGGGATGAACTGGTCGGAGTACTCCCGCTTCGTGGGTGACGTCTTCGGCGCTCCCCTGGCCATGGAGGCCCTGCTCGCCTTCTTCTTCGAGTCCACCTTCATCGGGCTGTGGATCTTCGGCTGGGACCGGCTGCCCCGGGCCGTCCACCTGGCGTGCATCTGGATCGTGTTCGTCGGCACCCTGCTGTCCGCGTACTTCATCCTGGCCGCCAACTCCTGGATGCAGCACCCGGTCGGCTTCGCCGTCGACCGGGAGAGCGGCAAGGCGCGGCTGACCGACATCGGGGCCGTACTCAGCCAGAACACCGCCGTCACCCAGTTCTTCCACACCCTCACCGCCGCCTTCCTCGCCGGCGGGGCCTTCGTGGTCGGCATCGCCGCCTACCAGCTCCGCAGGGCGCGCCGCCGCGAGGAGCGGGACACGCCACGGCCGCAGGACCCCAAGACGATCGCCGCCATGCGGGCCTCCCTGCGGGTCGGACTGGTGACCCTGGTGATCGCCGGAATGGGCACCGCGATCAGCGGTGACCGGCTGGGCAAGGTGATGTACGAGCAGCAGCCGATGAAGATGGCCGCGGCCGAGGCCCTGTGGGAGAGCCAGGGGCCGGCCCCCTTCTCGGTGTTCGCGGTGGGCGACGTCAGCGAGGAGGGCGTGGGCCACAACAAGGTGGCCGTGGAGGTGCCCGGGCTGCTGTCCTTCCTGGCGCACAGCAACCTCAGCGAGACCGTGCCCGGGGTGAACGACGTCGCACGTCAGGAGGCCGCCCGGTACGGGGGAGAACCCGCCGACTACATCCCCAACATCTTCGTCACCTACTGGGGCTTCCGGCTGATGATCGGCTTCGGAATGGTGTCCATGCTGGCCGGTCTGGTCGGACTGTGGACCACCCGCCAGCGGTGGTGGATCGCCCCCGCACTGCGTACCGGCTCCGAGCAGGTGCCCCGGCTGGCGCTGACCCGCGCCCGGGAGCTGGGCCCACGGCTGAGCGACCTGTCCTGGCGGCTGGGCACCTGGACCCTGACGCTGCCCCTGGTGGGCATCTCCTTCGGCTGGCTGTTCACCGAGATGGGGCGCCAACCCTGGGTGGTGTTCGGCGAGTTGAAGACCGCCGCCGGGGTGTCCCCGGGGGTGGGCACCGCCGAGGTCGTCACCTCCATGACCGTCTTCACCCTGCTGTACGCGGTACTGGCGCTGATCGAGGTCCGGCTGCTGCTGAAGTACGTCAAGGCCGGCCCGGACACCGAGGAGCGGGCGCCCACCGACAACCCCCGGATGGGCGGTCCCCGTGAGGACGACGAGGACGCCGACCAGCCCCTGACCTTCGCGTACTGACCACACACCACACCGAGGAGCACCCATGGCACTCCACGACTTCTGGTTCTGGCTGATCGCGGTGTTGTGGATCGGCTACTTCTTCCTGGAGGGCTTCGACTTCGGTGTCGGCGTCCTCACCCGGCTGCTGGCCCGCGACGAGGCGGAGCGGCGCGTACTGATCAACACCATCGGACCGGTCTGGGACGGCAACGAGGTGTGGCTGATCACCGCGGCCGGCGCGACCTTCGCCGCCTTCCCCGACTGGTACGCCCTGCTGTTCTCCGGCCTCTACCTGCCCCTGCTGCTGATCCTGGTCTGCCTGATCGTCCGGGGCGTCTCCTTCGAGTACCGCCACCAGCGCGACGACGAACGGTGGAAGCGCAACTGGGAACTGGCCCTGTTCTGGTCCTCCCTGGTGCCCGCCCTGTTGTGGGGCGCGGTGTTCGCGCTGATGCTCAAGGGGCTGCCCATCGACCGGGACGGCCGGCTGGACGGCGGGATCGGGGCGCTGTTCGGCCCGTACCCGCTGTTGGGCGGACTGGTGGGGCTGGTCCTGTTCACCTTCCACGGCAGCGTGTTCGCCGCCCTCAAGACCGACGGCGACATCCGGGGCCGGGCCCGTGCCCTGGCCGGGCGGCTGGGGCTGGCGCTGCTGCCCCTGCTGGGCGGCTTCCTGCTGTGGACCCAGCTGTCGGTGGGCCGCGACCGGGGCTGGCCCACCGCCGTACTGGCCGTGCTGGGGCTGGCCGGCGCGCTGTGGCTGAACCGGCTCGGGCGGGAGGGCTGGGCCTTCGCCCTGTCCGGGGTGTCCGTGGCCACCCTGTTCGCCACCGTGTTCCTCGGCCTCTTCCCCCACGTGCTGGTGTCCTCGCTGGACCCGGCCTGGAGCATCACCGCCGTGGACGCCGCCTCCGGCCGGTACGCGCTGGGGGTGATGACCTGGGTCGCCGTACTGGCCACCCCGCTGGTGCTGCTCTACCAGGCGTGGACCTACTGGGTGTTCCGGCGCCGTATCAGCACCCGCCACCTGCCGAGCGGGCACTGAGATGCGTCCCGTCGACCCCCGGCTGCTGCGGCACGCGCGGGCCACCCGGGGGTTGCTGGCCGCGCTGACCGCCCTGGGGCTGGTCGGGGCGCTGCTGGTGGTCGCCCAGGCCGGGCTGCTGGCCGAACTGGTGGTGGGCGCCTTCCAGCGGGGCTGGTCCACCGAACAACTGGCCCGGCCGCTGGCCCTGTTGGCGCTGGTGTCGGTGGGCCGGGCGGTGGTGGTCCAGCTGACCGAGACCACCGCGCAGCGGGCCGGTGCCCGGGTGAAGTCCCAGCTGCGTACCGCCCTGCTGGAGCACGCGGTGGCCCTGGGCCCGACCTGGCTGCGGGAACGGCGGCGGGGCGAGCTGACCACCCTCGCCTGCCAGGGGGTGGACGCCCTGGACGACTACTTCTCCCGCTACCTGCCCCAGCTCGGGCTGGCGGTGCTGGTCCCGGTGGCGGTGCTGGCCCGGATCGTCACGGCCGACTGGGCCTCGGCGGTGGTGATCGTGGTGACCCTGCCGCTGATCCCGCTGTTCATGGCGCTGATCGGCTGGGTCACCCAGGCCCACATGGACCGCCGCTGGCGGTCGCTGTCCCGGCTGTCGGGGCACTTCCTGGACGTGGTGAGCGGCCTGGAGACGCTGAAGGTCTTCGGCCGCTCCCGGGCCCAGGCGGACTCCATCCGGCGGATCACCGGGGAGTACCGGCGCGCCACCCTGCGCACCCTGCGGGTCGCCTTCCTCTCCTCCCTGGTGCTGGAACTGCTGGCCACGGTGTCGGTGGCCCTGGTGGCGGTGGGCGTGGGGCTGCGGCTGGCGCACGGTCAACTCGACCTGTACACGGGGTTGTTGGTGCTGATCCTGGCCCCCGAGGCCTATCTGCCGCTGCGCCAGGTCGGGGCCCGGTACCACGCCGCCGCCGAGGGGCTCGCGGCGGCCGAGCGGATCTTCGAGGTGCTCCAGACACCCCGGCCGGCCCACGGCGGCGAGCCGGTCGAGGGGGTACGCGAGGCACTGACCGTACGCGGGCTGACGGTCCGCTACCCGGGGCGGTCCGCGCCGGGACTGCCGCCCACCAGCCTCACCCTGCGCGCCGGGGAGACCGTGGCCCTGGTCGGCCCCTCCGGCTGCGGCAAGTCCACCCTGCTGTCCTGCCTGCTGGGCTTCACCCGCCCCGACGCGGGCACCGTCGAGGTGGACGGCCGGCCCCTGGACGCACTGGACCTCGCCCGCTGGCACTCCGCGATCTCCTGGGTGCCGCAGCATCCCACCCTGTTCGCCGGCACGGTGGCCGAGAACGTCACGCTGGCCCGGCCCGGGGCCGGCGAGGCGGAGGTACGCCGCGCCCTGGAGCGGGCCGGCCTCGGGGAGTTGGACCCCGGACTGGTGCTGGGCGAGCGGGGGCGCGGGCTGTCGGCCGGGCAGCACCGACGGGTCGCCCTGGCCCGCGCGGTACTGGCCGACCGGCCCCTGTGGCTGTTGGACGAGCCGACCGCCAGCCTGGACCGGGCCACCGAGGACGAGGTGCTGGACACCCTGCGCGCCCTGACCGCCGACCGTACGGTGCTGCTGGTCACCCACCGGGCGGCACCCCTGGCGCTGGCCGACCGGGTGCACCGGCTCGCCGGCTCCCGCCCCGGGGCCGTACCGCTGCCGGAACCGTCCACTCCCGGACCGTCCACTCCCGGACCGGCCGGCACCGGACCGGCCGGCACCCCCGATGCGCCGGAGGGGAACGCCCCGGAGCCGGGCCCCGGACGGCATCCGCTGCGCTGGGTACGGGAGACCGCCCGGCCCCTGCGGGGGCGGTTGCTGCTGTCCCTGGCGCTGGGCACCCTCGCGCTGGGCAGCGCGGTGGGGCTGATGGCCACCTCCGGTTGGCTGATCTCCCGGGCCTCCCAACAGCCCCCGGTACTGACCCTGATGGTGGCCGTCACCGCCACCCGGGCCTTCGGACTGGGCCGGGCGGTGTTCCGGTACGCCGAGCGGCTGCTGTCCCACGACGCGGTACTGCGCGCCCTGGCCCAGCTGAGGGTGCGGGTCTACCAGCGGCTGGAGCGACTGGCCCCGGCCGGCCTGGGGCCGCACCGTCGGGGCGACCTGCTGACACGGCTGGTGGACGACGTGGACACCCTCCAGGACTACTTCCTGCGCTGGCTGTTGCCGGCTGGGGCCGCCCTGCTGGTGGGCGTCGGTTCGGTGGCCCTCACCGGGTGGCTGCTGCCCGGGGCCGGGCTGCTGCTGGCCGGCGGCCTGGTGCTGGCCGGGGTGGCGGTGCCCTGGCTGGGCGTTCGACTGGCGGACCGGGCCACCCGGCAACGAGCCCCGGCCCGGGGCCTGTTGGCCACCCGTACCCTCGAACTCCTCACCGGTACCGCCGAGTTGACCGTGGCCGGGGCCCTGGGCGGCCGACTGGACCGGGTACGGCGGGCGGACGCCGCACTGACCCGTATCGCCGCCCGGGACGCCCTGGCCGGCGCCCTGAGCGGGGCACTGTCCACCCTGGTCACCGGGCTCACCGTCACCGCCGTGGCCGCCCTCGGGGTGGCCGCCACCTCCGCCGGCCGACTGGACGGGGTACTGCTGGCGGTGGTGGTCCTCACCGCGCTGGCCGCCTTCGAACCGGTCGCCGAACTGCCCACCGCGCTGCTCCACCGCCAGCGGGTACGACGGGGCGCGGCCCGGGTGCTGGAGGTGCTGGACGCCCCGCTGCCGGTGACCGAACCCGAGGTACCCCAGTCCGCGCCGGCCGACCCCCACCCGCTGCGACTGCGCCGGGCCGGCGCCCGCTACCCGGGTGCCCCACGGCCGGCGCTGTCCCGGGTGTCCCTCACCCTGACCCCCGGCCGACGGATCGCGCTGGTCGGCCCGTCCGGTTCCGGCAAGACCACCACCGCCCAACTGCTGTTGCGGTTCCTGGAGTTGGAGTCGGGCGAGTACACCCTGGCCGGCCGGGACGCCGCCGCCCTCGGCGGCACGGCGGTACGTGAGCGGGTCGGGCTGTGCGGCCAGGACGCCCACCTGTTCGACAGCGACCTGAGGGAGAACCTGCGGCTGGCCAGGCCCTCCGCCCAGGACGCCGAGCTGTACCGGGCGCTGGACCGGGCCCGGCTGGGCGACTGGGTCCGCTCCCTGCCCGACGGCCTGGACACCCTGGTCGGCGAGGAGGGCACCCGGCTCTCCGGGGGCCAGCGGCAACGGCTCGCCCTGGCCCGCGCCCTGCTGGCCGACCACCCGGTGCTGGTCCTCGACGAGCCGGCCGAGCACCTGGACGAGGAGAACGCCGAGGCGCTGACCACCGAGTTGCTCGCCCTGGCCCACGACCGCACCACGGTGCTGATCACCCACCGGCTGGCCGGCCTGGAGGAGGTGGACGAGGTGCTGGTACTGGACCGGGGCACCGTGGTGCAGCGCGGCACCCCCGCCCGACTGGCCCGGGTCCCGGGGCCGTTCGCCGAGATGGCCGCGAAGGCCGGCCCGGCGACTCGGCGGGCCGCCCGGGTGGAGACCCCGGTGGGCTGAACCCACCCGGGCCGGAGGGCCCCAACGTCGGTACGGGCACGGGCGGGGCGCTCGACCAGCGGCGTGGGCGCCCCGGGGCAACCGGCCCAGATCCCCGGGCCGTTGACCTACCTGGCCGTGAAGACCCGCCGGGCCACCCCGGCGACGCCCTTGGCGGGCTGAACCCCACCTGGCCGGAGGGCCAGCGGCACCGGCACGGGCGGGCCGCTCAACGATCGGAACGACGCGTTCTAGGCTGGTCGGGCACGACCGTCACCCGTAGAAGGGCCAGGCAGTGAGCGACCTCTCCGACATCGAGGCGGCGGCCCAACGGATCGCCCCGTACGTGGTCCGCACCCCGACCGTGCCCAGCCCCGGCCTGGGCGAACTGCTCGGGGTCCCGGTGACCGCCAAGCTGGAACTGCTCCAGCGCACCGGCTCCTTCAAGCCCCGTGGGGCCACCAACAAGCTGCTCACCCTGGACCGGGCCGCCCGGGACGCGGGGGTGGTCGCCGTCAGTGGCGGCAACCACGCGGTGGCGGTGGCGGTGATGGCGCGGGTGCTGGGGGTGAAGGCCACCGTGGTGATGCCCCGGGGCGCGCCCCGGCAGGCGGCGGAGACCGCCCGGGCGGCTGACGCCACGGTGCGGCTGACCGACGACATGGACGGCGCCTTCGCCCTGATGAACCAGCTGCGGGACGAGGGGATGACGCTGCTGCACCCCTTCGACGACCCCACGGTCCTGGCCGGTCAGGGCACGGTCGGGCTGGAAATGGCCCAGGACGCCGGGGAGTTGACCGACGTACTGGTGAGCGTGGGCGGGGGCGCGCTGCTGGCCGGGGTGGCCACCGCCGTACGGGCCCTGCGGCCCGGGGTGCGGATCTGGGGTGTGGAGACCGAGGGCGCCCAGGCCATGTCCGAGGCCCTGGCCGTCGGCCACCCCACCCCGGTACGGCTGTCCTCCCTGGTCAGCACCCTCAGCGCGCCCGCCGTGTCCGAGCTGACCTTCCGGCGGGTGCGGGACCTGGTCGAGGAGGTGCTGGTGGTCTCCGACGCGGAGGCGGTACGCGGCACCCTGGACCTGGCCCACCACGCCAAGGTGTGGGCCGAGCCGGCCGCCGGCTGTCTGCTGCCGGCCGCCCGGCGGGTACGGGACCGGGTGGGCCCCGGCGCCCACCTGGGGCTGGTGGTCTGCGGGGGCAACGTGAGCCTGGACGACGTGACGGCCTGGGCGGACCGGCTGCTGTGAGCCGGGCGCCGTTGACCGGCGCCTCACCCCGCACTGCCGATCAGCGCTGTTGATCAGCGCCCCTGACCGGTGCCGCAAGCTCGCACCGCCGACCGGCGCTCACGCCGTAGACCGCCGTAGACCGCCGTAGGGGCGCCGCTCAGCCGGCGAGCAGCTCCTCTATCACCCGGGCCACCCCGTCCTCCTCGTTGGAGGGGGCGGTACGCGGGGTGGAGGCCAGTACCTCGGGGTGGGCGTTGGCCATGGCGTAGGCGCGGCCGGCCCACCCCAGCATCTCCAGGTCGTTGGGCATGTCCCCGAAGGCCACCACCTGGTCGGCGGAGACGCCCCGTTCCGCACAGCACAGGGCCAGGGTGCTGGCCTTGCTCACGCCCCGGCCGCTCACCTCCAGCAGGGCCGTCGGGGAGGAGCGGGTGAACTCGGCCGCCCAGCCGACGCCGGTCCTGGCCAGGGTGAGGAAGCCGTCCGGGTCCAGGCTCGGGTGGGTGGCCAGCAGCTTGAGCACCGGTGAGGCGGTCGCCTCCTCCTCCAGGGACAGCAGTGCCTCGGCCGGCCCCTCGGGGGCGTGCGTCGGCTGGATGCGGATCGGGCACCCCGGCTCGAAGCGGATGCCGTCGACGCTCTCCACGGCGAAGCTCACCCCGGGGGCGAGCTGACGCAGTTCCCGTACCACGGTCAGCGCGTCCCGGCGGGCCAGTTCCCGGGCCCGCAGCAGTCGGCCGCCCTCCCGCAGGTCCACCACGGCGGCGCCGTTGGAGCAGATGGCCAGTCCGTGTCCGTGGACGTGCGCGCTGACCACCTCCATCCAGCGGGCGGGGCGGCCGGTGACGAAGAACACCTCGATACCGGCCCGCTCGGCGGCGGCCAGCGCGGCGATCGTACGGGCCGAGACCGTCTTGTCGTCGCGCAGCAGGGTGCCGTCGAGATCGGTGGCGATCATCCGTATCCCGGACGGGCGGTGCCAGGGCCCCGGTCCGGGCCGGGGCGGCTCGTCTCTGAGAGGGGTCACCCCGACATCTTCGCCCATGGGTGTCCGTTCCCACTCCCGCTTTCCGGCGGTACGGGCTCCCGCCCGGGTGGCCGTATCCGGCCCGGGGTTTCTCCCCCCGAGGGCGTACTCTCCAATTAAGTACCCTTTTACGAAGAGTGTGGGTGGGCCCGGCTGCCCCGAGGGGGAGGTGCCACGGGAGACCCGCACACCGCATCCGTCCGTTGGGAGGGCGCCATGGCCGCGGCACGGACACGTTTCGCCCCGGACCGGGGGCTCACCGGGCGGATGGTCGTCACGATGTTCCTCATCGGGCTGCTGTACGTGGTCTTCATGGGCGTGATGATCGCCCTGTTCAAGGGGGCCTGGCCGCTGATCCTGCTGCTCACCGGCGGGATGTTCGTGGCCCAGTTCTGGTTCTCCGACCGCATCGCCGCCTACGGCATGGGCGCCCGCGAGGTCACCCCCGAGCAGGCGCCCGAGCTGCACGGCGCCGTCGACCGGCTGTGCGCGCTGGCCGACATGCCCAAACCCCGGGTGGCGATCGCCGACACCGACGTGCCCAACGCCTTCGCCACCGGCCGCAACCAGAAGAACGCCCTGGTCTGCGCGACCTCCGGGCTGATGCGGCGGCTGGAGCCCAAGGAGCTGGAGGGGGTGCTGGCACACGAGCTGTCCCATGTGGCGCACCGTGACGTGGCGGTGATGACCATCGCCTCGTTCCTCGGGGTGCTGGCCGGCACCCTCACCCGTATCGCGTTGTGGACCGGGATGTCCCGGGGGCGGAGCAACGACCAGGCCGGGTTGCTGCTGATGCTGGTCCCCCTGATCAGCGCGGTGGTGTACGTGGTCAGCTTCCTGTTGACCCGGCTGCTGTCGAGGTACCGCGAGCTGGCCGCCGACCGGGCCGCCGCCCAGCTGACCGGCCGGCCCTCCGCCCTGGCCTCGGCGCTGACGAAGATCACCGGGGAGATGGCCCGTATCCCCACCCGGGACCTGCGGCAGGCCGAGCCGTACAACGCCTTCTTCTTCGCCCCGGCCTTCTCCCGGGAGAGCGTGAGCCGGGTGCTGTCCTCCCACCCGTCCCTGGAGCGGCGGTTGGAGCAACTGGGCCGGATCTCCGCCCAGTTGGGGCGCTCCTGAACCGTCCGACCACCACTCCCGCCACCAACTCCCGGAGCCGCAGATGGGTTTTCTGGACACCCTGTTCGGTCGCACCAAGCCGGTACGGCCCGACCTGGACCGACTCTTCGCGCTGCCCTCGGCGGCCGTCACCCTCCAGGCCGCCGCCGGTTTCACCCCCACCGGCGTCGGCTCGGTCTGCTTCGCCAGCGTGGAGGGCGGCGCCTTCGCCGAGCTGCGGGACGAGGTGCGGGCGCTGCTGGACGCCGACGTACGGCGCGATGACGGCGGGGCCTTCGGTGAGGGGGGCCAGCCGGTGGAGTTCACCCGGGACGACCACGGCTACACCTGGCTGGTCGCCCGGCAGCCGGCCGGGGAACTGTCCAGCCTGGTCAGCGACCTGCACGCGGTGAACAGCGTGTTGGAGGGCGGCGGGTTCGGCCCCCAACTGCTGTGCTCCCTGGTGGCCTTCCGGGAGGGGAGCGCGGACGGCCAGCCACCCAGCACCGGACGGCCACCCAGGACCCTGGCGCTGGTGTACCTCTACAAGAGGGGCACCTTCTACCCCTTCGCGCCGCTGTCCGACGAGAAGCGGGACAGCTCCCTGGAGTTGCAGGTCCGCGCCGCCGTGGGGGACGACCTGCCGATGGAGAAGGACCTCAGCCGCTGGTTCCCGGTCTGGGGGGCACCCGGGCTGTGAACGGGCCGGCGCCGGAGACCGTACGCCCCGACTCCCGTACTACAGCGGCAGCTTGAACCCCAGGTGGCTGGCCTCGAAGCCCAGCTTCTCGTAGAAGCGGTGCGCGTCGACCCGGGTGGCGTCCGAGGTGAGCTGCACCAGTACGGCGCCCTGCCGGCGGGACTCCTCCACGGCCCAGCGGATCAACCGCTCCCCCAGCCCCTCGCCCCGGGTGTCGGCGTGCACCCGTACCCCCTCGATCAGGGAGCGCGTCGCCCCGCGCCGGGACAGCCCCGGGATCAGGGTGAGTTGGAGGGTGCCGAGCACCCGGCCGTCCCGTTCGGCCACCACCAGCACCTGGTGGGGGTCGCGGTCCAGCTCGGTGAAGGCGGCACGGTAGGGCTCCAGGTCGTCGGGGCTCTCCCGCTGTGCGCCGAGAGGGTCGTCGGCCAGCATCGCCACGATGTCCGGGATGTCGTCGAACGTGGCGCGACGTATGGACAGTTCGCTCATGCCCGCACCCTACGCCCGGCCACCCGGCCGCCCCCGGGCCCGCCCACCGGGGGCCCCGCGCTCAGCCGACGGGCGCCTTCCGCCTGGTCGGGGCGGTACGCCGGGCGGCGCGGGCCCGCTGGTGACGGCGCCCCCGGGCGGTCAACCCCCAGGGCTTGAGCACCGAGACCACGGCGAGGAACACGTACAGCGACAGGGAGACGGCCGGCGGGAACACCAGGTCCACCCCGTTCACCGGCTCCCCGGCGCGCACCGCGTGGTACGCCTCGTTCACCCCGGCGCGGAAGGCCAGGGCCGAGGCCACCAGGGCGGCGGAGGTGGCCCAGAACTTCACCCACACCCAACGGTGCCGGGCCAGGCCCCAGTGGGTGCCCAGGGCCAGTACCAGCCCGGAGGCCCAGGAGAGCAGAGCCAGCGGGAACAGCACCCAGTCCACCAGCAGCTTCATGGCCGGGTAGGAGACGGCGGCCGAACCGGTCCCGGAGCCCAGCGCGTTCAGCGCCAGGGTGAGCAGGCACAGGCTGAGCCCCAACCAGCCGACGGAGGCGCACACATGGGCGCTCAGCACGGCCCTCCGTACGGGGCGGGGCAGTGGGAAGCGGGGCGTGGAGTCCATGCCCCCACGGTGCGCGCGGGGGCCGGTCGGGCGCGTCCCCCGGCCCGAGTATCCGTGACTGCTCCCGGGCGAGTACGCGGCCGGCGAGGGTGCCCCGGCCCGTGGTCGTACGGCGCGGGGGATCGCCGGGGTGGGTGCCGTGGCGGACACCGAGGCGGACGCGGTCCCCGTCGCGGTCACCGTCGGAGACCGGGCGTATGGAAAACACGAACGAACGGTCGACTCTGATCAGGGGTGATCCGACAGGTGCCGCGAAAAGAGACGCTCTGTCCGACTTCATTGGAGCTTGCGGGGGAACCCGGCCGCCCTTCGGACCGGTCGTGAACTCGCCGCGTATATCAAGCCGTTACCACAAGTGAATTCCCCCACGGAACGAAATTGGCGGTAATTCTGTGAACGTCAGATCCAGACTTGTGGATCGTTGTCGTCCGGGTAAGGTCGGCATTCCCCACCCGGAGCCTTTGACGACGAGTGAGGGACGGCGGCACATCAAATGATCCACCCGACCTTGGCGCGCGCTGGAAGCGCGAGATGTCCTGACCACGTGCGAGGCGAGGCGAGTAGATGACCACCGCGTCGTTCAGTGACGGCCCCCACGACGAACATGCCGGGAACTCCGGGGCACCCGGCTGGTTCGACCCGCCCCCCGCGCAGACCGGGCCGGACGAACCCCGCCCGCGCGGCCGGCACCTCGCCTCGGTCGGCCCTGACCAGCAGCCGCGACAGCCCGAGGACCAGCCCGGCGGACGGCCGGAGCACCCCGGGCAGCCGTTAGCGGAGCACGGGGCTTCCGAGGAGGTCCCCTCGCTGGACGCGCTGCTGATCCGGCGCACCCTGGAGGAGATCGAGCCCCGGGCCGACGAGGCCGTCGGCTACTTCTACGCGATGCTGTTCGTACGCGCGCCCCACCTGCGGGAGCTGTTCCCGGTCTCCATGGACGTACAGCGCGACCGGCTGTTCCGGGCCCTGCTCACCGCGGTGCGGCTCTCCGACGACGAGCGCCTGCTGACCGAGTACGCCAGCGAACTGGGCCGGGGCCACCGCAAGTACGGCACCCAGGCCGAGCACTACCCGGCGGTCGGGGAGAGCCTGCTCGCCGCGCTCGCCCGGTTCGCGCCCCGCACCTGGAGCCCGCAGGCCGAGACCGCGTGGGCCCGGGCGTACACCCTGATATCCCAGATCATGATCGACGCGGCGGCCACCGACGAGCTGCGGGCCCCGGCGGTGTGGGAGGCGGAGGTGGTCTCGCACCAGATGCGCACCCCCGACATCGCGGTGCTGACCGTACGGCCCGACCAGCCCTACCCCTTCCTGGCCGGCCAGTACGCCAGTGTCGAGACCCCGTGGTGGCCCCGGGTCTGGCGGCCCTACTCCTTCGCCACCGCCCCCTCCTCGGACGGGCTGCTCACCTTCCACGTCCGGGCGGTGCCGGCCGGCTGGGTCTCCAACGCGCTGGTGCACCGGGCCCGGGCCGGCGCGGTGATCCGTCTGGGCCGGCCCACCGGCTCCATGACCGTGGACCACCGTTCCGACAGCGGGCTGCTGTGCCTGGGGGGCGGCACCGGCATCGCCCCGATCCGGGCGCTGGTCGAGGACGTCGCCCACCACGGCAGGGCCCGCACCATGGAGGTCTTCTACGGCGCCCGTCACCGCGCGGACCTGTACGACCTGGACAGCATGGTGGAGCTGGAGCGGCGGCACCCCTGGCTCTCGGTGCGGCCGGTGCTGGCGGAGGGGGCCGGTGGCCTGGACTGCCCCTCCGGGCAGGCGTTGCGGGGTCAACTACCCGAGGCGGTACGGGGGTTCGTACCGCGCGGCAGCTTCGACGCCTACCTCTCCGGGCCGCCCGGACTGATCCGCAGCGGCCGGGACGCACTGGTGGGGGTGGGCATCCCCACCCACCGCATCCGGCATGACGCCATCGACGAGCTGGTCGCCCAGGGCGAGTGAACCGGCACCACAGCCGACAAGGACAGGAGAGAGTCGACGTGGCAGAGCTGCGACCAGGGCACGAGGAGCGTCCCGGCTCCCGGGCCGCGCTCCAGCCGGACGCCGCCGGGCAACACCCCCGGCCGGGGAGTGACGGTGAGCACCGCCTTCAGGAGCGCCTGGGCTCCACCGAGCGCGCTGACCGCTTCTACCAGGACCAGGTCCTGGACCATCTGAACGCGCGGATGCGGGAGTTCACCGAGCTACAGGAGATGTTCTTCCTGGCCACGTCCGACGCCCGGGGCGAGTGCGACAGCAGCTTCCGGGCGGGACCGCCCGGTTTCGTACGGGTTCTGGACGAGCGCACCCTGGTCTATCCCGAGTACCGGGGCAATGGTGTTCACGCCAGCATGGGAAACATTCAGGAAAACCCGCATGTGGGGATATTGCTGATCGATTTTCTTCGTGCGCGCATCGGACTTCACATCAATGGTCGCGCAGAAGTGATCGAGGATGAGGAGATTCGGTCAAGGTATTCGGACCTGCCGGTGGATCCGATGCCCGGACGCGCCGCGCAGGTGTGGGTGAAGGTCACCGTGGAAGAGGCCTATATCCACTGCGCCAAACACATCCCCCACCTCCAGCCGGTCACCAGGGGGGAGACCCCCCGCGACTGGGGCACCGACGACACCCGGCGCAAGGGCGGCGACTACTTCGGCGTCGCCGCCGAGGCCAGGCACCGCCGGCGCTCCGAGGAGGCCGCCCCCTCCCCCCACACGCCGGCGGACCCCGACGAGGGCGGGCCCGACCTGACCCCACCGACACCCCAGGCGCCCCCGGTCCCGTCCACCCCGCCCACCCGTACCGCGCCGCCCAGGCCGGTGGCCCCACCGGTTCCCCCGACGCCGCCCGCGCCCTCGATGCCTCCGCCCCCCACGACCCCGCCCCTGCCCGCACACGCGGCCCCCGGTTCCCCCGACTCCGCCCCCGTGTCCGGTCACGGCGGCACCGACAGCGGCCACGGGGGAGAGGGCGGCGAGGAGCCCACCGGCGCACGGGCCCCGGAGCCCTCGCTGTTCGGGGAGCCCCCCAGTCGGTCGCCTCGTGCCTCGGCTGGGTCCTCTTTCTTCGGTGAGCCGCCCGCTGCTCCTCAGCCGGCGTCCGCTGAGGAGACCACTTCCCTCTTCGTTCGACGCCCCGCCCCCGACGAGGCGGGCCAACAGGCGCCGGAGCCCTCGCTGTTCGGCGAACCTCCCAGTCGGTCGCCTCGTGCCTCGGCTGGGTCCTCTTTCTTCGGTGAGCCGCCCGCTGCTCCTCAGCCGGCGTCCGCTGAGGAGACCACTTCCCTCTTCGTCCGACGCCCCGCCCCCGACGAGGCGGGCCAACAGGCGCCGGAGCCCTCGCTGTTCGGCGAACCTCCCCACCGGCCACCCCACACCCCACCGGTCGAGACGGAGTCGCCCACCGACCGGACTCCGGCCACCCCGGAACCCCCACGGGCGGAACCGGCGCCGTCCGCGTCCGGCGGGCCCAAGCCGCTGCCCCAGCGCCGGCGCAGGGCGCCGGAGGAGGTGGAGGCCCTGTTCGGCGGGAAGAAGCGGGCCGGTTCCTCCCGGGAGAAGGGTGACCTGTCGGACTCCGACTCGACCGGTTCCGACGCCGACTCGACCGGTTCGGTGCCGAGTTCGGGAGGCGTACGGCGACGGCTCCGGGAGGAGGGGCCCAGGTCGCCGGCCCGGCGGCCCGGTGCGGACGCGGGGCTGGCGGCGACCTCGATCACCACCTCGAACGGGCGGGACGCGCTGGGCAACGCCCCGGCGTCCAAGCTGCCTCCGGGGGCGACCCACCTGGTGGCGCCCCGGGCGAACGGGCCGGCCATCCCCCTGGTGCCCCCGTCGGTGCCCGACCCCGAACCGGGCGAGACCACCACGGAGTTGCCGGCGCTGCCCACGGTGGGGCGTCAGCCCTCCCCGGAGGGGCGGGGGCTGCGTAGCCGGGCGTCCACCCGTCGGAGTATCGGGGGCGACGACGGAGGGCCCGGCCCGGACGAGGAGGACTCCCACCCCGCGTGGCCCCCGGAGTACAGCCACCACCCGGGTGACGGGCTGCCGGCCGACCCGATGGCCTGGCGGGAGGAGGCCGAACGGGCACTGGCCGAGGCGGTCCGTCGCGGTGAGCGGACGGAACGGCGGGTCGAGGAGGCCCGGTTCCAGGGCTGGTTCGGCTGAGGCCGCACGGGCCGGGGGCCCGAGGAGGGGCGCGCGAGGAGCGTACCGGGAGGCCCGAGGAGTGGCCGCCGCGTGAGCCGAGGTGCGGCCCGCTCACCCCAGGTCGGGGCTGAGCAGGGCGCGCACCCCCTCGATGTTGGCGTCCAGGTAGTCCCGCAGCCGGGTCGGCACCAGGTCGACGGAGGCGATGCCGGCGCGGGTGAAGGGGACGCGGACCACCTCGTACCGTCCGCAGGGCTCCTCGACCTCGGGGCCGTGGCGTCGGCCCAGGTCCATCGAGGCCAGCCGGCAGACGAAGAAGTGCTGCACCTTCACGCCCCGGGGGAGCGTCTCGCCCGGGGCGGCGGCCTCCCGTTCGACGGCGGAGGGGTAGTCGACGGTGTCCACGAAGGCCGGCACCACGTCGGTGACCTTGGCGCCCAGCTCCTCGTCCACCTCCCGGTGGAGGCCGGAGATCACCGAGGAGTCCTCCGGTTCCACCCCTCCGCCGGGGGTGATCCAGTAGGGCGCCCGGCCCGGCTTGGTGCGCTTGATCAGCACCAGTTCCCAGCCGGCGTCCTCCTCGAAGGGGGCCGTGGGCTCCGGCCCGTCCAGCAGGATCGCCCGGGCGGTACGTTTCACTACGGGCCGTGTCACAGCGGAACGTGCCTGGGTCATGGGGGAAATGTGGCCCAACCGCCGCCCGGCGAAACCCCGGTGGAGGCACCCGTGACCGACCGACCGGCCGGCAGGGAGCGGGGCGTCACCCGGCGCTGGCGGTCCGTAGCGCCTGGTCCAGGTCGGCCGTCAGGTCGTCCGGGTCCTCGATGCCCACGGACATCCTCACGAAGCCCTCGGGCACCTGGTCGCCGCCCCAGCGGCCCCGACGTTCGGCGGTGGACCGTACCCCGCCGAAGCTGGTGGCCTCCCCCACCAGCCGCAGCGCGGCCAGGAAGCGTTCCGCGAAGGCCCGGTCCGGCAGGGTGAAGGACACCACGCAGCCGAAGCGCCGCATCCACCGCGAGGCCAGGGCGTGGTCCGGGTCGGCCGGGTCTCCCGGGTGCCGTACTCCGCTCACCCACTCCGGGCGCCCGCGCAGGAAGGAGGAGACGGCCAACGCCCCCTCGGCCTGCCGGGCGGTGCGCAGTTCCAGGGTGGCCAGCGAACGGTGGGCCAGCCAGGACTCCATCGGTCCCGGTACCGCCCCGACGGTCTTGCGCCAGAGCCGGACCCCCTCCGCCAACTCGGCGTCGCGGCAGGTGACATAGCCCAGCAGTACGTCGCCGTGGCCGGTGAGCGCCTTGGTGCCGCTGGCCACCGAGAAGTCCGCGCCCAGTTCCAGCGGCCGTTGCCCGAGCGGGGTCGCCAGGGTGTTGTCCACCGCGACCAGCGCCCCCTCGGCGTGGGCGGCCTCGGTCAGCTCCCGGATGTCGCAGACGTCCAGGCCGGGGTTGGAGGGCGACTCGATCCACAACAGCCGGGCGCCACGGAGCAGTTCGCGCTGGGCCTGCCCGGCGGTGGACGCCTGGCGTACCTCCACGCCCAGGGCCTCCAGCCGCTGCCGCATCGAGGTCAGCAGGTTGTAGCCGTCGGAGGGCAGCACCACCGGGCCGGAACCGACGGTCACCCCGCTGAGCAGTACGGCGGAGATCGCGGCCATGCCCGAGGCGAAGGTGAGGGTGGTGGGACCTTCCGACGACCCGGGGCCCTCCAGTTCGCTGATCGCCCGCTCCAGCGCGGTCCAGGTGGGGTTGCCGTCCCGGCCGTAGGCGTAGGGGGCGTCGGCGGGGTCGCCGGGCAGGTGGTAGTGGGCGGCGAACACCGGTCCGGGCAACGGGGGTTCGAAGGCCCGTTCCTCCGGCAGTCCCGCCCGCACCACCCGGGTGGCCTCACTGTCCATCTCGCCTCCACGGTTCGTCGTCTGCCGCGAGCCTACGGCCGGACCGTGGCCGCCGACAGCGGGCCCTACGCCCCGAGGGCGGACAGGGCGGCGCGGGCCGCGGCGGCACTCCGGGCCCCGTACCCGCCGCCGAACAGCACGGCGTGGGCCAGCAGGGGATGCAGCTGGTGGAGGGGGACCCGGGCCGCGCGCCCCGGGGTGGGCCGTACCTCCTGGTAGGCGCCCAGCAGGTGGTCCAGTGCGGGGCAGCCGAACAGTTCCAGCATCGCCAGGTCGGCCTCCGGGTGGCCGCCCTGGGCCGAGGGGTCGATCAGCCGGGCCCGCCCGTCGGCGGCCCAGTGGACGTTGCCGGCCCACAGGTCGCCGTGGATCAGCCTCGGGGGCTGGGGGTCGGCCAGGTCGCCCAGTCGCTCGCAGAGCCGTTCCACCACGGCCGCGTCGGCGGGGCCCAGGGCGCCCCGGTCGACGGCGGCGCGCAGCAGGGGCAGCAGGCGGTACTCGGCGTGGAAGGCACCCCACCGGCCGGGGTCCCCGATCGGTACGTCGGGGGCGGCCAGCGGGAGGGAGGCGAGGTAGCCGGCGCGGTGCGGGGTGCCGTCGGAGGCGCTGGCGGCGCCGAAGTGGTCGACCGGTCGCTGGTGCAGCGCGGCCAGTCGCCGGCCCAGCCGTTCGGCCTGGGCGGGGTCGGCCGGTCCGGGCTCCACCCACTCCAGGACCAGCAGCTCGTCCTCGACCGCCCACACCTCGGGTACCTCCACCAGCCGCCCCAGCAGGCGCAGCCCGTCCGCCTCGGTACGGAAGAAGTCGGCCGGCGCCCGGTCGAGGGTCTTGGCGAACACCGTACGACCGTCGGCCAACCGCAGTCGGTGGGCGTCGCAGATGGAGCCGCCGCCGACCGGCCGGGACTCCTCGACGGGCTGCCCCAGCAGGTCGCCGACGCGTTGCCGTAGCCAGGTCACGCGGACTCCACCAGGCGTCGGCGTACCTCCTCGAGCAGCCCGGGGACCGCGCCCTCGATCATGGCGAGGCACTCCTCGAATCCCTCCTGGCCTCCGTAGTAGGGGTCGGGGACCTCGCAGTCGTCCTCCGAGGGCGCGGCCTCGAACTCCCGCAGCAGCCGCACCCGTTCGGCGTCCGCCGGGGTGGGGGCCATCCTCCGCAGCTCCCGCAGGTGGCCCAGGTCCAGGGCCACCACCAGGTCGTGGTCCTGGAACCAGTCGGCGCCGAACTGCCGGGCCTGGTGGTCCAGGGAGTACCCGGAGGACTCCAGGACGGCCAGCGTGCGGGGGTCGGCGTCCTCGCCCACGTGCCAGCCGCCGGTGCCGGCGCTGGAGACGTCGACCTCGACGCCGGCCTCCCGCGCGTGGGACCGGAACACCGCCTCGGCCATCGGGGACCGGCAGATGTTGCCGGTGCACACGAAGCAGACGCGGTAACGCTCGGTCATGGCGAGTCCTTCCTGGGGAGCGGGGAATCAGTCGCTTCCGGTGACCATCTCCACGGCCCAGGTGACGATGGTGATCACCAGGGCGCCCAGGAAGGCCGGCCAGAAGCCGTCCACATGGAAGCTCAGATCCACCTTGTCCGCCACCCAGGAGGTGAGCATCAGCATCAGGGCGTTGATCACCAGCAGGAACAGTCCGAGGGTGAGGATGACCACCGGGAAGGACAGCAGCTGGAGCAGGGGCTTGACCACCGCGTTCAGCACGCCGAAGATCAACGCGACCAGCAGCAGGGTCACGGCCTTCCGTCCGGTGCTGTCCCCGGTCAGGGTGATGTCGTCGATCAGCCAGACGGCGACCGCGAGGGCGCCGGCGGTCACCACGGTCTTGGTGAGGAAGTTCGTCATGTCCGTGATCGTGACAGAACCGGAGGCGACGGCATACGGGGGGCTACCCGGGGATCTCCCGGATTCACCCCGGGTGACGGCCGCCTCACGGGGGTGTCGGGCCCGCCGCCGTGGAGCAGGACCGACTCGACCAGGATGGTCGCCGGGGTACCCGCCCGGGCGACCGCACCCGCAACCGCCAGTGGAGAGGACCGCGATGAAAGCCTTCCGGCTGGACGCGCTTGAGGCCGAACGCGTCGCCAACAACGGCGCCTATCTGAGTTTCCTCAAGGAACGCCACATGTCGGTCGGGCTGTACGCGCTGGACAAGGGGCAGAGCGATCCCCAGAACCCGCACGCCCAGGACGAGGTGTACTTCGTGGTGAGCGGTCGCGCCGTGATCACCGTCGGCCAGGAGACCACCCCGGTGGCCCGGGGCAGCGTGGTGTTCGTACCGGCCGGGGTGCCGCACAAGTTCCACCACATCAGCGAGGACCTGCGGGTGATGGTGGTGTTCGCGCCACCTGAGGGGTCCGGGAACCACTGACCGGGCTCCGGCCGCCGGGCCCTGCCTCCACCTCACAGGGGAAGGCGGCTCTCAGGGTCGCCTCGGGGTCGGTTCAGGGGACTTCCGGGGCCGCGCGGCCTCCCACCCGTCCGACGGCCCCCCTAGCATCGAAGACGTACGGGAGGAGTTCCCGGACGCTTGTCCGACTACGCACAGGAGCACGACATGGCCGGAAACCAGGTCCTCGCGGGACTTCCGTGGTGGGTGAAGTGGGTGGCGATCCCCGTGCTGGTGATCGTCGTGTTCGGCGGGATGATCGCCTCCGTGGTGGGCTTCCTGATCGGGCTGCTGTTCAAGGTGCTGCTGCTGGTGGCCCTGGTCGGCGGACTGATCTACCTGGTGCGGCGCTTCATGTCCTCTTCCTCCTCCTCCCGCGGTGACTGGTAGACCGGCCGTCCTTCGCCCCACCGCGCCCCCGGTCGGCGGACACCACCAGGGCCGCCAGCAGGGTGGTGACCGGTACGGAGGCCACCAGGCCGATGGAGCCCACCAGGGTCCGCACGATCTCCTCGGCGACCAGCTCACTGGTCGCCACCATCCCCACGGAGCTGTCGGCGATGGAGAACAGCAGCAGCAGCGGTAGCGCGGCGCCGGCGTAGGCGAGGACCAGGGTGTTGACGACCGAGGCGATGTGGTCGCGGCCGATGTTCATCGCCGAGCGGTACAGCCTGCGCCAACCGGCCTCGGGGTCGGCCGCCTTCAGCTCCCACACCGCCGAGGTCTGGGTGACCGTGACGTCGTCCAGCACCCCCAGGGAGCCGATCAGGATGCCGGCCAACAACAGCCCCTGGATCTTGATGTCCGGGTAGAGGCTGTGCACCAGCCCGGTCTGGTCGTCGGTGTTGCCGGTCAGCTTGGCCCAGCCGATGAACAGCGAGCCCAGCAGCCCGATCAGCAGCAGTGACGTCAGGGTGCCGAGTACGGCCACCGAGGTGCGGGCGGACAGCCCGTGGCACAGGTAGAGGGTCGCCAGCATGATGGCGCTCCCCCCGATCACGGCCACCAGCAGCGGGTTGGACCCCTGGAGGACGGCCGGCAGGATGAACAGGGTCAGCACCGCGAAGCTGATCACCAGCCCCACCAGGGCCAGCAGCCCCCGCAGCCGTCCGACGACCACCACCGCCAGCGCGAACAGGGCGGCCAGCAGCCACATGGGCAGGTCCCGGCCCACGTCCACCACGCTGTACTGCAACTCCTTGGGCGCCTTCGCCGAGTAGGCGACCACCACCTCCTGTCCGGCGGTGTACTTGCGGGTGGCGTCCGGGGTGACGACCTCGGTGAACGTACGACCGCTGTCCTTGCCCTCGTCCACCCGCACCGTGGCCTTCTGGCAGGTGCCCCGGGCCCGGCTGTCGGTCCCCCCGCCCGGCTGCTCCCCCGGCTGGGGCTCCGGCCGGGCGTTGACGTCCTCGCAGTCGACCTGCTCCAACTTGGTCACCGTGGCACGGAAGTTGGGGCGGTCGAAGCCGACGCCGGTGCTCTCCCCCTTCTCGGGTACGCCCCCGGGCCACAGCACCACCAGCCCGACGGTCACCAGCACCGCGAAGGGCACCAGTACGGCCGCGATGACCTTCCGCAGGTGACGGGAGACCGGCTGGGCCGGCCCGTGGTGATGGTGGTGGCCGTGCGGGCCGGCGGGGGACGGATCGTTGGGCTGGTGCTGGGATGGGTCCACCCACAGATCATCGCAAGCCCGGGCCCGGGCACCGTGTCCGCGCCCGGTTCGGCCGGTCGTCCGGGCGCCGACCAGGCGCCTCCCGTGGGCCGCGCCGCCTCCCGTACCGGGGGTGGCCCTGGCGCGGCGCGGGGGAGAGGCGCTAGCGTTCGGGTTGGCCGAACGGCCGGGTGGGCCAGTGGGCCCGCCCGACCGCACCGTCACATCGCGGGAGCTCCGAGCACGGGGCTGAGAGGACGCTGACCGCCGCGGAACACCGCGGAGCTGACAGCTGCGTCGACCGCCGAACCTGTTACCGGGTAATGCCGGCGTAGGGAGTGGGTCTGATGACCACGCAGAACACCGGGCTGCCCGCGTCCAAGGACGCGGCGGCCCTCGGCTCGCACAAGGACTACCTGTCCGGCTCACGGCCGGACCTGCGGGTACCGGTACGAAGGGTGCACCTGAGCGACGGCCGGGACGTCACCCTGTACGACACCTCCGGCCCGTACACCGACCCCCTGGTCACCACCGACGTACGGCGCGGGCTGCACCCGCTGCGCGCCCACTGGATCGTGGCCCGGGGAGACACCGAGGAGTACGTGGGCCGGAGCCCCCGTCCCGAGGACGACGGGATACGGCACACCTCACCCCGGGGCGGACTGCGCGACCTCGACGCCGTCTTCCCCGGCCGCCCCCGCCAGCCCCGCCGGGCGCGTGACGGCCGCGCGGTGACCCAACTCGCCTACGCCCGCCGGGGCGAGATCACCCCCGAGATGGAGTTCGTGGCCCTGCGGGAGAACCTCGACCCCGCCGTGGTGCGGGACGAGATCGCCGCCGGCCGGGCCGTACTCCCGGCGAACGTCAACCACCCGGAGACCGAACCGATGGTCATCGGACGGAACTTCCTGGTGAAGGTCAACGCCAACATCGGCAACTCCGCGGTGACCTCCTCGATCGAGGAGGAGGTGGAGAAGATGACCTGGGCCACCCGCTGGGGCGCGGACACCGTGATGGACCTGTCCACCGGCCGGAACATCCACACCACCCGCGAGTGGGTGCTGCGCAACTCCCCGGTGCCGATCGGCACGGTGCCGCTCTACCAGGCGCTGGAGAAGGTCGACGGCCGTGCGGAGGAGCTGAGTTGGGAGGTGTACCGGGACACCGTGATCGAACAGTGCGAGCAGGGCGTCGACTACATGACCGTCCACGCCGGCGTACTGCTGCGCTACGTCCCGCTCACCGCCGGCCGCCGCACCGGCATCGTCTCCCGGGGCGGTTCGATCATGGCCGCCTGGTGCCTGGCGCATCACCGGGAGAGCTTCCTCTACACCCACTTCGAGGAACTGTGCGAGATCCTGCGGGCCTACGACGTCACCTTCTCCCTCGGTGACGGCCTCCGCCCCGGCTCCGTCGCCGACGCCAACGACGAGGCCCAGTTCGCCGAACTGCGCACCCTGGGCGAGCTGAACCGGATCGCCCGCTCCCACGAGGTGCAGACGATGATCGAGGGCCCTGGCCACGTACCCCTGCACCGGATACGGGAGAACGTGGAACTCCAGCAGGAGATCTGCGATGAGGCGCCCTTCTACACACTGGGCCCGCTGACCACCGACATCGCCCCCGGGTACGACCACATCACCTCGGCCATCGGTGCGGCCGTCATCGGCTGGTGGGGCACCGCGATGCTCTGCTACGTCACGCCCAAGGAGCACCTGGGCCTGCCGGACCGGGACGACGTGAAGACCGGGGTGATCACCTACAGGATCGCCGCTCACGCCGCCGACCTCGCCAAGGGCCACCCGGGCGCGCGGGAGTGGGACGACGCCCTGTCCGAGGCCCGCTTCGACTTCCGCTGGGAGGACCAGTTCCACCTGTCCCTGGACCCGGACACCGCCCGCTCCTTCCACGACCAGACCCTGCCCGCCGAACCGGCCAAGACCGCCCACTTCTGCTCCATGTGCGGTCCCCGGTTCTGCTCGATGAGGATCAGCAGGGACATCAACGAGAAGTACGCCCCCGGGGAGTCCTCGGGGGAGCCCGCCAGTGAGGAGGAGATCCGGGCCGGAATGCTCGCCAAGTCCCGGGAGTTCGCCGAGTCCGGCCACCGCGTCCACCTGCCGCTGGCCGAGTAACGCGGCGTCCATCCGCCGTGTGCCGACTGGCTGGACGTGGGCCCGCGACTCGTCGGGTGACGCGGCGTCCGTGTGTCGTCGGGTCCTCTCGCTCCTGTGGCGGGCCTGTCCGCGGCAGGCCCCACGGGGAGTGGGGCCGGGGTGGTGACCGGTTGCCGGGTCGGTGCGGGTGGTCCTGTGGCGGCGGGTGGGTGCGCCACGAGGCGTCATGGGGATGGGTGGGGCGAGAGCCCTTACCGCTGGGTTGCCCCGGCAACCCGGCGGTAAGCGGCGGCCGTTCGCCTGGGGGTGCCTTCTGCGGGCGGCGTCCTCCCCGAGAGTCCTCCCAGATGGTCTGGGGCGCTCGCTGGTAGGGCTCGGCCCTGTGGGGTGGACCGCCTCGGGTGCTTCGGTGAGCCCTCGGACCGTTTCCGGTCGAGGCGGCCGGGGCCGCCGTCGGTCGGGAGAGGGGCGCCGGCCGGCCCGACGGGACGTGGTGGCGTTCGCCGGCTGTGGAGAGGTGCGTGACTCGTCGAGGAGTACGTGGCCGTGGGCGGTTGGGCGACTTCGGGCGCACCCCGGATCGGGGGGCCAGCCCGTGGCCCGCGCCAGGATGACGGCGCGACGGGGTGGGGCGGTCGGTCCTCCGCGACAGGACTTCGCCTCGGTCGCTGCGGCGACGGAGGGCCCGGCCCCCACGGCAGGTTGAGGGGTCAAGGGGCTGTGGAGCGGCCGGTGTTCGGGGGTGACGGGGGTGCCCTGGGGACGGCGAGGGGGTGGGGTGCCGCCTTCGCGGCGTCCCACCCCCGGTGGCTCAGGCGGGGTCAGCCGACCAGTTCGGACTCCTTGAGCCCGAGGTTCTTGACCGCCTGGTAGTAGGTCCAGGCGAGAGCGTTGCAGGAGGTCTTGGAGGCCCCGCTGTACTGGGAGCAGACGCGCTTCAGGTCCTCGTAGAAGGCGCTGTCCAGACGGTCCTTGTTGGCCGGGAACTGACCGGCGGCCTTGTAGTTGCGGTAACCGAAGTCGTGACGGATGCAGGCGTTCTCGAACGGGAAGCCCAGCGGGTTGTCCGGGGAGGAGGAGCACTTGTCCGTGGACCAGTCGAAGCCGTAGTCGGCCCACTGCCCCTGGTTGCCACGGGCGTTGTGGAAGGCGTTGGAGCTGCTGGCGCTGGTCTGGGTCCAGCTGGAGAGCACCTGCGGCTTGTCGGCGGGGGCGGCCGAGGCACTGGTGGCGGTGCCCATGAGCGCCAACATCGCCGCGGACAGGACGGTCAGTCCGGCGGTGACTCGACGGCCGGTCGTTCTGCGTCGCATTCCTGAACCTCCGTGTGGGGGCGGCCCCTTGGGCAGTGCTGGGCCGAATCCACATGAGCATGACAGATCTCCCGTCGTTGACCAGTCCAGCGACAAGGGAAGTCGCTGCCTATTTCCCGAACGCCCGTCATCTGGACGAGCGGCGTTGACCTGTGCTGAGGAACCAAGGGACCGGAGGCGCCCTGAGCTCCCACGGAAAGCAGAAGTCAGCAGGTCAGAAGGGGTGACCTGAGGTGCGGAGGAATGTCGTCGACCCAACTCCGCGAGCGGCCCTCTCTCCGCTGAGGGGCGCGTACGAGATGGTCGGTCGGAGAGCCGCGAACAGAGGTCGGGGCACGGTCACGGGCCGGGGCCAGGGCCAGCCCAACCGTCAAGACCGATCAACCCCCCGTCGCTGGCACGACCTCAGGGGGAGGAGTCGTCCCCCGAGAACCGGGCCACCGCCTCCCGTTCCTCCGCTATCCCCTCGGCCGTACGAGGCGCCAAGGCGGGCCGTTCGGGGAACGGTTGAACCTCGGGGAGCCTGCCCCGGGTGCCGCCCGACCAGGTGCCGACAGCGAGCCCGTCCACCAGCACCGTCGGTCGGATCACCCCACCGCCGGGCCACACCAGCTTCCGCTGGGGCGAGGGCACCGACAGCTCGCGTCCTCGCCGCCCCTGGAGGTAGTTGTCGTAGGCGGGGAGCAGCCGCACATCGGGAGCGGCCCCGTCCTCTCCCCCGGCAAGCCCGCTGCCGGCACCGGGCTCGTCCGCTGGGCGCCGCTCCTCGCCCGAGGTGTCCGTAGCCGCCCACGCCGTGCGGCTACGGGGCAGGGGCAGCCCGGACCAGTCGGCGAAGTCCTGGGCGGTGGCTCCCGGGCCGAAGGCGTGGGCGTACCGTGCCGCCAGCTCGATGTCCGCCCGCTCTCCCTCGTATCCGGGTCCCTGGTCCGGCACCCAGTCGTCGAGCAGTACGAAGGTCTGCTCCCCCGACCTCAGCGGGCCGTGGCAGATCGCTGCGGACAGGGCGGCCCAACGGATCAGATGGATCGCCTGCTGACCTCGGTCGGGCACCCCCAGGGCACCCAGATGCCCGGTCAACTCCGCCCGGGTCAGCGGGCCTTCGTCCGTGATGGCGGAGACGATCAGTCGCTCGGCCCGACGGCACAGTGGCGGGTCCAGCTCCAGTTGGCGCAGCCGCCGTTGGGCCGCCCGCTGGTGGAGCGGGGCGAAGAGGCGCAGCATCCAGCGCAGGTCGGTCGAGGGGACCAGGTGCAGGGTGCCGCGCATCAGCCAGGCTCTGACGGCCAGTCGCTCCCCTTCCAGGGCGTGCCGAATCCGTGGTCGGGTCAGGCCCGGGGCCCGCACCCTCAGGGCCAGGTCCATGGCCCACAGGTCCTGGGCCTGGAGCGGGCCGGCCCGGGTGAGGACCTCGGCCACGTCAGCCGCACGCGCCCCCTGGGCCAGGACCTGGGCCCGGGCTCGGGCCAGTCGCTGGTCGACCTCCCCCGACCCCAGGGGTGTGGGACCGGGGGTCACGCGGCGGCCTCCATCTCCAGCAGGGTGCGCTTGGCCTCGGCGCCGCCGGCGTACTGGCCCCAGGAGCCGTCGGAGCGGACCACCCGGTGACAGGGCACCACCACGGGCAGGGGGTTGTTGGCACAGGCGGTGCCCACGGCCCGTACCGCGCGGGGGCTGCCGGCCGCCGCGGCGACCTGGGTGTAGCTCTCGGTCTGCCCGTACCGGATGTCCGGGAGGTGGTGGAGCACCGCGTGCCGGAAGGTCCCCGTCGGCAGCCTGAGGTCCAGGGGCAGTTCGAAGGTGGTCCGGTCGCCGGAGAAGTACTCGTCCAGCTGTCGGGTGGCCTCCCGCAGTCTGCTGGGTTCGGCGAGTATCCGGGGGCTGACGTCCTGGGCCAGTTGCTCCAACACCCGCTGGTGGTCCTGCCGTTCGAAGGCGACCCGGACCAGTCCCCGTTCGGTGGCGGCCAGCAGCAGACTGCCCACCGGGGTGTCCACGGTGCTGTAGGTGATGTCGGTGAGCTTCTCGGCCGTCGCCCTGGCCGCCAGTTGGTCGTACAAGCGCTGCATCTCCCTGGTGCGGGGGTCCAACAGATGCTCCAGCCGACGCAGTGCCGCGCCGTCCAGAGGGTCCTCGGGTTCGGTCGGCGCCATCTCGTCCGGGAACTCCATGGGGTCGGTGGCGTCAACGGCTTCCCACGGGATCATCGGGCTCGGGTCGAGGGCCTGGCCCTCCACGGCGTCCGGCTTCTCTGACTCCATCATGTGCTCCCTCGCTCAGCCCCCGCTGCCTCGTCCGTGAGTGCCTCGACACCGCGCAGAGCCCGCACGCCGTCGGCCGCCGCCCTGCGTGCCGCCGCCGGGCTGACCCCTATCAGCCGGGCGACCTCCTTGTAGGGCAGGCCGGCCAGATAGTGGTAGGCGACCGAGCGTCGCTGGCGGTCGGGGAGCCGTCGCAGGGCGTCCCAGAGCGCCGCGTCCCGGACGGCGTCCTCGGGCTGGCCCAAGTGGCTGGTCCGCTCCGGGAGTTGGGCCACGGGCAGGGCCTGCCGAGCCCGCGCCCTGACCACGTCGACGGACTTGCGGTGCGCGATGGTCACCAGCCAGCCCCTCACGTCGGCGTCCCAGGGCAGCCGGGGATACGCCCGCAGCGCCGCGAGGAAGGTCTCCGACCAGGCGTCCTCAGCATCCTGAGGGCCCAGCACGGCCCGACACACTCGCAGCACCAGGGCCCCGTACTCGGCCACGACGCGCTCAAACGGTTCCACACTCACACCCTGCCAACGTCACAGGGACCGGAAATGTGAGGTCGCCTGACGAGGAAATCCACACAGGCTCCGGTGACACCGAGAAAGGCCAGGTCGTCCGGGCAGAGACGGTCGGCCCGTCCGGCAGGGGCCCGCCGGGGTGGGCGGACCCCGGGAACGTCGGACAGGCCCAGGCGACCGCCCGTGACCCACCAGCAGCGAGCCACCGACAGACACCAGACCAGGTGACCGGACACGGCGGCTGACCGAACACAGCACGCGTGGGAACGGCCTCCTCCTGGGAGCACCGTGATCGCCCGGCGGGTGTCGTCCATGGGTCGGCCCCCACCGGGTGGCGGGGGCCGGGGAGTTGGGGCGCTCGTCGGTTGTCCGTCAGGCGGGGGTGTTGCCGTCCTGGAGGGTGGTGGTGAAGCTGGTCCAGCTGGTGGCTGGGAAGACGAGCGCGGGGCCGTGGGGGTTCTTGGAGTCGCGTACGGGTACGGAGCCGGGGAGGCTATCGGATACTTCGACGCAATCCTGGTTCTCGGATCCGCTGTAAGAGGACTTGCGCCACATCGTGAGCGCTGAGGCGTCGGGAATGCTATTTACCTTCATCGGCGTACTCTTTCAGATAACTACGGATTAGATCGATGGACTCATCTTCTTCAAGAGCCCTGGAACGCACAATGTCGAAGCGCTGAACAAGCTCAACAACCTTCTTCGGGCACACACCGGCGTAGCCCGGCCGATCTGCCGTTGCGGGAGGCGGGGGTGCTGGTCATCGTTTCCCGCGTACAGCGTGCTTCTTCGGAAACCAACCGATGCTGGAAGCGGGACAAGCCGTCACGGCAACATGTGGGAACGGGTCGGTGTCCACGCGCGAGAACAGGCCCTTCCCGCCTTACGGTGATGTGCGGTTTCGGTTTCCGTACCAGATCCCCGCTGTAGCGGCGGGCGCAACCACCAGGAACGTCAGAAGGTTCCCCCGTGAAAGTATGGGATCGCCGTACAGGGCTGCCCGGGTGGCTACAGAAACGCAGAACGCGAGCGCACCGTAGGCGACCCCGCGAATCGCCGCCCCTCTGAGTTCTTCCATCGTCGCCGTGCCCCTCTCAGAGTTTTTTGTTGTGCTTGTTCGAGGTGTCGCGGTATTCCCCGGCTGGCCGCTCGTGCCTTGGGTTCCGGCTTCTCCGCGGCGACGAGATCCAGGGATTCGATCCGGTCCACTCCAGTGCCACTCCTCCCCACACATGCGCCCGCCCTCCATGAACCAGTGACCGCTGACAGCGATACCCCCGTCCGTCACGGTGCCACCCCACATGATGGATCACCCTCGCGAAGCACAGCCCTGTGTGGTGAGGAGAAGCACCCAACTCCCCTGGAACGGGGGAGAGTCGGTGCCCACACCAGTGGGTCGGGCAAGACGCCGGGCTCAGTGGTGGCGGCCTCGGGGGAATCACACATCAGATCGGGCCCTCTGGCCGGCGTGACCTCCCCCGACCGGGACGGATCATGGGCTCATGTCTCAGAACAACAAGCGGCCATCGGCACCCTCCACTCCCGAGCAGTTCGAGGAGTACCTCACCACTTCGGGCTGGCTCTACCCCGTGCTCGTCACCGCGGCCACCGGCGCCGTGACCGGCCTCGGCGAGGCGGCGACCGGCATCCACGGAGAACGGCAGCAGTCCCCGCAGGCACAGGACCAGGCGGACGCTGATGCCGACACCCGAATCCAGCCCCAGGACCGGACGCCCCCTTCCTCGCCGTCTTCGCCCGAGGACTAGCGAGGACCAGCGGGGCCTGGTGAGGCGTGGCCCGCACCGCGGTGTCTGCTTGAGCGGGTGTGCTGGGAGACGGGCCGGGCACCGTCCGGCGTACCAGGCACCCCCAGGTGAACGGCCGCCCCCGCCGGCGGACCAACCGGTCGCCACAGCACGGCGGTTGGACCAGAAACCGAGGTCAGGCGCCGAGGCCAGGCCGCGGGGCCGGACCACCGGTGTCCGGGTGGCACCTCGCGGCCGGCCCGGAACGGGCCCCGGCAGGACGAGGCCCCCGGCCGGAACCCGTCCGACCGGGGGCCGTTCGCCCGCTCGTGGTGTCAGCCCTGCAACCGGGCCATCCACTCCTCGACGTCCTCCGAGCGGCGTGGCAGCGCGCCCGAGAGGTTACGGTTCCCGTCCTGGGTCACCAGGATGTCGTCCTCGATGCGGATGCCGATGCCCCGGTACTCCTCGGGCACGGTGAGGTCGTCGGACTGGAAGTACAGGCCCGGCTCCACGGTCAGGCACATACCGGGCTCCAGGGTGCCCTCCGCGTAGCTCTCCCGACGGGCGGCGGCGCAGTCGTGTACGTCCATCCCCAGCATGTGGCCGGTGCCGTGCAGCGTCCAGCGACGCTGGAGCCCCAGCTCCAGCACCCGTTCCACCGGCCCTTCCAGCAGGCCCCACTCCACCAGCCTGGTGGCCAGCACCCGCTGGGCGGCCTGGTGGAAGTCGCGGTACTTGGCACCCGGCCGTACGGCCTCGATGCCGGCCTCCTGGGCCTCGTACACCGCGTCGTAGATCTTCCGCTGGAAGTCGGTGAACCGCCCGTTGATGGGCAGGGTGCGGGTGACGTCGGCGGTGTAGAGGGTGTGGGTCTCCACCCCGGCGTCCAGCAGCAGCAGTTCGCCGTCCCGGACCTCACCGTCGTTGCGCACCCAGTGGAGGGTGGTGGCGTGCGGGCCGGCCGCGCAGATCGAGCCGTAGCCCACGTCGTTGCCCTCGACCCTGGCGCGCAGGAAGAAGGTGCCCTCGATGTACCGCTCCGAGGTGGCCTTGGCCTGGTCGAGGACCTTCACCACGTCCTCGAAGCCACGGATCGTGGAGTCCACGGCCTTCTGGAGTTCGCCCACCTCGAACTCGTCCTTGACCAGCCGCTGTTCGGAGAGGAAGACCCGCAGCTCATCGTCCCGCTCGGCGGTGATCTTGTCCCGCAGCGCGGCCTCGACCTCCACGTCCTCGCCACGTACCACCCGTACCGGCCCGCTGGCCTCGGCCAGCAGCTCCGGCACCCCGCGCACGTCCGCGCAGGGGATGCCGTACAACCGCTCGCTCTCGGTGAGGCTGTGCCGGCGCCCCACCCACAGTTCGCCCTGACCGTTGAGCCAGAACTCGCCGTTGTCCCGGTCGGAGCGGGGCAGCAGGTACAGCGTGGACCGGTGACCGCCGTCCTCCTCCGGCTCCATCACCAGTACGCCGTCCTCGGTCTGGTTGCCGGTGAGGTAGGCGTAGGGAACCGAGGCCCGGAACGGGTAGTCGGTGTCGTTGGAGCGGGTCTTGAGCCGGCCCGCGGGGATGACCAGCCGCTCCCCCGGGAAGCGCGCCGAGAGCCGTGCGCGCCGCTCGGCGGTCTCCTTCACCTGGGCGAGCGGCTCCAGGTCGTGCCGCTCGGTGTCGGCCCAGCCGGTGCGCATGTTCTCTGCGAGTTCCTCGGAGACGCCCGGGCTCAGGCCGTTCTTGCGGGGCTTGACCTGTTCCTTGTCCTCGGCGTCTGCCACGGCTTCCTCCTGTGTGGGGACTCGTACGGGTTTCCCTCGGTTCTCCCCATCGTATGCCTGGGCACAAGGGCGCAGGCCAGCGTCGGTACGGGCCCTGGCCAGGGGCAGAGGGCGGGCGTGCCGGTACGGGTGGCCGGGTCAGTCGAACTGGGCGGCCAGCAGCACCAGGTCCTCGCCCGCCTCCGCCAGCCGCGCGGTGTCGCCGGCCTCCGCCGGGTTGGGCAGTACGGTACGCAGCAGGTGGTCGAGCAACAGCTCCGGTTCGTCCCTGACCTGGGCGGGGGCGTTGGCCGCCGCCTGCTGTAGGGCGGCGAAGGCCAGCTCCATCGGCTTGCCGGTGCGGTGCAGCAGTCCGTCGGTGTAGAGCAGGACCGTTTCGCCTGGCTGAGGACTGAGCGTCACACTCGGCGCCTCCCAGCAGGCCAGCATCCCCAGCGGCGCGGACAGCGAGGTCTCCGCGAACTCCGTGCGGTACGGCCCGATGATCAGGGGCGGACAGTGGCCGGCGCCGGCCACCACCAGCGTCCGGGACTCCGGTTCGGCGTACCCGAACAGCGCGGTCGCCGTACGGCCCGGCTCGGTCAGCCGCAACAGCAACTCCAGGTCGGACAGGACCGCCACCGGGTCCTCGCCCTCCATCACCGCGTACGCCCGCATCGAGGCCCGCATCCGCCCCATGGCCGCCATCGCCCTGGGGCCGCCACCGTCGACCCCGCCCACGGACAGGCCCAGCGCACCCTCGGGCAGCGCCAGGGCGTCGAACCAGTCACCGCCACCCTCCGGCGCCGCCTGGTGGCGCACCGCCAGGGTCACCCCGTTGACCAGAGGCAACCGCGTGGGCAGCAACTCCTCGTTGATGATCGCGGTGGTCTCCCGGGCGCGCGACAACTCCATCTGCCGCGCGACGTGTTCACTGGCGTAACGGGCGTAGAGGCTCAACAGGTGCCGCTGCCGCTGGGTGGGCTCGGCCGGCTCGTCGTAGAACCACACCGCCGCCCCCATCCGGTCACTGTCCTCGGTGGCCAGCGCCAGGGCGTAACTGGCGGCCATCCCCAGCCGGGCGGCGACCTCGCGGTGCAGGGGGTCCAGGCTGGCGTCGGAGGCGATGTCGGCGTGCACGATCTCCACCCGGTGGGTGGCCGCGATCATCACCTCCTCCCCGTCCTGGGGCGGACGTTGCGGCTGCTCGGGCAGGGGGAGCCCGTCCAGCAGCCGGGCGTAGGAGGCGGAGGCGCGGGGCACCGTCTCGATCTCGCCCAACTCGGCGCGCCCCAGGCCCAGTCCGAGGATGTGCTCCGGCCCGAACCCCTTCGGCGCCTCCAGGGCGATCATGCCCCGCTGCGCACCCACCAGGGTCGCCCCGGCCCGCAGCAGTTCGTGCAGAGCCCCGTCCAGGGTGTCGGTGCGGGCCAGCCGTTCGGTCAGGTCGTGCAGGGCGGTCAGGTCGGAAATCCACCCGGCGAGCCGGTCCTGTACGGCGGTGAGGCGCTCGATGGGACGCGTCCCGCCCGGTGCTTCCTGGGACGGGGCGGGCGAGGGACCTTCGGGCGGGGACACGGGCTCCGAGGGGGACGTGGGTGGAGGTGCGGTGGAGGAGGGGGAATCGGCTGAGACGTCTCTGTCCTCCGGGGGGCCCTCTGGGGCTTCTGGTGCGTCCGTTGCTGGTGAGGTGGCCTCCGGGGTGCCAGAAGACCGTTTGATTCCAGCCACATTCGAGGAGCGGGGGGCCTTCATGCTCGGCGGCTTCCCGTGCGGTTCATGCTGCTCTGTAGCATCGCAAACCCCCATGTCCTGCCGCTCAGCTCTCCATGTCTCCACATGTACACGCACTGGTGAGGGGATGTCCAGCATTGTCCAGCGGCCGTCATGGGTGTCCTGCGCGAACCCGTTGTAGAGGCCTCGGTGGCCTGTCTCGGGCAGTCTGGCGAAAAACTGTTCCTTCCCCTGTCGTTTGCTGTCGACTGGAGTTACCCGGCAACGCTTCACCCCCGCCGCCGAGGGCGCGGCACCCGGTATCCGCGGGTGCGTACCCCATGCGGCACCTGGCCCAGAGGGCCGGCGGAACCCCTCCGTTCCGCGCGGCGTCTGTATGACGAAGGCCAAATGCGGTGCGAGGAAAGCCCCTTGAGCTAGTCGAGCACGATTCCTCGCCAAGAGACACGCTAGATCCAGGCGTGATGCGCTGCCTGCTACGCATGGTGATGACTGTTCCACGTTTTGTGATGGACTCGGTCGAGGACGCGCCCAAAGGCCCAACGGCCCTGGACGGAACGACCCTTGGCGTTCACGGAAAGGAACGAGCGCGGATGCGCGAGATCCTCGGAAGGCGACGCAGGACCTCCAACCCGCTGCGTGACGCGGCGATGAGTTACGCCGGCCAGTGGCGCTGGCCCGTACTGCCCGGCGCCACGGCCACCACCGCGGAACACAGAACGGCCACCCCGGCCACCTCACCCTCCCCCGCGCCGTCGTCCACGGCGGCCCACTGCTCCTGTGGCCAGCCGGACTGCGCGGTGCCCGGCGCCCACCCGCACGACCCGGTGCTGCTGGCGGCCACCACCGACCCGGCGATGATCCACTGGTGGTGGACGCGCACCCCCGAGGCGCCGATCATCCTGGCCACCGCCGCCCCGGTGGCCGGATCCCTGTCCCCTTGTGCCATCAGCCTGCCGGCCGTGGCCGGCGCCCAGGCGCTGCCCCTCTTCGACCGTCGGGGTATCAGGGTGGGCCCGGTGGTGGCCGCCCGCGAGCGGTTCAGCCTGCTGGTGCGCCCGTACGGCCTGGAGGAACTGGGCGAGTTGCTGTACGCCCAGGACTGGGTGCCCAGCAGCCTGCGCTTCCACCACCAGGACGGCTACCTCCCGCTGCCCCCGTCCCGTACCGGTTCGGGGCAGGTCCGCTGGGAGCGGCCACCGGCCGTGGAGGCCGGCCGGCCCTGGCTGCCCGGGGTCGCCGACCTGCTGGACGTGCTGGTGGAGGTCGCCGCGGCGGCGCCCGGTGGCGGCAGCAGGCTGACCTACTGACGCGGGCCCGGCCGTGGGCCGGGCGGTCGGGCCGACGGCGTCTGACGGGGGAGTTTCGGGCTGACGTGAAGCGGGGTTTCCCCGGCCGCTGAGCGGTAACCCTTGGGCGTAGGACGGCGTCGACACCCTCCGTGGCGCGACGGGGCGTCGCCCCGGGGTGGGCCAGTCATGTCGCCTTCATCTCTTGAAGCGTGCGCGGAGGGCCGCGCCGCCGAGGGCTTCGCGTACCCGGCCCCGGCCTGTGACAACTGCCCGTTTCGTCCCCCGCTCGACGTGCCGAATCCGGTACCCCGGCCACTCCTGTGAGTGTCCTTCGGAATGTCCGTACGACCGTGCGGAAAAGCTCCCGCTCGAATTGCGTGGCACCGCTCCGAAAGGGCGGCGGGGCCCGCTATCCGGGGTCGACGAACGGTGGTCCGCCAGCGTCAACCTCCCCTGGGTGCGAGGGAGTTGGGTCGACGGCGGACGGCGGAAGCGGAGGGTCCGACCAAGGGCCCGGATACCGAAAAGGCCCGATCGCTGGCGACGGGGGATGCACCAGCGATCGGGCTTTGAAAACGGTAACAAGAGATGGGCTGTCCGTAAATTCGATCGTGGAATTCCAGACGCCCCACCCCGCGCTTCTACAGGTGGAGAAGGGGTGGTGTGACCAGAGTCACGTCCTCCGAGAGGTCAACACGTCCCCCACACCACCTGGTGGAGCACCCGGCTCAGCTCAGGGTGATCTGTCGGTTGGTGAAGCCACTGCGGGCCTTCCGCTCCTCGGCACTGAGCGGCGCGGTGGACGCGAGAGCCTCCGCCAGCCGGGTCTGGAACTCCACCGCCGGCTTCTCGCAGTCGGCCGCGCCCATCGTGGACGGCAGGTCCCACACCGGCACCATCAGCCCGTGCGCCCGGAAGGAACCCACCAGCCGGGTGTCCTCGCCCAACGACGAGGCGCCGGAGGCGTGCAGCCGCCCCAACGCGTCCAGCAGCCGCTCCTCGTCGTGCGGCATCACCCAGCGCAGGTGGTTCTTCTCGCTGGCCTCGCACCAGTACGCGCCCTCCAGCCCGGGCAGCCGAACCGTGGGGATGGCCGCCGAGTTGGCCCGCTCCAGGGAAGCGGCGACCTCGCTGTTGGACTGGTCCGCCTCGTCCACCCAGAACTCGAAGCCCTCGTGCACCTCGGGAACGAAGGGGCCGTTCGGATCCAGCAGGTCCTGGAGCCGGGGACCGTCGGGGTCCGGCCGCTCGGCGGCCACCGGAGTGCCGGGCTCGGCGGACAACGCCCGCCGCAGGACGTCGGCCAGGTCGCGGCTGAGGTCGCCGGAGGGGGTGTCGTTCTGCAGGCCGAGGAGTACCTCGCCGCTCTCCCTGCGCAGGCCGGGCCAGGCCATGGGCAGTACGGTCGCCAGGGTCACGGCCGGCACACCCTCGGGCAACGGCTCGCGCAGGGTCAGGGGAACCGTGGCGGCCGGGACCAGTTCCCGCAGCGCCACCCAGTCGCACTCCGCGGGCAGGCCCTCGAAGGGGCGACGTACCAGCTCGGTGACCGCCTGGGCGGCGGCGCGACCGTGACACGCCTTGTAGCGGCGGCCCGAACCACAGGGGCAGGGCTCTCGTGCGCCGACTTCGGGCACCTCGCCCCCGCTGAAGGTGGCGGCCTTGTTCCGGGAGGTCTGGGGACGGCGCTTTTTCGCCATGGCGCGGGCTCCTGCGTATACGTCTGACGGACGTTGCGCAGCCTAGCCCTTCCCGCCGTGGGGGCTAAGCGATCTCGTCCAGGTCCAGTTCGCGGTCCAGCCGCGCCAGATCCGGGCCGATGTCCTGACGGAACTCCTCACGACTGGGCAGCGTGGCCCAGACGGTGACGGCCGCCGGGTCCGAACTGCCGGCCATCCGCAGGTGTTCGCGACGGCGCTCCCCGGAGTGCCGCTCCTGGTGCCCCCGGCGTGCCCGACGGGACCGGTTCGGCCGGCCGTCCTCCACACCCCAGTCGCAGGCCAGGTTGGTGATGATGGCCAGCCCCCGCCCGCCACGGGCCGAGACCGAGGGGGTCGACGGCCTGGGGACGGTGGCCCCGCCGCCGTCGGTGACCGCTATGGTCAGCTCCCCCGAGGTGTCCTGGGTCCAACTGGCCTGTACGTTCTCGCCGTCGTCCAGAGGGCGCGCGTGACGCGCCGAGTTGCTGAGCAGTTCGGAAAGGATCAGTACCGCGTCGTCGACGATCGACTCGTCGGCGCCGTACGCGAGTAGTTCCTTCCGCATACGGCGTCGTGCCATCCCCACGCCCGCCGGGCCGTGAGGTACGGCCATCGTCGATGCGGTCGGCACCTGTCGTGCCACCATCAAGGCCACCCCCGGAACCTCCTTACGCCCCACGCCGAGTGAATGAATTCCCGAAGGGACGAGGCCGGAAACCGCCTTGTCGCGGTGGTCTGACCCACAGATCCCCCACGACGACCGACAGCACGGGATCACCCACTCCCGGTAACGGCCCCGTATATACGGACAGTTGACAAGTGTCCCCTTATGGGCCTCGGGAAATGTCGCGAACTCGGGCTTTGCGGGCCCCGGTTCGCACGCGGACGCACAGAACCGCCCAACCGCCTTTCGAGGCCGACGTGTTCGGAGTTGCCGGCACCTCACCCCACACGTCACAGCGGCCCCACACCCGGGTCACGGCCAGGTCACGCCGACCTTCAGCGGCCGAAGGCGTACGGTCAACCAACGCCCGCCCGCCCCACCACCGTTCACCCGGACCGGTTGGCCCACTCGTCCAACCACCGCCGCACCGTACGCGGACGGTTGGTGATGATCGCGTCCACCCCCAGCCGGGCGCACAACTCCACGTCCGCCCGCTCGTCCACCGTCCACACGTGTACCGGGTGCCCCGCCCGGTGCGCCCGCTCCACGTACTCCGGCCGCGCCCGCAGGATGCGTATCGCCGGACCGGCGATGTCCACCCCACGGGGCAACCTCCCGTCCCGGTGCCTGGGCAGCAACAACTGCATCAACAGCACCGTGGGAACCGCCGGAGCGCCCCGGTGGATCCGCTGCAACGACCGCGCCGAGAAGCTCATCACCCGTACCGGGAACGCCGGTTGGGCCCGCCCCAGCAACTCCAGCAACCGCTCCTCCACCCGACCCGCCCAACGCGTCGGATGCTTGGTCTCAACGGCCAGCCCCACCGCACGGGGCGACTCGGCCACCAGCCGCAACAACCGTTCCAGCGTCAGCACCGAGGTGCGCTCGGAGTCCTCGGTGTCCGGCACCTCCTGCCGGCCGTCCGGCGAACCGGAGACCTCCTGGTCCTTCCAGGAACCGAAGTCCAGCGCGGCCAGGTCCGCCAACTCCAGGGTGGACACCGCGCCCCGGCCGTTGGAGGTCCGGTTCACCCGACGGTCGTGCACACACACCAGGTGCCCGTCAGCCGTCAGCCGTACGTCGCACTCCAGGGCGTCCGCCCCGTCCTCGATGGCCTGGCGGTAGGCCGCCAGAGTGTGTTCGGGTACCTCCTCCGAGGCGCCCCGATGGGCGATCACCTCGATCTCGGCCACTGGACGCGGGCCACGGGCTTCACGGACGGGCACACTGCTCACCCGAGCATCCTGCCACCCGGGATACGCGCCGTGCTTACGCGATGCTGATGGCACATGCGGGAAGCTGAAGCACAGTGAGGCTGACGACCGAGGCCACCGAGCGTTGCCGAAGTCGCCAGGCGATGATGAACAACGCACACGACGGGAACACGTGGGCACACGTCGGCACCCCCGACGTCCAGGCCGCCCCCAAGGCCCCGGCCAGGGCCGCCCGGGGGCGGCGCCGAGCGGCCAGCAACTGAGGAGACAGCTGTGAGCACCGAGAACGAGGGCGCCGCCAACACGCCAGAGGCGGGGCCCAACCCCGCGCCACCGGCGCCGGCCAGCCCTCCGCAGGGCTCGAACACGGGGGACGCCCCCCAGCCGCCGGCCAACCCCCCCTCCGGCGGCACCCCCACCGGCAACCCGGCGCCCGCCCCCCAGTGGGGCGGCCAACAGGGGGACCAGCAGACACCGCAGCCACCCAGCGGACCACCACCCGCCCCCGGCCCGTACGGCCAGGGCGGCCACGACAGCCAGGGCGGCCAGGGTGGCCCGCCCCAACCCCCCACCGGCACCCCGGGATACGGCACCCCGGGGGCGAACCCCGGGGCCACCGGCCCGTACGGCCAGCCGGCCAGCCACGGTTCCACCGGCTGGGGTGACCACGGAGGCGGCACCCAGAACCCGTGGGGCGCGCCCCCTCCTCCGCCTCCGGGCGGACCGCGTAAGAAGACGGGCCTGCTGGTGGCCGGGGTGCTCGTCGGCGCGCTGGTCCTGGGCGGTATCGGCGGGGCGATCGGCTTCAAGGCGGCCGAGGACACCGGTTCCAGCACCACCGTGTCCGCCGACAGTGGTGACTCCTCGGCCCTCAACCGTTCCCCCAAGTCGGTCGCCGGCATAGCGGCCAAGGCGCTGCCCAGCGTGGTCACCCTGGAGTCCGAGGGCGGCGGTGAGAGCGGTACGGGTACCGGCTTCGTCTTCGACAAGCAGGGCCACATCGTCACCAACAACCACGTGGTCGCCAACGCCGCCGACAGCGGCCGGCTGACCGCCACCTTCTCCGACGGCAAGAAGTACAACGCCGAGGTCGTCGGTCGCGCCGAGGGGTACGACGTCGCGGTGATCAAGCTCAAGAACGCCGGCGACGCCAAGCTCACCCCCCTGCCGCTGGGCAGGTCGGGAGACGTCAAGGTCGGTGACGCCACCATCGCCATCGGCGCCCCGTACGGCCTCTCCGGCACGGTCACCACCGGCATCGTCAGCGCCAAGAACCGTCCGGTGGCCTCCAGCGACGGACAGGGCAGCAAGGCCTCGTACATGAGCGCCCTACAGACCGACGCGTCCATCAACCCCGGTAACTCCGGTGGCCCGCTGCTCAACGCCCAGGGCGCGGTGATCGGTGTCAACTCCGCCATCCAGTCCGGCCGGGGCGAGGGCGGCAGCTCCTCCGGTGGCAGCGTCGGCCTCGGCTTCGCCATCCCCATCAACCAGGCGCAGCGGGTGGCCACCGAGCTGATCAAGGACGGCGAGGCGGTCTACCCGGTCATCGGCGTCCAGGTCGACATGGGCACCGACGGCGGCGACGGCGCCACCGTGGCGAAGAACGGCAGCGGCGGCGACCCCGCCGTCGTCCCGGACGGCCCCGCCGACAAGGCCGGCGTCAAGCCCGGTGACGTGATCACCAAGCTCAACGACACCATGATCGACAGCGGCCCGACCCTGATCGGCCAGATCTGGACGCACAAGCCCGGCGAGAAGGTCACGCTGACCTTCGAACGGAACGGTGAGAAGAAGACCGCGGAGGTCACCCTCGGCTCCCGCAAGGGCGACGAGTAACCCTCCCCCTCGGGCACCCCGTACCTCGTACGGGGTGCCCCGCGCCGGCCCCGCCGCCACGTACGGGTGGGGCGCCCCTCCCAACCGGGGCACAGCCGCGACCGGGACCACCCACGACCGGTGGGCGCCGGGTCCCTCGCACACGAGGGGGCACCCCGTCCCGGTACGGCAACCCCCGAGCGCCCGGCCCCCCGAAACCGCTACCCTGTCCCGGTGCCGGCACCACGCCGGCACCGGGAGGCTTGCCCGAGCGGCCGAAGGGAACGGTCTTGAAAACCGTCGTGGCAGCGATGTCACCGTGGGTTCAAATCCCACAGCCTCCGCCCAGGTGAGAGAATTTGCAGGTCAGAGGGCGGGCATCCATACGGATGCCCGCCCTCTGACGTTCACCTTGTCTCACGGTGGCCCCCTGATTCCCGGGGTCGATCAGGGCGTGTGGGCCACACGCGGGCCAGGATCAGCGCTATTCCTCAGCACGAAGCCCCAGTTCAACGAGGCGATTGGCCGCTGCTGAGCCTCCCTTGAGGAGCTTGGCGTAGAACCGGTAGAGCACCGCGAGGCTGTGGCCTGCACGATATGCGGCTTCCGCCGGGTCCATGCCGGACTTGATCCACAATGAGATCGCGGCTTGCCGTAGTACGTACGGGAGGCCACCGCCTTCACCCGGCGCAGGGCCTCACCCACGTCGGGGGCGCTGGCTTCGTAGCGGCGGGCGGTGCGGATACGGGCGGCCAGGCCGGCGACCGTGACCGTGCTCGGGCAGGTGCCGATACGGCCCAGGGCCGCCGCCAGGAGCCGGGACGCGGCGGCCGTGTGTCGGCCGTGGCGGCGGCGGGCGTATAGGGCGAGGAAGTCCACCACCTTCACCGGCTGGCCGCCCTTCCTAGACCGCATCCCGTCCGCCAGAAGCTGCTGGGCCGTGGCCAGGAAGCAGTTCACGTCCTGCTCCACACTCAACCGCCGAACACCCGGGCCGGGGTGGGGCCGCGTGTGGGAAGACAGGCGCGGGTGTGGGTGGTGGGTGGTGTGGTTGCTGTCCCGCACGGGGGCGGGGATCATCGACGTCACAGGAGACCTCCGAGTCAGTCCTGTTCAGCGCCGCCGGGAGCTGCTACTCCCGGCGGCGCGCTGGTTGTTGTGCGTGGTGCTCATCAAGCGCCCACGCCACCGAGCCCCCAGGGCACGGGGGTGCCGGTGGGGGCGGGGGTGCCGTGGGTGCATGACGAGCGGCAGCGCGGTGGAGGTCATCACGTCTCCGGTCTGCTACTCGCAGGTACGGCATCCCGACAGGCCCTCTCCAGGTGCCCGTGTGCCGCCCTTGAAGCGGACACGTACAGGCGGCTGCCGAGGTCAATTGCGCCCATCTGCCCGACCGAAGCCGGGTATGGGGATGTCCCACTCGCTCAGCTGACCGCACCGGAATCACCCGGCCACGGCCACCGCCCGCACGCCCAAGGGAGTTCTGGTCCCCTCGGCCACCATTCAGACCTGCACAACAGGCCGGTGCACTTCAAACAACGAGCGCTCACTTCGCCCCCGTCTCACAGAGGTCTCCGTGCGGCGACTGTACTGCTATTTGCGAAAGGCGGCAAGATTCTGCATCGAGTGTGCCTTGGCGCTTACCGTGTAAAGCGGCAAGGTTGGGTGGTGGGGATCGATAGGAGGTGAGGCAGTGACCAGGGAGAACTGGGTAAGCACCTCGACGCCGTACGTGGCGCCACGGCGCCACGGCCAGCGCGACGCGTGGGCAGAGGAAGCGGAAGCACGAGGCCGTGTTGGAAGCCAGCGGGTGGTGGAGGTGGGCGAGGTGACGGCGCCGGCAGAGGTCACCAGGAAGTTGGGCGAGCCGGAAGGGTCGAGCCTCGTGGTGCGACGCAGAGTGATCTACCTGGACGACACGCCTGTCGAACTGACCGACACCTACTACCCGTTGGCCGTTGCGCGTGGTACCCGGCTGGCCCAGAAGGCCAAGATCCGTGGAGGTGCGGTGACTCTTCTCGCGGAGCTGGGCTACGAACCTCGCAGTGTGCATGAGGAGGTCTTCGCGCGGATGCCGAACGGGGACGAGCGCCAGGTCCTGGGCCTCGGTTCAGTGGATCCGGTGCTGTGCCTGACCAGGGTGACCGAGGACGGCGTCAGGCCGTTCCAGGTGGACGTGTCGGTGTTCCGCGCCACGGAACAGCGGCTCCGTTACGACATGAAGGTTGGCTGACATGGCCAGAGCGGACGAGGGCACCTTTGACCGGCGCCCGTTGCACGAGCGGATCGCAGCGGATCTGCGCGGGGAGATCATGTCCGGGGACCTTGCTCCAGGGGCCAACCTGCCTTCGACACAGCGTCTCAAGGAGCGGTTCGAAGCGTCGAACGCCACCATCCAGAAGGCGTTGCAGGTCCTCAAGGACGAGGGGCTGGCGATCGGTCGGGCTGGCGCGGCCGTGACCGTCCGGGAGCATCGGCAGGAGACCATCCGCCCGGCCGACACCGGGCAACCTGCTGAACCGGGAGCGCAGTACCGCTGGTTGTCGGTGGCCAGTCGTCGCGGTAAGCGCGGAAGCATCGTGCTCCTGGACGTCGACGAGGTCCGGCCGCCGGCCGAGATCGCGGAGGCGCTTGACCTCGGAGAGTCCGGCACCGCCTTCGTGCGCCGGCAGATCCTGCGATACGACGAAGAGCCGGTGGAACGGGTCGAGTCCTACTACCCGGCCGAACTCGCCCGAGGCACAGCCCTGACCGAACGTCGCAAGATCCGTGGCGGCACCCCGACGTTGCTGGCCGAACTCGGGTACCCGCCTTGTCACACCGTCGACCGGGTCTCCGCGCGGGTGCCCACCCAGGAGCAGTACGAAGCGCTTCGTCTCCCCAGTGACCTGCCCGTCCTCCGTACCCTGCGCGTCGTCTACAGCGACAACGAACGCCCCATCGAGGCCACCACCATGGCCAAGGCCGGCCACCTGTACGAGCTGCAGTACGAGTTCTGATCAGTGAGCTGCCTCCAGGCTGCCTGCATACACGGCGGGATTGGCTCACTGATCGGGAGGTGTGGGTGCGTTGGAGGCACGGAGGTTATCCCGCATACGCGGGGAACACCTACCCACACGCGGTCGATACCGGCCAAGCCCAGGACCACCCCCGCATACGCGGGGAAGACCCACCTCAAGGCCGGCGCGACCGCCGCGAAGGTGTGGACCACCCCCGCGTGCGCGGGGAACACCGCTTAAGCGGGTCAGCAAAAGCCACCCGCACGGGACCACCCCCGCGTGCGCGGGGAACACTGTCACGCCCCTCAAGGCACTCCGTGTGACGGGGGGCCACCCCTGCATCGCCAGGGAGAAGTTCAGAATACGCTGTCTACGCCAGCCGAACCTACAACCCGTCTCACGGAAGTGCCTTGAGGAGCGAAGGATGCAGGCTGACCTGCAAATATTGCACTCGGTAGAGGCTTTTGTGGCGCTCAGCTCAGCTATATTGGAACTGCTGGGCGTTGCATATTCGTGTTTCGAGATGTACTCGTTCCAGGGCGCGTATACGCAAAGGGGGGCTTGGCCACGGTGAGATCGTAGCCAAGCCCCAAGCGTGGAGCGTTAGAGCGGGTCCGGCCGACTACCATACGGCCGGACCTGCTTTACAGGTCCGTTCGGCGGCTACCGCTCGCTCGCTATCGAGCCAACGCTTCGACACACGCTGCGATCGCTGTGACTGTGGTGAGCAGGGCCACGGTCAGCCGAAACCACACAGGATCGCCTTTGCATTCACCTGACTCATCAGGCGGTTGTTCATCTGGCATGTTGTGTCCTCTCCTCGGGTGACTGCCACTCCGCGAATGGCGATTCGTTGGGTGATGAGAGGCACATCCCAGACAGCTGTCAGCATAACGTCATCGAAACGCTCCCGAGGGTCACTAGTGGCCGTCTGATAGGTCGCTTGTGGCCAACCTGTGGCCAGCCGGGCCCCCTTCGGGCCATTCTTCCTGTTCAGCGCCGTGCGCGATGTGGTCTTGAAAACCGTCGTGGCAGCGATGTCACCGTGGGTTCAAATCCCACAGCCTCCGCCCAGGTCAACATAAGACCAGCTCAGAAGGGGTGCCCGTCTTCGACGGGCACCCCTTCGGCGTTCAGACGGGCGGTCGTGTCGTTCGGAAGCGCCCTCAGGAGACCATCCGCCCGGCCGACATTGACCGACTTCCTGAACCGGGTGGGCAGTACCGCTAATTGTCGGTAGCCAGTCGTCGCGGTAAGCGCGGAAGCATCGTGCTCCTGGACGTCCGTGAGGTCCGTCCCCCCGGCCGAGATCGTGGAGGCGCTCGACCTCGGAGAGTCCGGCACGGCCTTCGTGCGCCGGCAGATGTTGCGGTACGAGGAGAGCCGGTGGAACGGGCCGAGTTCCACTATCCGGCCGAGCTTGCCCGAGGCGCAGCCCTGACCGAACGCCGCAAGATCCGTGGCGGCACCCCGGCGGTGCTGGCCGAACTCGGGTACCCGCCTCGTCACACCGTGGACCGGGTCTCCGCGCGTGTGCCCATCTGGAGAGGTACGAGACGCTCCGTCTCCCAGTGCCCTGCCCGTCCTCCGCACCATGCGCGTCGTCTACAGCGACAACGAGCGCTCCATCGAGGCCACCACCATGGCCAAGGCCGGACACCTGTACGAGCTGCGGTACGAGTTCTGCCCCGCTAGCAGCCCGACCAGGTTGCCTGGACGGCGGAGACCCGGCTCACTGAACGGAGGCGCGGGGGCGGTAGGGGCGTGGGGGTCATCCCCGCATACGCGGGGAGCACCTCATGCAGAGCGCGAGGATCTGCTCCTCTTCGGGGTCATCCCCGCATACGCGGGGAGCACAGGAGCTGACCAGGCAACTTACTGGCAGGTAATGCGGGATTCCGCAGCTTTACGCCTCCTTTGCCAAGCGGGTCTGAGGGTTGGCCTGTTGGCCGGGAGGTTCGTCTGGGGCTTCGTGGAGAGGGCTGGTTGGCGGTCCATCAGAAGGTGCCCTTCCCTCATGTGTCTCCCCCCAGTGGCCGTGGATGTCTACTGGCTCAGCCTGCCTGGGTTCGGATGTTAGGGCCACCAGTGACCCTCTTCGAGGGCTGCTCGTGGCCAACCTGTGGCCAGCCGGGCCCCTTCGAGGCATTCCTCCTACTCGGCACCTCGCGCGATGTGGTCCTGGAACCGTCGTGGCCGCGATGTCACCGTGGGTTCGAATCCCACAGCCTCCGCCGATGAACGGCCTCTGGCCAGCGTGAACGGGCAGAGGCCGTTTCCTCTCCCCGCCCGCGATGAATCGCCACTCCCTGTCGTTCCCCGCCTGACGGGGAACGCGGCGGGCACGCTGACCCGAACCGCGCAGCGCCCGCCCCCTTGTCACCTGAGCCGCCGTGTTCCGGTCCGTTGTGGTCGCGAACCCGCCAGGGGTGATGGCGGCCACGGCGAGCAGTGCCTGTTGGGAGGCTGTGTAGGTGGCCTTGGGGGTGGGGTTCTTGCGGTGGGTTGGCGGTGCGAGTGCGCGGGTCATCGCGTTGCCGGGGTGAGACGGGTGGAGGGCGCCAGGCTGGTTGATGCGTCTACGAGGGAGGTGCCTCGCGCGGTGGCTCGACCTGCCCATGCGGAGGCACAGGCTTGTGCTTCTCCGCCACGGTGGCGGGCCTTGGGTGGGGCTCGTTCGAGGCCCCCGAGCGGGTGGGGGATTGGGGGTGGGGTGGAGGTTTATATCGCGAGGGTCATGCTTGCGATGGAATCAGGGGTTCTCAGGTGATTCGGGGTGGGGTGCTGGGCAGTCTGGGGGCGTCCACGTCGCAGGGGTCGGAGGGCCGGGAAGGGTCAACCGCCTTGTGGGGCTGGGTAGTTCGGGGTTCCGCACCGACGTGCAGGAGGGATGCCTTTGACAGGTGCTTTCGCTTCCGGCTCCTGAAGAAGCCGGCCGCTTGGGGAAGTAACAGTGCCGTACGACCGCTCCGTAGGCGGCCGTACGGCACTGTTCTGCGCGGGGTGCCCGGGGGCGGTTGCCGGTACGGGCCGGGCTCGGCGGAACCGGGGACCGGGGAGGGGCAGACGGCTGAACCTGGCGGCGGTGGGGGCGTGTCTCGGGGACACGGTGGGGGGCCGCCCCTTCACTCGGGGCCATGTGTCGAAATCACATCATCCGAGTATGGGTCGTCCTGGTGGCCGCCCTGGGCGCCCTGCTGGGCGTCGTACCAGCGGCCCAGGCGGGCCCCCAGACCACCGGGCCGGCCACCGCCGGGCGCGCCGGCACCCTTGACCCGGCCGCCGAGAGCGGCCGTACCCTCCCCGATCCGGTACGTCCGGTGAACGGACCGGAGTCGGGCAAGCCCCTGACCGGGCAACGGCCGGAGCAGCCGGCCGAGGTGCGACTGCCCCGTACCGGCGAGGTGGGGCTGGGCGAGTTGTCCCGCACCCTGCCGGACCCGAGTGGGGCGAAGGTCTTCCAGGGGCGGGCCCTGGACACCTGTCAGGCGCCCTCGGCGGAGGCGATGAGGGCCTGGCGTACGTCGTCCCCGTACCGGGGGGTGGGGGTCTACATCGGTGGTCGGGGACGGGCCTGCCCCGACCAACCCCACCTGACCAGGGGGTGGATGCGGGAGGTGGACGACTCGGGGTGGAGCGTGTTGCCGATCTACGTCGGTTCGCAGTCCCCCTGCGTACGGTCGGAGAACAAGCGGCACGTGCGGATGGAGTCCTCGGACGGCTGGGGCCAGGGCGTGCGGGAGGCGGAGGACGCGGTGAACCGGGCCCGGGGGCTGGGTATCGCCAAGGACAGCCCGGTGTACCTGGACATGGAGGCGTACGACCGGAGTGACCGCGACTGCGCGGACACCACCCTGTCCTTCGTGAAGGGCTGGAGCGAGCGGGTGCGCCAACTCGGCTACCTGGCCGGCTACTACAGCAGCGCCGACTCGGGGATCGCCCACCTGGCCAGCGCCCGCCGGGCCGGCCACCAGGGGCTGCCGGACGTGGTGTGGTTCGCCCGCTGGAAGGGAACGCCGTCGGTGGACGCCGAACCGGTGCTCGGGCGGGAGGACTGGAAGCCGCACCGCCGGGTGCACCAGTACGAGGGCAACGTCGTACGCCGGTACGGCGGGTACCGGATGCAGATCGACAGCAACCAGGTCGACGCCCCGGTGGCCCGCGTCAACTGACCGTGACCACCAGGCGCGTTGGTCGCTACGGTGACCGCTCCGGGGGAGCGCGGGTCCGCGCCCCGGAGCCGGTCCACTAGGGGCCCGGGCGGCGTACCCTCCAGGGCCCGTCATCACCCCCTCCACCCCCAGGAGGTCGCCCGGGCGCCGGCCCTACAACCAGAGGGGGAGTCCCGTTCGGGACCTGCGGGTGATCCCCCGCGCGGGCGCTGCGCCTAGCGTGTGTGACATGACCGCGACTGGGACAGTGACCACGCAGAGCCCGCAGGACGGGCCGACGTTCACGTCTTACGTGCGTACTCGGGGGCCCGTTCTGCTGCGCACCGCGCGCTCGCTGACCGCCAACCCCAGTGACGCCGAGGACCTGCTGCAGACCGCCCTGACCAAGACCTACCTGGCCTGGGACCGCATCCAGGACCACCGTGCCCTGGACGGCTACGTCAGACGGGCCCTGCTGAACACCCGCACCTCGCAGTGGCGCAAGCGCAAGGTCGACGAGTACGTCTGCGAGGAGCTGCCCGAGCCCGACGTGCAGCCGGCCCCCGACCCCGCCGAACAGCAGGCGGTGCGGGACGCGGTGTGGCAGGCGGTGATGAAGCTGCCGGCGCGGCAGCGGGCCATGGTGGTGCTGAGGTACTACGAGGACCTGAGCGAGGTCCGTACCGCCGAGCTGTTGGGCGTCTCGGTGGGTACCGTGAAGAGCGCGGTGTCCCGCGCGCTGGCCAAGCTCCGCGAGGACCCCCTGCTGTCGGACGGGGCGCTGACGGCGATGGCGGTCGGCCGTGAGGAGGAGGCCCGGGTGCCGGAGCAGCTGGCGGCCTGAAGCCCGGGTACCGGGGCGGCCTTCGGAGAACCGTGGGCGGTTGACCGCGTGAAACGCCACGTGCCTAGTGACATACCGGACGGTACGCGGCAAGAATCGGCGGCAACATTACCTGCGCGTAACAGGTCTCCGGGAGGGCGCCCGATGCTCAGCACCATGCAAGACGTGCCGCTGCTCGTCTCACGAATCCTGACCCACGGATCCACCGTCCACGGTGGGTCCCAGGTGACCACCTGGACGGGGGCGGAGCCCGAGCGGCGCACCTACGCCGAGGTCGGGGCACGCTCCGCGCAGCTGGCGCACGCGCTGCGGGAGGAACTGGGGGTGCAGCCCGACGAGCGGGTGGGCACCCTGATGTGGAACAACGCCGAGCACCTGGAGGCGTATCTCGCGATCCCCTCCATGGGCGCGGTGCTGCACACCCTCAACCTCCGGCTGCCGGCCGACCAGTTGACCTGGATCGTCGACCACGCCGCGAACCGGGTGCTGCTGGTCAACGGCACCCTGCTGCCTCTGTTGGCGCCCCTGTTGCCGCGTCTGGGCAGCGTGCGGCACGTGGTGGTGGCCGGACCGGGGGACCGTGGCGTACTGGCGGAGTCCGGGGTGACCGTCCACGAGTACGAGGACCTGCTGGCCGGCCGCCCCACCCACTACGACTGGCCCGAGCTGGACGAGCGGCAGGCCGCGAGCCTGTGCTACACCTCCGGCACCACCGGGGACCCCAAGGGCGTGCTGTTCAGCCACCGTTCCATCTACCTGCACGCGATGCAGGTCAACAGCCGCGAGTCCTTCGGGCTCGGCTCCTCGGACATCGCCCACCCGGTGGTGCCGATGTTCCACGTCAACGCCTGGGGCCTGCCGTACGCCGCGTTCATGGCCGGCGCCTCGCTGCTGATGCCCGAGCGGTTCCTCCAGCCCGAGCCCATCGCCGAGATGATCGAGACGGTACGCCCCACCCTGAGCGCGGCGGTGCCCACGATCTGGCAGGGGCTGTTGGCCGAGTTGGACGCCCGCCCCCGCGACGTCTCCTCGCTGCGTTACGTGATCATCGGTGGCTCCGCCTGTCCGCCCGCTCTGATGCGGGACTTCGAGGAGCGGCACGGTATCGAGATCATCCACGCCTGGGGCATGACCGAGACCTCTCCGCTGGGCACCGTCTGCCATCCCCCGGCCGGGCTGTCGGAGGAGGAGACCTTCGCCTACCGCGTCACCCAGGGCCGGCTGCCCGCCTCCGTGGAGGCCCGGCTGGTCGGCCCGGACGGGGACGCCCTCCCCTGGGACGGCGTCTCGGCCGGCGAGCTGGAGGTACGCGGGCCCTGGGTCGCCGCCGCCTACTACGGGGGCGCCGGCTCGGAGGAGAACATCAAGCCCGAGGACAAGTTCAGCCCGGACGGCTGGCTGCGTACCGGCGACGTGGGGGTCATCTCCCCCAACGGCTACCTCACCCTCACCGACCGCTCCAAGGACGTGATCAAGTCCGGGGGCGAGTGGATCTCCTCCGTGGAGCTGGAGAACCACCTGATGGCGCACCCCGCCGTGGCCGAGGCCGCGGTGGTCGCCGTACCGGACCAGAAGTGGGGCGAGCGCCCGCTGGCCACCGTCGTCCTACGGGAGGACGCCGGTGACGTCACCTACCAGGAACTTCGGGCCTTCCTGCTGGAGCGGCTGGCCCGCTGGCAGGTGCCCGAGCGCTGGGCGCTGATCCCGGCGGTGCCCAAGACCAGTGTCGGCAAGTTCGACAAGAAGCGGATCCGTGGCCAGTACGCCGAGGGCGAGCTGGAGGTCACCGAACTCTGAGCCCGGACGGCTCCGGTGGCGCGGTGAGCCCGCCGCCGGAGCCGGTCAGCTCCCGTCCCGGGTGGGTTCCGTGCTGACGGTGGAGCGCAGCAGCTCCGAGGCCAGCTGGGTGCCGCCCACACACATCAGCACCAGTCCGACCGTCGCCATCACCAGTACCGGCGTGCTCAGGTTGTCCATGCTCAGACAGAGGGCCAGGCCGCCCAGGAAGGTGAGGGCGCCCTCGGCCGTGTGCCGCGCCGCCGTCCCGCGTACCGCGCTCTTGGTGTTCGTCCCGCTTGTCGCGTTCACCGCGTTCAGTCTCCTCCGGTCCAGTACGAGGGGAGTGGAGCTGTTGCGTGGGGGTCCTCCAGAGTAGGGGGCGTGGTCCCGCCGGCCCCCGGCGCGGTGGGTGAAGGATCGGGTACCCCGTGCGGCCCCGGTCAACCGGCCCGACTTCGTGGCGGGTTGGCCGCCGGCCGACCCGGTACCGCCCCCGGTCACGGCCGGTCCGGGGCCTGTGTCAGTGGGCCTGCCTAGGGTTCTGGCAACGGTTGGACCATCCCCGTGGACGCGGGGAGCCAGGGGGTGTGAGCACCTCGGGACAGGGGGTTGCCATGGGGTTGAAGTCCGCGCTGTTGTCCTTCTCGCGGGGTACGCCACGGGAGGCGATGCGTGCTCGGGAGCGGAGTGTGGCCGACCCGGACCGGACCGGGGAGCTGCTGGCGGAGGTCTTCCCCGGCCGGCGGCTGACCGAGGTCGGCAAGGCCGACGTGGACGCGGTGATATGGCCGCCCGAGGGAATGGTCTTCGCCGGCCGTTTCCCCGGGCTGGACCTGGTGTGCTGCCGGGAGTGGATCGAGGACCCGCCCACCGAACTCACCGACCTGGTACGGAGGGTGGGCGCCGGCCGGTCGGCCACCGCGCACCTGACGCACAGCACGGTGGACCTGCTGGCCTTCGCCCGCTGGGAGGACGGCGTACCGCGTCGCGCGCTGAGCGTGAACCCGGACGACGGGATCGTCCAGGACCTGGGGGAGCGGCTGCCGGTGGAGCTGCCGTACTGGGAGGGCCGGCACCCGGTGGAAGCTTCGGGGACCTGCGCTCTGCCGTTCTCTCCGCTGGAGTTGGGCGGGGCGCTGCTGGAGCGGTACTTCGGGGTGGAGGGCGACCACAACCCGGACGGCCGGCTGGTGGGTTCCGGGGAGGTGATCCTCACCGGGTTCCGCTTCTGGTGAGCGCGCCCCACCCGGTACGGGCGGGGGTGACCGCCGTACCGGGTGCCGTCAGTGGGCGCCGATCTTGGTGAGCAGGTCCACGATCCGGCCCTGTACCTCCTGGCTGGTGGACCGCTCGGCGAGGAACAACACGGTCTCCCCGGACGTCAGTCGGGGCAGCTGCGCGGGGTCCATCCCGGCCGAGGTGTAGACCACGAAGGGGGTACGGGCCAGCAGCCCGTTGACCCTCAGCCAGTCGATCAGCCCGGACCGGCGGCGGCGTACCTGCATCAGGTCCATCACCACCAGGTTGGGGTGGATCTGGGAGGCGACGTTCATCGCCTCCCGGTCCGAGGGGGCGTGCGCGGCCTGCATACCCCGGCGCTCCAGGGTGGCGATGAACGCCTCCGCGATCGCCGGGTTCTCCTCCACCAGCAGCACCCGGGGCGGGTGCTGCTCGCTGTCCCGGGGGGCCAGCGCCTTCAGCAGCACGGCCGGGTCGGCGCCGTAGGCGGCTTCCCGCGAGGCGTGGCCCAGGCCCGCCGTCACCAGCACCGGCACCTCGGCGGCCACCGCGGCGGTCCGCAGCGACTGGAGGGCGGTACGGGTGATGGGGCCGGTCAGCGGGTCGACGAACAGGGCCGCCGGATAGGCGGAGATCTGCGCGTCCACCTCCTCCCGGGAGTTGACGATCACCGGGCGGTAGCCCCGCTCGGTCAACGCCGACCGGGTGGACCCGTCGGGCTCCGGCCACACCAGCAGCCGGCGCGGGTTGTCCAGGGGCTCCGGGGGCAACTCGTCGTCGGCGCGCGGCGGCTGGTCCGCCCGCTGGCTGACCGCCACCGGGGAGTCGGGCCCGTCCAGGGGCTCCGGCCCCTCGGCACCACCCGGTGCGCCCACGCTGAACTCCTGCGCCGGCGGCCCCTCCCTACGGGGGCGAGCCGGGGGCGGGGCGGTCGGACGTGGCGGCGCCGACGGCGGGGCGGGGGCGGCTCCCTCGGGGGCCGGCTGCTCCTCCCGTGACCCCAGCTTGCGGCGCCGGCCGCCACCGGGCGTCCCGGGCGGCGAGGAGGGGGTGGAGGGGATGGCCGTACCGGGCGCGGAGGCGGAGTACGGGGTGCCCCCGTGCTCGCCCAACTGCCGGGCGTACGGGGCGCCGTGACCCAGGGTGCGCACGCTGATGCCCGAGGGCTCCTGGCGCTGCTCGGAGCCGGGCAGCGGCAGTGAACGGCGCCGGGTCAGCTCCTCGGGGATCGGCCCGCCGCCCAGGATGGGGCTCGCCGCCACCCGTGGGGGCAGGACCGGGGCCGGTTCGGGTTCGCCCTGGCCCTCCTCGGCCGGCTGGTCCCCCTCCTCGGGGGGCAGGGCCTGGGGCGCCGCCTCGGGGCCCTCGCCGAACTCCCCGTGCTCGTCAGGCAGTTGGATACGGGGCAGGGGTTCGCCCTGGTCCTCCCCGGTGGTACGGGGCTGGGGCAGCGGGCCGGGCTGGGGCCCGGGTGCCGCCGGAGGGGGTGCCGGCTGGGGGCCGGCGCCGAACTGGCCCTGCTCGCCCAGGGGTTGGCCGGGCGGCGGTGTCGGGGTGGCCCCGTGCGGGTGGGCCTCGGTCGCCCCCGGCGCGGGTGGGCCCACGGGGGGCAGGGGCCCGGCGTCGGTCAGGGCGCCACGGGGGCGCGGCACCGCACCGGGGCTGTCCTCCTGGGGCTGCGCCTCGGGGCTGGGCTGGCCCGCCCCGTCGGTGCCGTAGGGCGTACCGGCGCCGTCCGAGCCGTAGGGGCTCCCTGTTCCGTCGGTGCCCTGGGGCGTCGTCGGGGTGCCGGAGGGGGGCGTGGCGTACGGGGTGCCGGCGCCGTCCGTGCCGTAGGGCGTACCGGCGCCGTCGGTGCCGGTGGGGGTGCCCTCGCTCGGGGTGGCCTCGGCGTTCGCCCGGGCCTGTGCCGCCGCCCTGGCCAGTCGCCGGGCACGCCGGCTCCCGGGGCGGGGCGGGGTGTCCACCAGGGACGGCTCGGGGTCGGCCACCGGAGCGGCGCTCCCCTGTCCGGCCCCGGTGGCGTCGGCCCCCTCCGCCGGGGCGGCACGGCGGGCGCGGCGCCCGGTACCGGGACGGGGGGTGGCCTCCGGGGCCTCGGACGACGCCGGCCCGCCCGTCGACTCGCCGTTCCAGGAGGGCGGTTGACCGTTCTGGGCGGCGGTACCGGTCGGAGTCGGGGTGCCGGTGTCCTGGCCGGCGCCGTTCGGGGTGCCCGCCCCGGGGGTGTCCGACTGCCGTGGCTCGGGGCTGGCCAGCGCCCGTCGGGCTCGCCGCCCCCCACCGGTGGCGTCATCGTCATGGCCGGGGGCCTGGCTGGTGTCCTGGCCGGGAGCATGGCCGGGGGTGCCGGCCGCCGGGGTGGGCGTGCCGGGCTGGGGGGCCAGCCCCGGGGCGGTGCCGGGGCCGGCCGGCAGGGCGGCCCGCTGACGGTCACCGCCCTCGTAACCCTGTCCCTCGGGTGTCTGGGAGGGCGCCTGAGCGGCGGGGGCCTCGGGGGCCGGGCGGGCCCGCCGACGGCCGGAAGGCTGGGGGCGTACCGGTCGCAGGGCGCTCGCCCCGGAGACGTCGACCCCCTCCTGGACGCCGTTCCCACTCGGTGCCTGAGGTGCCTGAGGTGTCTGGGGTGCCTGGGGTGCCTGGGGTGTCTCGGGCACCGCCGGCAGCGAACCGACGGCCGGTGTCATGGCGGTGGGTGCGGGCGCCGGCCCGGGGAACGGGCCGTGCGGTACCCCCATCCCCTCGGAGGGGGCGGCGGTACCGGTCGGGGTGCCGGGGTCCTCGCTGCCGTCGCCGGTCCAGGCACCGTGGGCGGCGGCGGGGGAGCCCTCCGCCCCGGGGGCCTCCTCGGTACCGCGTACCGGCTGGGCGGGTGCGGGCATCACGGTGGTCTCGTGGTCGCGGGCGCCGGTGAGGGCCGGACGCGTACCGCCGGCGCTGACCGGCACCTCCAGCACATAGGCGCTGCCGCCCATGGAGCCGGGCACCTCGTGGGTCTGGAGCACCCCGCCGTGCCGTCGGACGATGCCCCGTACCAGGGGTTCGTGCACCGGGTGGCCGCCGGCGTGGGGTCCGCGCACCTCGATGCGCACCACCCCGTCCTCGCCGCCCCGTTGGGCGGCGGCGACCACGATGGTGGAGTCGGCGCCCAGGGTGCCGGCGCCCGTGGCGTCCACCCCGGCCACGTCGGCGATCAGGTGGGACAGGGCGGTGGACAGACGTTCCGCGTCGACCTCGGCCTCTATCGGCGGGGCGTGTACGGCGAACTGCACCCGGCCGGGGCCGATCAGTTCCACCGCGCCCTCCACCCCGGCGCTGACCACGGCGTCCATCGACACCCGTTCCCGGCGCAGCTTCTCCCTGCCGGCGTCCAGCCGCTGGTAGGCGAGCACGTTGTCGACCAGGCTGGTCATCCGGGAGTACCCGGCCGCCAGGTGGTGCAGGATCTGGTTGGCCTCCGGCCACAGCTGGCCGGCCGGGTCGGCGGCCAGCCCGCCGAGTTCGGCGCGCAACCGTTCCAGCGGCCCGCGCAGCCCCTCGTCTATGACCGCCATCAACTGCCGGTGGCGGTCGGTCAGTTCACGCAACGCCCGGCGGTCGGCGAAGGTCAGTACGGCGCCCACCAGCTGTTCGCCGTCCCGCATCGGGGCGGTGGTCATGTCCACCGGTACCGGCCGGCCGTCCTTGCCCCACAGCACCTGGCCCACCCGTACCCGGTGCTTGCGCCCGGAGCGCAGGGTGTCGCACAGCGGGGTCTCCTCGTACGGCAGCGGGCTGCCGTCCTCCCGCGAGTGGTGCAGCAGGGGGTGCAGCTCCTGGCCGCCCAGGTCGCCGGCGCGGTAGCCGAGGATCTGCGCGGCGGACGGGTTGACCAGCACGATCTTGCCGTGGGTGTCCACGCCGACGATGCCCTCGGAGGCGGCGCGCAGGATGAGTTCGGTCTGCCGCTGCTGGCGGGCGAGTTCGTCCTCGGTGTCCAGGGTGCCGGTCAGGTCGCGGACGACCAGCATCAGCAACTCGTCACCGGTGTACTGGTTGCGGCCACCCGGATGGTCCGCCCAGGCGGCCTCGAAGGCGGAGGCGTAGGGGGTACGCCCGTCCTCCAGGTTGGCACTGGTGACCTCGACCGGGAACTCGCTGCCGTCGGTACGGCGGGCCACCATCCGCTTCGGCTTGGTACGCCCCGTACCCGCCTCCTCCGGCCGCCGCATGGAGCCGGGGATACGGTTCGGGTCGAAGTCCGGCAACAGGCTCAACAGTCCCCGCCCCACCAGGGCGGTGCCGGGAGTCTCGAAGGTCTCCAGGGCGATGGTGTTGGCGTTGACGACGGTGCCGTTGCAGTTCACCAGAAGCAGGGCGTCGGGCAACGCGTCGAGTATGGCGGCGAGGCGAGCAGTGCCTCGGGGTGGCCTGCTGCTCACTGCGACGTTCCTCCCTCGTGACCGCTGTGCTGGTGGCCGACGCCCGGCGGTACCCGAGTGTCCGGTGGGCCCAGTCTGCCGTTCCCCCGGCGTCTGTCACTAGGGGGGAAGTCTACGACCCACCCGTACGCGGGGAGCGGGGAAACCGTGAGAGGGCGGAGACGGTAGCCCTTTCCCCAGTCCCTCGGACGGTCGCCGACCGCTGACGGCCGGCCGTCGTTCCGCCGCTTCTGGCAGGGCAGTTGACGTGGGTCCCTCCCTCCGGCGCGACACCGGGGGGAGGGACGGGGCAGGGGCGGGAGGCGTCGTACCGCGACCGGTGGAAGCGGGATGTCACCTTGCTCACGTCACCCACGGTCACGCCTGGCTCACCGCGCGGCGGACCCGGTCGCCCGGCCGGGGTCGGCCTGGTCGGGCAGCACGGGTACGAGGGTGTCCCAGCGGGCGATCTCACAGCCGTTCTCCCGGGAGAACCGGGCGTCCACCGGCGCACCGCGCCAGGTACCGGTGATGGTGGCCGTCGCCGGACCGCCGTAGATCATCGAACAGTTGGTGTCCCCGGAGGTGCTCTGGAACGGGTTCCGCACCCCACGGGTCGTACGGTTCAGCGCCTCGCACGCCTCCTCGGCCCGTGGGTGGTCGCCACCGGTCGGCTCGCACCGCAGCTCGTACCGCTTGGCGTAGGCCTGGTCGGCCCCGAACACCGTCACGGTCAGGTGGTCCCGGGCCTGTGCCGGACCGTGCTCCTCGGTGGCGACCGCCAGGGTGGGCAGCGCCAGGGTGAAGGAGATCGCGGCGAAGGTGATCAAGGAACGTCGCATCAGGGGCTCCCGAAGTCCACGAGTCGAGGGGGCGCTTGGCCGCGCCCCGCCGTGACTAACGCGCCGGCGCCCGACTCGTTGCGCCCCACCCCCGGAACGCCGGTGATCCCCCGCCGGTTCACCCCCGCGCCCCGCGGCGCTCCGACCTCCGTACCGGGCCCCCTTCCGTGCCGGGCCAACTGCTTTGCCGGGCTCCCACGCCAGCGGGTAGGGTGTGGGCGATTGGAGGCGGCCTCAGGGCTGTGCCATCATCTGCACGCACCTCGTCGGCATGATCGTCGGGTGCGAGGAGGCTTCGCCTAGTCTGGTCTATGGCGCCGCACTGCTAATGCGGTTTGGGGTAACCCCCCATCGAGGGTTCAAATCCCTCAGCCTCCGCACTTCGGCCGGGGAGTCCGCGTACGTCGCGGACTCCCCGGCCGCTTTGTGCGCCCCGGCCACCGGTACCGCTCCGCCCTCACGTCAACCACGAGTGACCGCACCGCCGTTGGCCCCCGCCGCCGTCGCGGTACCCGACGGACGGCGGCGCGTCTCGGAGGTCCCCGACGGTGCCCGGCCGTCACGGCCACCGGGGTCCGCCTCGTACGGGGCAGCAGGACGCCGGACTACCGGTCGGGCGGTGCGCGGAAGGGGGCTCCCCGGCCCGGTGCCGGGTGTGCGAGGGGGCCTGGCCCGAGCCCCCAATTTGGGGCGTCCACCCAGCTCAGAGCGGGTGCGGGCAAAGAATTTCACGTCACGCGGCGGGTCATGTAGTGTGGTGCCCGCACAAGACGCCGAGGGCAAGTTCAGGCGTCAGGCGCTCGTAGCTTAACGGATAGAGCATCTGACTACGGATCAGAAGGTTGCAGGTTCGAATCCTGCCGAGCGCGCCACAGGATAACTGCAAAGTCCAAGGTCAAGGCCCTGATTCACTACGTGAGTCGGGGCCTTCGTCGTTGCTCTCACGACCCCATCTCTCACGGGCTCTCACTTTCCAGTTCGATCTTGCTCTCAGCCGAGCAGTTCGGCCAGCTTCTCGGACCCCGCCTTGAGGCTCTGCGGGTCGCTGTGTCCGTACACGTCTTTCGCCAGTGACAGGTTGCTGTGCCCGGCCCATGCGGAGACCACCGTGTCTGGCACGCCGTTGTTCAGCATCCATGACAAGCAGGTGTGCCGGGCGTCGTAGAGCCGTACCTTACGCACCCCCGCCGACTGCATCCGCTCGTACGTCCGGCGGCGGAGCCAGTCCGTCTTCACCGCGCGCCCCAACTCGTCCACGACGACGAAGCCGGATGCCTCGTACGCCTCCCCGGCGGCCAGCTTCTCCGCCGCCTGCCTGGCCTTGAATGTCTTGAGCGGGGTCAGCACCTCGTCAGGGAGAGGCAACACCCGCTCCCCGGCCTTGGTCTTGGTGGCCTTCTCGACCACCTTGCCCGCGACCAGCGTGCGGGTGTGCTTCACGCTGATCACCCCTGTATCGAGGTCCACATCCGACCAGCGCAGGCCGCAGACTTCCGCCGGGCGGAGCCCGATCAGGGACAGCAGCATGACCGCGTGCAGGCGGTCAGTCGCGACGTGCGCGAGGAACGTCTTCACCTCCGGCTGTGTCCAGGGGTTGTATTCCTTCGCGGCGTCCGAGATCTCCTGCGGGATCTCGGTGTACTCCGCCACGTTGCGGTGCACGATGCCGCGCCGCATACCGAGCTTGAGCACGGCCCGCAGACTCGTGAGCGTGAGGTGGATCGTACGGGCGCTCAGCCCTGTGCCCGGCTTGCCGCCGATACGGCGAGCGCTGGTGGCCATCCACTTCACCAGTGCGTCCACGTCGTCTTCCGTGAGCTTCTGGGCGGGCTTGTCGCCGCAGAAGGTCACCACGTACCGCGTGGCGTCCTCGTAACAGCGCCGGGTCGCGGCCGACTTCCCCTGCTTGTGGGTGAGGAACGCTGCCACGAGGTCGGCCATGATGACCTTGGAGGGCAAGACCAGCGTGCCCGTCTTCGTCTCGTGGACGATGCGGGCGTGCTCCGCCTTGGCCTCCTTCAAGGTGTTCCGGGTGACAGTCAGTTGGCGCCGCTTGCCGGTGGTCGGGTCGGTGCCCGCGTCCACGACGAAGCGGTACCGGATCTGCCCTTGTCTGTTGGGCGGCAACTTCTTGATCGGGTTGGGCATGGTCAGTCCTCCCGTTCCAGCTGCTCTTGCTGGCCGCAGTCGTTGCAGGTGCGCGGGCCGGGGCCGGTGATCTCGCGGCTGTCGTAGCTGTGGCCGTGCAGGCGGCACGCGCACGCGGGGTCCTCGGGGTCTCCGGGGAGCAGCGCGGCGGGCCGGACACCGAAGACGGCCGCGAACGCGGCCACGTCGTCCACGGTGATCGCTCGACTCCCCGACTCGATCCGGCTGACGGTCGTCTGGTGGATCGGGCGCCCGGCGGCGGTGAGCCGTCGCGCCAGCTCGGTGGTGTTCAGCCCTGCACGTTCTCGCAGATCACGGATGGTCGCGGCTACGTGCCGGGTGTACGGCCCCGGCGGGCCTTCTCGGGTACTCATAGCAGCATAGTAGCGCTACCTGCGTGAGACGCATAGGAGTCATTTTTGCTGCGTTTAAACAGTCGATATTGTGTCGCCAGATTTTTTCCCGAAGAAAGGGCCAGGTCAGGCACGCTGCCCGTGCTTCCAATGCTGCCTTATCTACAGTCTCCGCAGGTCAAGCAGCTCTGGAGCACCCTTCGGCGTCCCGTAAATTAGAGGCATCGGAGAGAAAATAGCCGAGGGGAGTGGAAATGGAGCGTGTAAACGGAAACCCGCCCGACGTTGCGGCACTGGCAGAGTTCGCGGCCACCCGGTCGCTGACCGTGAGCGTGGCCGAGGCGTCCCGCGTCGTCGGCGTCGGAACCTCCACCGCCTACGAGGCGATCAAGCGGGGCGACTTCCCGTTCCAGACGATCAAGGTCGGGGGCAAGGTCCGCGTCGTGACGGCGAGCATCGTCCGCGTCCTGTCCGGCGAGCCGGACCCGACCCCGCCCGCTGCGGCCCTTCAGGCGGCCTGACGTGGCCGCCCTGGAGTCGCGGTTCTACCTGACCGCCGACGGCGGCGGGCGCGTGGAGACCTCCAACCACCCCGACCGCCCCGGCGTACGGGTCTGGGCCTGCACCTCGTGCGGGGACCAGGGCGAGGGCTACGAGGACAACGGCCGCGCCCACGCGGCCGGATGCAACACCACCACCATCAGCGGCTACCTGCCGCGCAACCACTTCCGCTAGGAGATGATCAGCATGACTGGATTCAAGACCGACACGGACGGCCGGATCGTGGCGGCCCCGGAGCAGACCGGGCCGCTGAGCAACATCACGGACGACGAGATGTACGACCTGATCGACACCGAGTGGTCGTACGAGCTGGCCAACTCCGCCGGTGACCGCGAGGTGTTGATGGCGCCGGAGCCCGGCGACCACACCGGCAAACAGTACCGCACTGTGGGCGGGAACCTCGTCACCACCGCGCGGACGGCCGAGACCGAGGTTTCGTACTGGTACTGCGCCGGGTGCGGGAAGCGGGACGAGCTGGGCTACGGGTGGTCGGATGTCGCCCGCGACCGCGCCGAGCAGCACGCGGCGAAGTGCCGGGCAGTGTGACATGGAGCCGCTGAACCAGTGGACGCCGCTCCCGCCCCGGCAGGACGAGAGCGGCGACGGCTACGGCACCCGCATGGGCGGCCGGGTGACCGTCCAGGGCGGCCGGTGGTCGTGCACGGGGTGCGGGAAGCGGGACGTGCCCGCCGAGGACGCCCACCACGCCGCCCAGCGCCACGCCGCCGACTGTCTGTCGGTCGGCTTCACCAACGCACCCGGAGGTGCAGCAGCATGACGCAGCAGCAGACGGAGTTCCGCGCCGTTTACACGGGCGCCCGGGTCAGCGTCTCCGAGGACGGCGACGGCCCGCGCTGGGACTGCTCGGGGTGCGGCAAGGGCCGCGCCGAGGCGGACGCCCTGGAGGTGGCGGAGCACCACGCCCGCAACTGCTCGGTGCTCTCCCTGTCCTGACCCCGGAAACGCCGAAGCGGCGCCCCGCATGGGATGGGCGCCGCTCCGACTGATGAAGTGCAGAACCCCGAGCCGAGAGCCCGGTCTCTACTGCCCCCAGGATACCGGCTCTCCCTCTCGGTTGAATTCCCTCTCGCCCGGCACGGCGGGGTTCAACGGACCCCGTATTGGGAGGGATCGAAATGAAGATCGTCAGCAGCGCCGGTATGGGGCGCGACTGGACGCCCTCGTTCACGGATGAGGAGTACGACGCCAAGATGATCCGCGAGAGCATCGAAGACTTCGCGGCCGTGGCCGAGGAGACCGGCCAGCCGGTGAACGAACTCCGCGCGGCTATCTCGGTGCGCGTCACCTCGGAAGGACTGAACTGATGGTGGAGAACGAGCAGAAGACGCCGCTCCCGGACGACTGGACGGCGTTCTGGGAGCACCTGGCCGAGCTGTTCGAGGAGTGGACTCCCGAGCGCTTGAACGGCCCGCAGAAGGCGGCGTGACGCTTTCTCTCCTGGCCCCCGTTGACTTCGGTCGGCGGGGGTCTTCGAGTGCCCGCGAGTGCATTCAGCAGGGCGGATGTCCGTTCATCTTCGTGCCGGGTGAGCCCCTTTTAGCTTCAGGAGTCGGGTGCAAGTCTCTGACCTGCGGGAATGTGAAGCATGGTAGCTCGCCGGCTCGGCCTCTATCGGTCTCGGGGAAGCCTCTCGGTGCTTCAGCCTTCCGCGATCAATAGAAGATGAAGTCATTCAACACCGACCCCGAAAGCGGGAGCCATGAACACCGAAATCCCCGTGGCACAAGAGTGGCTGAGCCCGAAGCAGGTCGGAGAACTGCTTGGCATCTCCACGATCACGCTCGCCACCTGGCGGCGGGAAGGCACCGGCCCGACTTACGCCCGGCTCACCGACGCCCCCAACGGCACCATTCGCTACCGCCGTTCCGACGTGGACGCGTGGCTGGAATCCAAGGTCCCGGCCGCCGTCTGAGCAAGAGGAAAGGCGGCACCGGGAGCCCAAGCCCGATACCGCCCTAAGCGATCCCCATCGCAGCACAGCCATTCACCTGATCAACCGCCGCCCATTCTACCGGTCCCGGTAGAGAGCGGGGAAATGGACTGTGTGTCGTGAAGTACATCAAGGGCGGACCCTTCGCTGACGGCGCTCCGGTGTACGCGGAGGCCGGTTGGACGGGCGTGATTCCCGCCAAGGGAAAGGTCGTTCAGCTCCAGGGCGTCACCGGCGGTTCAGGTCGCCAGACGCGGCCGGACGAATACCTGTCGTGGGCCGAGGCGAGCACCGGCAGCTACTACCGCCAGAACCTCGCCCTGCGGCTCTCAGGCGCCCTTGTGGGCCTGGACGTTGACGCCTACGACGGGAAGCCCGGAGCCGCCTCCCTGGCCGCTCTGGAGGCCGCGCACGGCGCTCTGCCCGCCACTTACTCCAGCACCTCCCGGGGGCCGGGACCGTCCCGGATCTTCTTCTACCGGCTGCCCGCCGGTACAGGGCGGCTCAACACCCTTCCCGGGCCGGGGATCGAGACGATCCAGCACCACCACCGGTACGCCGTGGTGTGGCCGTCCCGGCACCCCGGGACGCAGGAGACGTACCGCTGGTACGGGCCGGACGGGGAGCGGCTGGAGGACGGTGTGGTGCCCTCCCCGGACGACTTCCCGGAGCTGCCCGCCGGGTGGGTGGCCGCGCTGTCCTCGGACCATCTGCCCGCCCTCACCGGCACGGTGGTGCCGGTCCTGGACGGGGAACCGCTGGACGTGCGCGCCATGCTCACCCCGGGCGCCGTGACGGACGGTCAGGACAACAAGCTGACCGCCCTGGCGTGGCACCTGTACCACTCGGACCTCCCGCGCTCGACCTGCGTCGATGTGCTGGAGGGCGTGGTGGCCGCCTTCGTGGACAACCCGGCGGCGGGCAAGGCGCCGTGGAAGCCGGGAGACGGCCTGGCCAAGTGGGAGTACCTGGAGGCCAAGGGCGAGCCGCGCGGCGAAGTCGTCGCGGAGGACTCGGACGCCTTCGAGAAGCTGGTGGCCCAGCGCGTACAGAAGATCCGGGTGGAGCAGGAAGCCCGCCACCGGCTCGTTCTGGAGCGGGAGCAGGGCACGGCCGAGAAGTCGGTGGCGGAAGCCCTGGAAGCCGTCCTGGCGGGCAACTGGCGGGTGTACCCGTCCGTGGGGACTGTGGCTGACGATCCGAACGGCCACGGCCTGTTCTACCCGGGGCGTGTAAACGGCATCTTCGGTGATGGCTCCGCCGGTAAGACGCTCTACATCACCCAGCTCCAGGCGGAGGTGCTGAACGCGGGCGGGATCGTCGTCCACTGGGACTTCGACCACAACGCGATCGAGGACCAGATTCAGAAGCTCGTGTGGGCGGGCGCTAAGCCGGAAGCGATCCTGGAGCGGTTCCACTCCACGCGCACGGCCGCCGACCTGGAGCGGATGCCCTCGGAGACCGTGAAGGCCGTGGATCTGGTGACGATGGATGCCCTGAGCCCGGCCATCGCCGGTATCGGCATGAAGGTCAACGACTCCGAGGGCGTTGACGAGGTGTTCCGCATCTACTTCACGCCGTTCACCCGGCACGGGGCCGCCGGGGTCTTCATCGACCACATCGGCCACGAGAACACCGAGCGGCAAGCCGGATCGAAGCGGAAGTTCCTCGCTACCCAGGGCGCCTTGTACGAGATCAAGTTGGCGAAGCGGCCGGAGTTCTTCGGCACCGGCCAGTCCACGTTGACGCTGCGGAAGGACAACGGCAGCGGCGCGGGGAAGCGCAACGAGGTCGTGGCGTACGTCAACTACCGCTCCACGGGCGAAGGGCCGATCGAGACGACGGTGACGCGGGCGTCCCTCCCGGGCTTCGGGCTGAAGCAGGCGACTGGCCAGACGGAGCGGATGATCATCGAACTGCTCCAGAAGGAGCCGGGGCCGTGGAGCAAGACCCAGCTCGCCAAGGCCCTTCAGAAGAAGCCGGAGACGGTGCGCGCGGCGGTGCGGAACCTGCTGTCCTCCGGGGAGCTGGCGGAGCTGGAGGACGTGCCGCAGAACAAGCCGAACCTCGTCCTCGCGGATGGCCCGCTGATGCTCCCCGAGGGGGCGTGATGGGGGCCGTTCTACCCCGTCCCGCGACCAAGATCAGGGACGGGGTGCGGGACGGGGTGCGGCCCCTGCGGCGGGGGCCACCCCGTCCCAAGATCAGGGACGGGGTAGAACCGGGAAATCCCGCAGGTCAGAGCGTTTCGCGCTCTACCCCGTCCCACCCCGTCCCACCCCGTCCCGGACGGGGCGGCATCCCACCCCGTCCCACTCCCGGGGGGCCTGTAAAGGCCCCGGGGGGACGGGGTAGCCCAGACCCGGCCGCAGTGCCCGATCCAGAGATCCGAAGGAGAAGTGATCATGCCGAAGCTCCCCCCGAACCTGCGGGCCGCGACCGCGCCGCAGCCGACCTTCAAGCGGTACCGGCAGCACCACTGCACTCGGGCCCACCGGACGTACAACGCGCTCGCCAAGTGCATGTGGCCCCGCGCCGTGTGGGTCTGCGGTGAGGGCCCGTACGCCACGGTGTCCCGGTGCCCGTCCGGCGGGCGCCGCAACGCCCTCACGGTCGCGCTCTGGTCCACCCACGAAGCCGCCCTGTCGGCCAAGAAGATCATTGACGACTCGATGTGTGGCGGCTCGTGCTGGGGTGCGCGCGGTCACGAGATCGTCCAGTTGATCAATCCGTCCTGAGCCGCCTGAACCCCGCGTTTACACGCGCTTGTGAGACGGCTGTGAGATATCGGCCCCTCATGCGACACGAGAAGGTGTGTGACCTGCGGCATTGCCGCCAGGCTCACTTGACTTCGTATCAACTGCTGCCAGTTACGGCCCTCCAGAGGAGGAGATGATCATGAACCTGTTCGACGCCGGAGAGCACCGCACCCCGGCCGAGCGTGCCGACGCCTACGACTGCGAGTTCTTCGCCCGGCACCCCGGCACCGACGAGTACCGGCGCCCCACCATCACCGGCGAGCACGGCCCCGGCCTCTACTTCGACGGCGGCCGGACACACCAGCTCCACTTCGCGTCCAGCTTGCATCACCGGCCGGGCCAGTTCAGCGCCTTCGAGGCCCCGGACGTTGTGGCGGTCGCCTCCACGCCCCAGTGGTCGATCTGGACGGATGGCATGCCCGTGCAGTCCGAAGTGTCCGCAGCGGACGCCGTGTGTGCCGCCCTGGTCGCGGCTGAGGAAGGAGAAGCGGCATGAGCAGCAACGCGCGTATGGGGTCCTACAGCGATGGCCGCGCGTACGGGGTCGCCCAGTCCACCGGGGTCGGGAACGGCCCGCAGGCGGACGCTGACGGCCGCTGCACGGCGAGTACGCGGTCCGGGAAGCGCTGCCGGGGGATGGCGGTCACCGGCACCACGGTGTGCCGGATGCACGGCGGGTCGGCCCCGCAGGTGCAGGCGGCTGCTGAGCGCCGCGCGGAGGTGGCCGAGCAGTTGGCCGCCCGCGCCGACTGGGAGGCGACCTACGGGGAGTTGGGCGACGCCGAGGACCCGGGCTTGATCATGCAGCGCGAGATCCAGTGGACGGCCGCACACGTGAAGTGGCTGCGGGACCGGGTGCAGGAGACGGAGGCCGAGGCGCTGGTGTGGGGTGTGGAGTCTGAGGCCGACAAGGGCGCCACCGAGTTCCCGGGCATCGACACCACGTACTCGGCCCGCATCCACGGCTGGGTGCGGCTGTACGGGCAGGAGCGGGACCGCCTGTTCAAGATGATCGAGACGGCGGCCCGGATCGGTCTGGACGAGCGCCTGGTACGGCTCCAGGAGATCCAGACGACGATCATGTTCGAGATCGTGAACCGTGCGCTGGAGACCTTCGGGGTGGAAGCCCGGAAGCCGGAGGCATCCACGGTGATGGCCTCGGTGGTCCGGGAGGTGATGGCGGAGCGTCAGGCCCGGGGCCTGCCCGCCGCGTGACCGCCCGAGCCCTGTTCGCGCCCCGGACGGGGCTTGGGTGCGTCCGGCCCGCCCCAGCCCCGCAGACGGCCGCCTACGGCCCCGGCGAAGCGGCCCCGCGGTTGCTACCACGCTACCTCTGACCTGCGAAAACAGGTCTGAGCACCCGTAAAGACGGGAGTAAACTGTGTACATGGATGAAGCCACCCGCATCGGTCTCCGCGACCTCCGCCCCGACCTCGGGCGCCGCGTCGATGCGGCCTACTTCCAGGGCGAGCCGACCGTGATCACCAAGAACGGTGAACCGCGCGCCGTGCTCGTGCCCTTCGAGTGGTTCGAGACCGTCACCGCAGCCGAGTAACGAAGCGGCCCCGCCCGAGAGTTGCAGCTCCCGAACAGGGCCTAGCCGACCACCAGACATCACCTGGAGTTCGACATGTTCAACGCTACCGTCACCGCCCCGGCCCCCCGGACCGAGACCGCGCCGCTCTCCCCCCTGCGGTGCCTCCAGCTCGTCGCGGCGGCCCTGGAGCCCACCCCGGACGTACTCCGCTACCGCGCCGCACTCGCGGCCCTGGTGGATCCGCGCGGTGGCACCCGGTGAGCCCGGCCCGTACTCCGTTCTGGGTGCGCGTACTCGCCACCGTTGGGCGGCCGGTCGTACTCGTCGTCGCACTCGGCATGTGCGCCCCCGGCGAGTACCACCTTGCCCGCCTCGCGGGCTGGAGCGACCCCTTCGCCTACGGGATGCCGGTCGTGCTGTCCGCGTACGCGGGGATTGCCGCTGCCGTGGCGTCCGCCCGCCGTGCGGGCGAGCCCGGCCGCTGGTCCGCGATCGTCGGCGCGGGGCTCGCGCTCGTGCTCGCCATCGCCGCACAGGTCGTCTCGCACCTGATCGGCACCGGCCACGCACCCGCCGACACCCCCGTACTCGTGGCGGCCACCTCGCTCGTACCCCCGGCGGTCGTCGGTCACCTGCTGCACTTGGCCGCGATGCCCGCCGTACCCGAGCAGCCGCCGGTACTCGCGGCCGTGCCCGCATCCGAGCGGGTACGCCCCGCACCCCGTACCCGCACTCGCGCCGTACCCGCCGCGCCGGGTACCCCGGACCCGCTCACCGCGCGGGTACGGCAGGAGTACGCCGACGGGTACCCCTCGGTGCGGGAGCTGAAGACCCGGTACTCGATCGGGCAGGCCCGCGCCCAGCGCATCCGGGACGGCCTGGCAACGGCGGGCTGAACACGAGCAGGCGTGTTACCAAGCTGCCCAGTCAGGGCGCCTGATCTGCGTCTGTCTGGAGCGCCTTACGCCCGGCCCATACGAATTTCGTCAAGCCTTCCCGTACGTCACCTGTGATGTCACCGCCGAAGCCGATCGGCCGTCCATCGTCATCACTTGGCTCCCCCGTCTCGAACATAATGAAGGCGTTTGCGTGCAGGTCACCGAAGGCATCCACCACCGCGTGTGCTGCTTCGCTCACAGCGTCCGGTCCTTCTAAGTCCACTTCCGCGAGAAGGTGTTGCAACCTAGAAAACCGAGTGTCAAGTACGCGGTGGATGGCTCCTGCAGGGGCTTCGTGCGTTTCCTCTGACACGAGGTCCCAGACAGCCTCGTTGGCTTCCCGACACGCCGTCAGAAAGTCACTGTAGATCTTCCGCCTCGGCTCCCGGAGTGCCAGTTTCGCGTTGCTCCTCACCTGGGCCTTCGTCTGCCAATAGGCAAGAAACGCGCCCAACGACGCTACGGCGCCGGTGATCCCGGCGCCGAGCACCGCTGCAAGTCCTGAATCCATGAGTGCATGATGTCTGCTTGCTGCACCGCTACGGCTCCGGGGCGAAAAACCAGCAGTCAGGGCAGCGGCAGATCCACCAGCATCACGGCGTACACCGGGGAGTCGGGGAACGGCTGGTCCTCTCCGATCTTGCGGTAGCCCCACGACTCGTAGAGAGACTGGACCTTCGGGTGCGTCACGTCCACCAGCAGCGCCGCCAGGTCGTCGTCCCGAGCATCCATCAGGGCCCGGTGCAGCCGCTCCGCCGCGCCCGTCTTCCGCCACTGCTCACGTACCATCAGCTCCGAGAAGTGGAACGTGCGGGCCTTCTCCGGCGCCGGGTCCAGGTGCTCCCGCCACCACTCCCGGCCCTCTGCGCCCGGGGCGCCATAGGCGAAGCCCGCTACCTCGTCCCCGTCGTACGCGATCACGCAGGAGAAGCCGGGGTTCCCGCCCCAGTGGTCCACGAACCAGGGGAACTTCCGCCTGAATTCGTCATCGGCCATGCGGTCGGCGTGCACATCCGCGTGCACGTCGATGAGCACCTGCCGGATCTCCGACAGGTCGTCGTGGCCGTAGTGGCGTAGCTCCAAGGCGGGGGTCGTCATCGAACTTGGCTCCATTCTGATCGGTATCGGTCTTCCCACTCTCGTGCGGTCACGGAGTCCGGCGCCAGAGTGATCAAGTCGCGGAGGAAGTCCCCGAGATAGGACCGCATCCGGCCCGGCAGGGGATCACCGGCCATGAGCGCGAACACCCGATCCGCCGTGGCGCACGCCTGGTCTACGTCGCGCTGGTGGAGCTGGGTGAGGGCGAGTTGCAGCGTGGCCAGCGCGCGGTTGCGGCGGTACTGCTTCGGGATGGTGGCCAAGGCTCGGTGAGAGGCCGCCTCCGCGCCCGCTGCGTCCCCGATCTCGTCCCGCACGATGGCGGTGATAGCCATCAACTCCGCAGACCCGTAGAAGGCCACCCAGGACGGCCGGAGCTCGTCCATGCCTGCCTTCGTCAAGGCGTCTTCCGCATGCCCCAGCGACCGCAGGGCGCCCCGCCGGTCCCCGGCGCTGGAATGGCCGATGGCCGTACGGGCGTGGGCGAGGGAGGCGAACAGGGGGTCTCGGCGGGTGATGGTGGTCGCCTGGGCAGCCTGGCCCGCGTCCACGGCTTGCGAGAACTCCCCGCGATGCAGCGCGAGCATGGCGTGCGAGTTCCACACGCGAAGCTCCGCCACCGGGTCCTTCGCCATGCCCGCCAGGTACAGCGCGCGGTTCAGGTGCCCCAGCGCGCGGTCACTCTGGCGAGCGTCCACGGCCGACCAGGCGGCCGACGCGGTGTAGTTCGCGGCCACGCTGAAGAGGCGCTGACGGATGCGCTGGGAGGCGGCCCGCTTCTGCAACTCCAGGGCCTCGGTGGCGCCCGCCAGGGCGGACCGCTCCAGGGCCTCGTGCCCGCCTCTGGAGGCGTCCAGGGCCGTCAGGGCGTCCAGGCCGCTGCGGAGCCGGATCACGTCCGTGGTGCCGACTGAGTGCGGCCGGGCGGCGACCAGGGGCACGACGGCGGCGGTCGTGCCGGTGGCGGCGGTGAGGAAGTTCCTGCGGCGCACAGGGTCCTCCGTCCTCGTAGGGCTGCGTCTGCCCGCCGGGGGCCTGAAGCCCAGTTCCTCGGCGGTACAGCCGAATACTGCCTCCAGGGCTTCCCGCTGCCGAGGGTGAGGCCATCGGGTCTTTCCGGTCAGCCAGTGCCGCACTGTCCGGTCACTGACGGTGCCTTCCCTGCCGAGCGACCGGAGGTAGTCGTTCACGGCCTCCGCCAACTCGGCCTGGGTCAGTGCTTCTTCGGCCAGTGCATCCGTCAAGTGCCTGTTCGCCTCCACGGTTTCAAGGTAGCGAGGTAGCGGGATTTCGGCGTGGGAGCGACCGCGAAATTTCCGGTTGCCGCTGGTGCACGCTGGCGCGAGTTTTCCTCACGGTCTGTCACATCACCTCGTTCACTGAGTGACGGGCCGCCATCAACAGGACAGCGCGACGGCCCACTGGAGTGGTCCGCCCCTGCGTCCCCCGTCGGGGGCGGGCCGCACCTCCCGCTCACCGACGAGGGGTCCTGATGACCGTGACCACCACATCCCGACCGACCGGGCATCCCGGCTACAGCGAGACCCTGCCCCGGGAGCCCGAGAGCGCCGCGACCGCCCGCCGCCTGGTGCGCGCCGCGTGTGCTGCGTGGCACCTGGACGACCTGGCCGAAGAAGGCGCGCTGGTCGTCTCCGAGCTGGTGGCGAACGCCGTCCAGCACGCCCGGCGCGAGAGCATCCGCGTGGTGGTGGAGCGCGCGGCTCAGGACGTGGTGCGGGTGGCGGTCGCGGACCTCTCCCGGGAACGGCCCGTGGAGCGCGAGGCGGACGACGATGAAGAGGGCGGGCGCGGCCTGCTTCTCGTGGCGGCGCTGGCCGCCGACTGGGGCACCGACGAACGGCACTGGGGGAAGGTCGTCTGGGCGGACCTGGAGGGCGTGAAGTGAGCGAGAAGCGGAGCCCGTGGGTGGGCGATCTGGTCCACGACGAGGACACCGACCGGGACGGCATCGTCACGGACGTACAGGGCGGTGCCCTGTGGGTGCTGCGCCCCGAGATGGGGACGGGCCGCCAGTGGACCTCGGAGCACCCCGAGCGCCTGACCGTGCTGGAGGCGCGGCAGAGCTGAAGCACGGCGAAGCCCCGGCCGGTGAACACCACCGAGCCGGGGCTTCGTCGTCTCACGGTCGTCTCACACAGATCTCACAGACTGGGTGGACTCACGTGGAAAATCGGCGCTGAGCTGGACGTTTTCGCGTGCGTGGAGACTCCTTGGACTCACAGAGACGGGGTTCGTACAACTACGGATCAGAAGGTTGCAGGTTCGAATCCTGCCGAGCGCGCAGCGAGAGAGCAGTTCAGAGGCCCCGCCTCCCTCAGAGGGAGACGGGGCCTTCTGCGTTTTCCGCGGCGTGATCCCGGGTGGGGCGTCCCCGTGGCCGGGGTCGGAGTTCGCTGAGGGCGGGGCGTGGCGGTCCGGTGGGTGAGAGAGTCTGACGAGCCAGACAGCGCGCGACCGAGGGTTCGGAGGGACCGGGACATGAGTACAGCGGGTGTGGAGGGGCTGCCGAGGACCGGCGGCTACGTGATCGACACGGAGGCGTCGACGGTGCGGTTCCGTACCCGCGCCATGTTCGGGCTGCTGCCGGTGCGCGGGACCTTCGCGATCAGCGAGGGCCGGATCACGGTGGGCGACCCGGTGGAGGAGTCCGCGGTACGGGTGTCCGTGGCCGCCGCGACCTTCGACTCGGGCAACACCAAGCGGGACGACCACGTGCGGTCGGACGACTACCTGGACGTCGAGAACCACCCCGAGATCGTCTTCGTCAGCGAACAGGCGGAGCGGTCCGGTGAAGGGGGCTACCTGGACGGGGTGTTGACCGTCCGGGGGGTCACCACCCCGCTGGAGGTGGCCGTGGACTCGGTGACCGTCGACGGTGACCGCTTCACCGCGCGGGGCAGCGCCGAGGTGGACCGTTACGCGATGGGGCTGACGAACGCCAAGGGGATGACGGGCCGGCGCCTGAAGGTGGAGTTGCAGGTCGTGGCCACCGCCGAGTGACCGTGACCTCAGGGGACGCGTGCCTGGAGCGCCCTCGAAGGGCGCGAGGGATCAGACGGGTGAGTGCTCCGGCCCGGAGCACTCACCCGTGCGCGTACCGGTCCGTCCCCGTCGAGGGGCCGGTCGGTCGGGTCAGGGTTTGAGGAGGGGGCGGAGGGCGTCGCGGACGTTCTTCCTGGAGGGGGTGACGTGGGTGTTGGACGGCGGGCCGATGTCGGTGCCGTAGGTCTCGTACCGCAGGACACGGGGGCAACTGGAGCCGCTGATCTGGATCTTTCGGTCGGCCACGAGCTTGCCGGTGCGTAGTTCGTAGACCTTCACCGGGAGCTTGATCCGACGGAAGGTCACCTTGTAGGGGAAGCTTGAGAGCTTGCGCTTCTCGTAGAGGCAGGAGCCCACCGAGTCGCCGTTCTTCTCCTCCCCGACGCAGACCACCGTGGTGGCTTTGGTGGGGTCGGTCGTACGCCAGCCGCCCGGAAGCTTGCCGGTGTACTTGGAGCCGCCGTGGACCAGGGCGCGGTTGTGCCCCTTGCGGTAGGGGGCGGCGGCGCTGTACCGGGCGGGCTCGTCGCAGTAGCGGGGCAGGGCGTCGCCGTAGCCCCCGGTGAGCAGGCCGCGCACCTTCCGCAGTTCCAGGGCGTGGGTGGCGCGGGTGACACCCGCGCGGGCGGCCTTCGCCTGGGTGCTGTCGGGATGGTGGTCGACCACCTCCTGGTAGCGGGCACGGGCCTTGGCCCAGGCGTCGTCCTCCATCAGGGAGTCGCCGCACTTCCTGAGCGCGGCGGGCACGGTACGCGCGGCGGCGCGGGTGGAGCGGTCCAGCAGGTCGCCGGTGCGCTCGCGCTGCCACAGCCACCTGGTGACGGCGGCGGTGTCGCAGGGCTCCCGGGCGGCTCTCCCGGAAACCTGGCCGAGGAAGGTGTCGAGGGTGGTCGCGGTGATCGCCCGGTTGCCGGGCAGTACGGCGGAGAGGGTACGGAATCCCCGCTCCAGGGCGCCGGTGTCACCGCGTAGGCCGGTGCGCAGGTCGCGGGAGGCGGCCCGAAGGCGGTCGCAGGACCGGGCCAGCCGATCTCCGCGCGCGGCGTCGGGGGCGTCGGCCAGCCGGGTACCGAACCACAACTCGGACTGCCGCCCGGTGAGTTCGGGGCAGTCGCCGTCCTGGTGGGCCGCCCGTACCTGGTCCGCGACCCGCAGGCCGTCGAACCGCAGGAAGCCGGCGAGGAGCAGGACGACCAGTGCGGCCCCGCCCCAGATCAGGTGGGGACGTTGCCAGCCGATCCGGCGCCTCGGGCCGACCGGGGGCTGCCCGGTCTGGGGCTGCCCGGTCGGGGCGGGGTCGGGGGGCGTCTCGTGGTGGTCCGGCGCTGGGGTGTCGGCGGGTTCTGCGGGTGCTGCGGGCTCCGCCGCGGGGGCGTCAGCCGCTGGCGGTTCGCCGCTCCTGTCGGGGGTGGTGCCGGGTTCCGTGGCCGGGGGTGGGGACGCCGGGTCCGTCACGGTACGGGCGAGCCAGGCGCCGTGGGCGATGCCGGCCGCCCAGAACAGGAGCAGCAGGAGGTCGCACCACGGGGAGGCGACCGTGTACACCACGGTGAGCAGGGTGACGGTGCCGAGAAGCGCGAGGGCCGCCGGCAGCCGGCGCCCCATCAGGGCGTAACCCGCCCCGGGGAGGGCGGCGTTGGCGAGGCCGGCCAGCAGGGGGTCGGCGGGCTCGCGCGCCGGAGGGGGTAGCGCGAGTCGGAGGCGCTCCACCACGCGGGACGTCAGCCCGGGCCCTCTCGGAGTGGGGGGCGGGTAGGGCGGTGGGGGAGGAAAGGCCGGGGGCGGCGGTAGGTCCCCGGGCGATGTGGTCATGATGCTCCTGCCCTTCGGTGTGCCGGTTCGGATCGGGTGTCTCGGTGGGGCCGGTCACGTCGAGCGGTCCCCCCGTGCCCGATCGCCGTGACCGGCCCCACCGGGTCCCATCAGAGAGGACCGGCTTCCTGTTCAGCACCTGGACAGCGGTGACGTGAACAGGGTTTTTCGCGGTCAGATCCCGCCGCACGGGCCGGAGTTGGTGTCGGGGCGTGGGCCGTGTGCGGCGTCGCCGTTCCGTGCGGAGGGGCAGGGTGACCGGACGGTGCCTTTACCTCGTACGTAACGGCACGGTGGCCCCGTTGCCCCCCTGTCCCGTCGTACTTACGGGAGCGGTGACCGGGATCGGCCGTCGCCCCGCCCGCGCGGGCATCGTGCCCGGGCGCTGGCTGGCTCCGGCGCCCGGGCCCCCACCTCCCCGGGAGGTCGTCCCCATCCGCCTTCCACCGGGGAACTCCGCGCACCCACCCCCTGGCTTCCCCCGCCCCACGTGGTGTGGCCCCCTCCGGGGAGGGGGCCACGAGGTGCGGGTGGTGGGTCAGGGTACGGCGGGTGGGCTGTAGCCGAGGGTGTAGGAGAGCCCGGTCAGCAGGGCGAGGGCCAGGGGTGCGAGGAACAGCAGCTGGAGGAAGGTGAAGCCCACCAGGTGCCGTGCCCTCAGTTTGAGGATGCCGAGCAGCGGCAGCATCCAGAACGGGTTGATGAGGTTGGGGAGGGACTCGGCGACGTTGTAGACCTGCACGGTCCAGCCGAGGTTGGCGTGCAGGTCGTTCGCCGCGTCCATCACGTAGGGCGCCTCGATCAGCCACTTGCCGCCGCCGGAGGGGATGAAGAAGCCGAGGACGGCCGAGTAGACCGCCACCACCAGGGGGAAGGGCGCCGCCGAGGACAGCGAGGTGAACGCCTGGGTGACGTAGTCGGCGACCGAGTGGCCGGCGCCGTTGGTGGGGCGGGTGAGTACGGCGGCGATCGAGGCGTAGATGGGGAACTGGATCAGCACGCCGCTGGTGGCGGGAACCGCCTTGGCCACGGCGGTGAGGAAGCTGCGGGGGCGCCAGTGCAGCAGCATCCCCAGCAGCAGGAACAGCAGGTTGTAGGTGTTGAGGCCGGAGATGGCCACCAGGGGGTCGGAGCTGGCGAACTCCTGGACCGCCCAGCCCACGCCGAGGGCCACCACCAGTACGGTCAGCAGCGGGCTGTACTCCAGCCACTCGCCGGGCCGTGAGCGGGGCGGCAGCTTCTCCTCCTCCTCGGTGTCGAGGTCCACGCCCAGGTCGTGGGCGCTGCGGACCTGCGGGCCCCGGGGCGCGGAGAAGTAGGCGACGGTGACCACCACGGCGATCAGTACGACGGCGATCAGCATCGACTGCCACAGGAAGATGGTGTCGCGGAACGGGATGACCCCGGTGATCGGCATCAGGTTCTTGGGGATGCTCTCGGGGTTGGCCTGGAGCTGGGCGGCCGAGGAGCTGATGCCCAGGGCCCAGACGCTGCCCAGTCCCATGAAGGCCGCGGCTCCGGCGGCCCGGTAGTCGAGCCGTAGCTCGTCGCGGCGGGCCATCTGCCGGGCCAGCAGGCCGGAGAAGATCAGGCTGAACCCCCAGTTGAACAGGGAGCTGACGGTGCTCACGGTGGCGATCAGGGCGATCGCCCTCGGCCCGTCGGAGGGGACCGCCGCGATCCGGGCGATCAGCCGGTGGGCCACCGGCGCGGTGGCCACCACGTACCCGCCGATGGCGACGAAGGCCATCTGCATGGCGAAGGGGATCAGGTCCCAGAAGCCGTTGCCGAACTCCTGGGTGACCGAGGCGGGGGAGGCGCCGATGGACAGCGCGGCGGCGGTCACCACCACGAGGGCGATCAGCGCGAAGATGAACGCCTCGGGGAACCACTTCTCGGAGAAGTTCGACATACGGACCGCCAGACGTGACAGCGGTCCGGTCTCCTCGGTGCCGGCCGGTTCTCCCTGGGGGCCGGGTACGGCTTTGCTTGCCTGCATCACTGCTCCTGGGTGCTGGATGGGGTCACGTGCTGGTGTAGACGGTCACGGCCGCGACGAGGTCGGTCAGTCCGGTGCCCACGGTCTTGAAAACGGTGATCTCCCCCTCCTCGCGCGGCCGGGGGGTGGTCCGGGCGCACAGTTCGGGGAGGGTGGCGGCGACGTCCTCTTCGGTGAGGACGCCCCGGGCGAGCGCGGTGGCGATCTCCCCGGCCTCGGTGAGGGCGACCGGGTGGTCGACGAACACGGTGGCGCGGCCCAGCAGGGAGGGGTCGACCTCGTGCATCTCGGGGCGGAAGCTGCCGATCAGGTCCAGGTGGGTGCCGGGGGTGATCCACTCGTCACGGAGTACCGGTTCGCGGGCCAGGGTGGCGGTGGTGATCAGGTCGGCCCGCCCCACGGCCGAGGGCAGGTCCTCCACGGGGCTGGCGTTGACGCCGCGCCGTACCAGGTCGGCCGCGAGTGCCCGGGCGCCGGCCGGGTTGTGGGGGTCGGCGACCAGGGTGGTGCTGAGGTGGGGGCGTACGGCGGCGTAGGCGTCGTACACCGCGCCGCCGATGTGACCGGTGCCGACGATCAGGTGGGTGCGGGCGTCCTCGGGGGACAGCAGGGCCGCCCCGAGGGCCGCGGTGGCGACGGTACGGCGGCGGGTCAGCTCGCCCCCGTCGATCAGGGCGAGGTGTTCTCCGGTGCGCCCGTCGGCCAGTACGTAGGCGGAGGACAGGGCGGGCAGGTTCCGGGCGGCGTTGCCGGGAAAGACGTCGACCAGCTTCACCCCGAGGAACTCCCGGTTCCAGGCGGGCATCACCAGCAGGGTCGCCCCGGCCTCCTCGGCGGTCCCCTCGTCCAGGGCGTAGTGCTTCCTGGGGGGTACGGAGGCCTCGGTGGCCATGCCGGACCGCAGGGCCGGGATGAGGACGGGGTAGTCCAGCCGGTCGGCGGTCCGGGCGGCGTCGAAGTACTGCACGGGGTGGTTTCTCCTCCGGTCGTGGTTCAGGCGTCCAGGACGACGTCGCTGGTGGGGACGGCCTGGCAGGTGAGGCAGGCGTCCTGGGCGTCGGGGGGTTCGGTGAGGTGGGTGACCGAGCCGGCGAGCAACCGCACCGCGCAGCTCTCGCACTGGCCGACCCGGCAACCGCTGGGCAGCCGCAGCCCGTTGCGTTGGGCGAGGTCCAGCAGGGGGCCGTCCTGGGGTTGCCAGGTGAGGGTGCTGCCGGAGGCGCGGAAGGTGACCTCGTACCGGGCGTCGCCCTCGGGCAGGGCCATCGGGGGTGGGGCGAACCGTTCGGAGAAGATCTCGAAGCGGGGTACGCCCCGGGCCACCAGTCCCTCGGTGACCTCGCGGATCATGGTGTCCGGGCCGCAGAGGTAGAAGCGGGCCCGCTCCTCGATGTCCCGTGGCGAGACGGACTCGGCGGTCACCCGGCCCAGGTGTTCGTAGGTGCGGCCGATCCGGTCCTCGGGGCCGGGGCGGCTCAGGTGCCGCACCAGGCGCAGCCGGGGCAGGCGCGCGGCCAGCCGGAGGACGCGGTCGCGGAAGCAGGAGTCGGCGCTGTCGCGGTCGCCCTTGTGCAGGGTGATCCGCTGGCCCTCGGGGTGGTGGCGGGCCATCTCCTCCAGCTGGCTGAGGAAGGGGGTGATGCCCACTCCGGCGGCCAGCGCGACCACGGGGAACGGCGGGTCGACGGGGAGGGTGAACCCTCCGGTGGGTGGGCCGAGGGTGACGGTGTCGCCGACCCGCAGGGAGGTGTGGACGTGGGTGGAGGCGGCGCCGCCGGGCAGGAGCCGTACGCCGATGGCCCGCCCCTCGCCCGGTGCGCTGGTGAGGGAGTACGACCGGACCACCTCGGCCCCGCCCCGGAGGCCACTGAGGGTCACCTCGACGTACTGCCCGGGGCGGTGGGGTACCAGGTCGGCCCCGGTGCCGTCGGCGGGGCGCAGCCGCAGTTCGGTCACGTCCCGGCCCTGGGGGACCTTCTCCACCACGGTGAACGGGTGGGTGCCGCCCCGGGGTCGGGGTCGGTCCGGGTGGTCGGAGGGCACGCCGATGTCGCAGGGGACGCCCCGCATCTGGAGGGAGCCGCTGACCGGGTCGGCGGGCCGGCCGGAGACGGCGGCGTTGAAGTTGGCGCCGCCGCGCACCGGGTCGTGTCCGGGCAGGCCGAGGTCGGGGGACTCCTCCCACCAGCCGTACTCGGCCACCACCACCCGGGGGTCGAGGTCGGGGTCCAGGACGGCACGCATCTGGAAGGCGCCCCGGTCGGTACGCACCCGCACCAGGTCGCCGTCGGCGAAGCCGCGTCGGCGGGCGAGGTCGGGGGCCACCTCGACGGTGGGTTCCGGGTGGCGGCGGCGCAGGGAGGGCAGGGCGCGGTGCTGGCTGTGGCAGTAGTAGCCGTTCTTGGCGCTGGTCAGCAGCAGGGGCAGGGTGTCCGGGTGGGTCGGGCCGGCGTCCGGTACGCCGGGCTGGCCGGCTTCGGCCAGCCGCGCGGAGTACAGCTCCACCCGGCGGCTGGGGGTGGCGAACCCGGTGACCCGGCCCCGCTCGTCGCGTTCGGCGTACTTGCGGTAGCGGGTCTCCAGGGGGAAGCGGACGCCTTCCGGGAAGCGGCGCAGTGCGTCGGTGGTGAGGCCGGAGGGGCGCAGCTGGTGGTTCCAGGCGGCCTCGATGTCGCCGTGGAAGAAGTCGTCGCCCATGCCTAGTCGGCAGGCCAGGTCGAAGACGATCTCGGTGTCGGAACGGGAGGCGCCGACCGGTTCGACCATCCGTTGGCGCAGCTGGACCCGTTCCTGGGCGGTCTGGCTGATCTCGAAGCCGACCTTGAGGGCCTCGCGTTCCCAGGGGCTGTTGACCGGGAGGACGAGGTCGGCGTACTCGGCGGTGGGGTTGAGGAACAGGTCGCAGTGGACGAAGAAGTCCAACGCGGCCAGGGCCTCCCGGCCGCGTTCCGGGTCGGGTTGGGAGACCAGCAGGTTGGCGCCGAAGGCCATCAGGGCCCGCACCCGGTACGGGACGTGATCGAGCATCGCGGTGTAGAGGTCGTGGCTGGTGACCCAGCCGGTGGCCGGTGGTCCGAGGGGCCGTTCGGCCAGGCCGAGGGTCTTGGCGCGCTGCTCGGGGGCCATCTGGTCCAGCGAGGTGACCGGGTTGACCGGCACCCTGGGCCACAGGACGTTGCCGCCGGGGGCGTCGTAGCAGCCCTTGAGGGCGTAGAGGGTGGCGATGGCCCGTTCGGTCTGGGTGGCGTTGCCGTGCTGGCCCACCCCGGTCCAGGAGTGGTAGGCGACGGTGCGGGCGGCGGCGAACTCCTCGGCGAAGGCGAGGAGTTCGTCCTCCGGTATCCAGGTGTGCCGGGCGGTCTCGGCCGGGGTCCACGGTGCGCAGGCGCGGGCGTACAGCTCGAACGCGGGGTGGACGGTCACCGGCCGCCGTCCGCCGTCCACCCGGAGGGGCACGATGTACTCCCCGCGCAGCGCGAGGTCCTCGGGGCGTTCGGCGGGGTGGCGGGTGTCGTAGGGGCGGGGGTGGCCGGTGGCCAGGTCCCAGACCGTGAGGCCGTCGCCGGCGTCCGGGTCCAGTTCGTCGGCCCGTAGTGGTTGCCCGGTGTCCTGGCGGATCAGGGTGGGGCCGTTGGTCCAGGACCGTACGAAGGCGTCGTCGTAGTGGCCGCCGGTGATGAGGTGGCGGGCGACGCCGAGGGCCAGGGCGGCGTCCGTGCCGGGGCGGACGCGCATCCAGTGGTCGGCGTCCCGGGCGCTGGTGGAGCGGCGGGGGTCGACGACCGCGAGCCGGGCGCCACGGTCCAGGCCCTCGCGTACCGCGACGGCCTGGGCCAGCCAGGTCTTGGCGGGGTTGTGGCCCCACAGCACGGCGAGGTCGGTGGCGGAGTAGTCGGCGGTGGGCTGGCCGCTGCCGAAGGTGAAGGCGTGGGCGAAGTCCTTGTGCCAGTTGCAGATCTCGGTGGAGTAGCAGGTGTTGGAGGCGCCCATCAGGCGGATGAGGCGTTCGACCCAGTCGATGGAGTCGGACATCGGCGTACCGCTGGGTGAGGTGACCGCGAAGGCGATGGCCTCGGCGCCGTTCTCCTCGCGGAGGGTGGAGAACCGTTCGGCGACGGTGGCCATGGCCTCCTCCCAGCTGATCTCCTCCCAGCCGGGGTCGTCGGCGCCCTTGGGGCGGGTACGGCGCAGGGGGCTGGTCAGCCGGCGGGTGCTGTGCGCGATCTCCGGGGCCGCGCGGCCCTTGGGACACAGCGCGGTGCCGGTGGGGTGCTCGGGGTCGGGTGCCACCTGGGTCATCCGCCCGGACTCGACGGTGTACACCGCGCCGCAGCGGGACCGGCACAGGGTGCAGTATCCGCGCTTCTTCTCAGACGACACGGGTGGGTCCTTCCGTGCGGGGACGAGCGGGGGCACTGGTCAGGGGGAGGCCGGTGGCTACCAGTGGTGGGGCCGTGGGTGGTGTCGCCGTGGGGGTGGGGCGACGAATCCATCTGGCCGGTAATCGATTACCGCTTAGCGTTGCCGGGTAGTATGCGAACCGCCGAATCGCGGTGTCAAGGCTCGGGGGAGCGAGAGGGAGGCGTCGGGTGCAGCGACTTCAGCGGGTGAGCCTGCGGGACCAGGCCCTGGTGATCGTGCGGCAGGCCATCGTCTCGGGGGAGATCGGACCGAACGAGATCTACTCGGCCTCCGCCCTGGCCAGCCGGCTCGGAGTGTCCAACAGCCCGGTACGCGAGGCCATGCTGACCCTGGTCAACCAGGGCATCCTGGAGCCGGTCCGCAACCGGGGCTTCCGCATCGTGCCGATCAGCGAGCACGACCTCGACGAGATCGGGGAGATGCGCCGGATGCTGGAGATCCCCGGGGTGGCCGCCCTGGTGGAGCGCGCCAGCGACCGGGACATCGAGGCCCTGCGCCCCGTCGCCACCGAGATCGAGACGGCCGCGCGCTCCGGCGACATTCCCGTCTTCCTGGAGGCGGACCGCCGCTTCCACCTGGGGCTGCTGGAACTGGGCGGCAACAGCCGGCTGGTGGAGACGGTCGCCCAACTCCGCGACCAGACCCGGCTGTACGGGGTCAGCGCCCTCGCCGAACAGGGCACCCTCCAGCAGACCGCGCCCGAGCACTTCGAGATCCTGGACGCCCTGCTGGCCCGGGACGTGGCCGGGGTGGAGGAGGTCATGACCCGCCACCTGGACCACGTCCGTGGCGAGTGGGCCGCCCGTACCCCGGAGAGCGCCTCCCGGGCGGGTTCGGCACCCTCCTCCTGAACCGGCGCGCCCCGGTGGCGGGTGGGCGGTGACCGCTGGCCCCCGCTCCGAGGACACCGGAGCCGACGACAGCTTAGGCTTGCCTCACCTGTGAGGGGGTGCGTATGGACGGGTCGGAGCTGTCCGGGGTTTCCAGAACCACGCTGTGGACGCTGCACAACCGGGCCACCGAGGCCGCGCGGCCCCGGCCCCTGCTCGAAGACCCCCAGGCCGTGCGGCTGTTGAGGGAGATCGACTACCCGTACGAAGAGACCTTCGGCAAGCCCAGCCAGAGCCACGCGCTCCGTGCCCTGTGCTTCGACCGGGTCGTCCGGCGCTTCCGACGGGAGTGGCCCCAGGGCACGGTGGTCGCGCTCGGGGAGGGGCTCCAGACCGGCTACTGGCGGCTGGGCGACCGGCGGGCGCCGTGGGTGACGGTGGACCTGCCCGAGGTGGTCGCCCTGCGGCGGCGGCTGCTGCCCGAGGAGGGCAACCTCCGCCAGCTCGCCCTGTCGGCCCTGGACCGCTCCTGGCAGGACGAGGTCGAACCCGGCCAGGGGGTGCTGCTGTCGGCCGAGGGCCTGCTGATGTACTTCGAGCCGGAGCAGGTGTACGCGCTGCTCAGGGACTGCGCCCGGCGGTTCCCCGGGGGCTGGATGATCTTCGACAGCATCCCCCACTGGTTCAGCCGCAGGACGCTGCGGGGCCTGCGGCTCACCCCCGGATACACCGCGCCGCCCATGCCGTTCGCCCTGTCCGTACCCGAGGCCGCGAGGTTGCCGGAGCGGGTGCCGGGCCTGGCCTCGGCCACCGACCTGCCCCTGCCCCCGGGCCGGGGACCGTGGCGGTATGCCGCCACCCTGGGCGGCCTGCCCCTGCTGCGGGGCGTGCGCCCCTCGATCACCCTGGTCCGGTTCGCCCACCGCTCCTAGCTAGGCGTCCACCGGTCCCCCGGGGCTCGACCGGCGGGCCCGGTGGAGCCGTCGGGCGGTCAGCCAGAGCCGCTGGAGCGCCAGGAGCGGGGCGAGTACGAGTGCGGCACGGACGCTCCAGCCCAGGTCGGGGGCCCAGAGGGCGATGGTGGACAGGTCGCTGTCCACCATCGCGGGCAGCCCCCACCCCAGCAGCGCGGTCAGGCCCAGCGCCCCGGTCACGGCCAGCCCCCCGGTGACCGCGGTCCGCCGGGGGGTGCGGGGGGTACGGGCGGTGGGGCGCCGTAGCGCGGGGGCGAGGAGGGCCAGCAGCAGGAGCGGCACCAGGGCGCAGGTGGCCCAGGGCAGCCCGGTGAACAGCGGGTCGGCCCCGGTGGTGGTGGGGTGGGTGCCGGAGAGGATCTGGGCGGCCCCGAACGCGGCGTCGGTGAACTGCCGGTCGCGGAGCACGCTGAACGCGTTCTGGAGCAGGATCACGGCGCGGTCGCTGTCCGGCAGCAGCACCACCATCGCCTGGTAGCCGGGAAGGGCGCCGCTGTGCCAGACGGCTCGTTGTCCGGTGCCCTCCAGGGTGGTGACCGACCAGCCGAGGCCGTAGTGGTCGCCGCTGCTGGCGACCTGGCCCCGGTGGGTCTCGGCGACCCCCCGGGCGGAAAGCACCCGCTGGCCGTCGAGTGCGCCCCCGTTGAGCTGTGCCCGGGCGAACCGGGCGAGGTCACCGACGGTCCCGCCGAGGTAGCCGTAGGGGGTGCCGGAGCCGTCGAAGGGCGCGTCGAACCGTACGGGGTGGCCGAGGAGTTGGCGGTGTCCGGGGCTGACCCGCTGGCGCCGGAAGTCCCGTTCGGTGGCGACCGCGTGCCGCATCCGCAGGGGGTCGAGGACCTCGCGGCGTAGCTGTGTGGCGAAGGGGCGGCCGGTCAGCTCCTCCACCAGTGCCCCGAGGACGGCGTATCCGGCGCTGGAGTAGGAGTAGGCGCGGCCCGGGGGCGCGGCGGGGCGGACGTCGGCGAGGTCGCGTACCGCCCGACGGAGCCCGTCGGGGCGGTTGTCGTAGCGGTCGGACACCAGGTCGCTGGCCGAACGGGGCAGCCCGCTGGTGTGGGTGAGCAGGTGGCGCACCGTGATCCGGGCGGAGGCGTCCGGGTCGGCCAGCCGGAACCAGGGCAGGTGGGCGCGGACGGGGTCGTCCAGGTCGAGGCGTCCGGCCTCGGCGAGCTGGGTCACGGTCAGGGCGGTGAACGGCTTGGCCACCGAGCCCCAGAGGAAGGGGGTGCCCGGGGTGACGGGTCGGCCGTCGCCGTCCCGGCCGTAGCCCCGGGTGTGGGTCACCCGGCCTCGTTCGACGACGGCCAGCGCGGCTCCGGGGGTGCCGGTGGCCGCCATCCGTTCCCGTATGTGGGCGTCGACCCGGGCCAGCCGCTGCCGGTCGGTGCGGGAGCCCTCGTGCGGGGTGGCGGCCACCGCCGGGGTGGTGCCGGTCAGCAGGGTCAGGAGGACGAGAAGGGTGGGGAGGGTGAGAAGGGTGGGGAGCGACTTCCCCACCCGGTGCGGGGGTCGGCCGTGCGGGAGGCGGGGTGCCATGGGGGTCCGTTCGGTGGGCGGCGGATTTTTGCAATATAGCCGTACGGTTTAAGGCTCGGCAAGGCACGGCTGGCTACCCTGGCCCCATGCCGAAGGTCGTCGATCACCAGGAACGGCGCGCCCAGGTCGCCGAAGCCGTCCAGGAGTTGATCACCGAGGGCGGCCTGGACCGGGTCACCGTGGCACGCACGGCGGCCACCGCCGGGGTCTCCGTCGGACACGTGCAGCACTACTTCCGCAGCAAGGACGAGATGCTGCTGTTCACCCACGACAGGGTGGTCGCCGGCATCCTCGGCCGGGTCTCGAAGCTGGAGGAACGGGCGGCCGAACAGCGCCTGCCCATCCGCGAGGTGGTCACCGAGGGGCTGGCCGAGTGGCTGCCCTTGGACGCCCGGCGACGCTCGGCGTTCCGGGTCACCCTGGCCTTCCTCGGCCGTACCGTCGACAACCCACGACTGGCCCGCGCCCACGCCGAGACCGGACGGCACATCAGGGAACTGCTGGCCCGGGCGGTACGCAACGGCAAGGAGTGCGGGGAGGTGCCGGAGGAGACCGACCCGGAACGGGCCGCGCTCGAACTCCACTGCCTGGCCGAGGGGTTGGCCGCCCAGCTCGGCTCCGACCCCGACCCGGCGACCGCCGACGCCGCCCGGGAGACGCTCGCCGCGCGGGTGGGCGGGGTCTTCCCCGGCCGCTGCCGGCAGTACGACTGACCCGCGCCCGGGCCGGTCAGCGCTCCCCAGGTGCCTGGATCAGCGGCTGTCGGGGCGCTCGGGGAGCGACCGCACCAGTCGGGCCGGAGCCACCGTCCGGTAGGCGTCCTCCACCAGTTCGGCCACCTCGTCCCAGTCGGGCGCCCGGCCCGACTCCAGCACCAGGCGCACGCCCAGCCAACCCCGGCCACCGACATAGGGCGGGCGGAAGAAGCGTTCGGGATCCTCGGCGAGCAGCGCGGACTGGGCGCCGTCGGGCGCCGCGCACCAGAAACCGGTGTTGCCGTCGCCGTGGTGGTCGTCCACCCAGCTGAGGAACATGCGGCGGACGAAGAAGGACGGCGACCCGTGGCTGACCCGCTCGGTCACCTCGGGCAGGGCGAGGCAGCGGGTGCGTACCGCCTGGAACAGCGCGTCAGGGTCCTGGGCCATGCGGCGCACGGTACGTCGCGGTGGCCGTACGTACCAGGGGAACACCCCGACGGGGCACGGTGGCGCGGGGCGGGCCGCCCGGTCGGGGTGGGGGACCACCGAGGTCACCGACCGGGCCCGCTGTCCTGGCGGCCGGCCCCGGGTGCTCCCCTTCCCGTCTTGTCGGCGGGGGGCCTGGGGTGGCCGCGCGCACCGGGGCGCGGAATCCTCAGGAGACGCGGATCGCGGAGATGTCCAGCTCCAGCTTGATCTTCTCGCTCACCAGCACACCGCCCGTTTCCAGGGCCGCGTTCCAGGTCAGACCCCATTCGGTGCGGTTGATGTGGGTCGTACCGTCGAATCCGACCCTTTCCACACCAAAGGCGTCGACCACCGAACCGGTATAGACAAGGTCCATGGTCACCATTCGGACCTGGTTTTTGATCGCCAGTTCTCCGGTCATTTGGTAGGAGTCTTCACTGGTCTGTTCCGCTGAAATACTGCGGAACGTAATCTCGGGGTAACGCTCCACATCGAAGAAGTCCGGGCTTCGTAGATGTTCGTCCCGCTGATCGACTCGGGTGTCGATGCTGCCGACCTGGATCCGCACCTGGGCCCAGCAGAATTCGGGGTGCTCCCCGTCGAGGTGCAGGTGGCCCTCGAAATCGGTGAAAATGCCTCGGACCCGGGTGACCATGGCGTGCCGGGCGGCGAACCCCATGCTGCTGTGCGCGGGGTCCAGGACCCAGTCACCGGTCAGCTTGAGCTTGGACAGGTCCGTGGTGAACGTCGGGCGGGCCGGGGCGCGTTGGGGCTCCACCGGTGCCGGCGCGGTCGCGTGCTCTTTTCTGCGGAGGAGACTCAGAAGGCCCATGGGTGCCCTTTCCTGTACTGGTATTTCCGGGATTCCCAACTGGGATAAGGCGGCAAAAGAGGGGTCGATGTCAAGGGCTGCCGTCCGGGGGGTTTCGTGTCGTGGTGAATGTACCGGATTCTCCGCCGCCCGGTCGCGGGTGAATTGACGCGCCGTTCATGGCACCCAGTGTCTTCCGGGCGACTTCGGCGACCCTCATTCGGAATTGCCGAACGGTGTCGTTCACGCGCCACGGACGAACCGCCGACCGGGAAAGCGTACGCGCTCGCCGGAGGTCCGATGAGGTCCAATTGGGAGTCGCGGAGGCCGGGTTGGAACAGCCGCCCCTTTCCGGTACCGCGTGACGCGCGGGCCTCCCCGCCGTACGGGCCGCCCCGCCGTGACCCAAGATCGTCACGGCCCGTGGGCGTGACCGGGCCGTGTGAAGGGCCCGTACCCGCTTCCCTCCGGCATCTCGACGGGCCCCACGGGGGTGACCTAGTGTCCTGAAAGGTCGGGGGCGAGCGCCCAGCGGCCCGTGGCGTGCCGCCCCCTCGTGGGACAGACCGTCCGTGGCCCAGCCGACAGGCGGCACCCCTGCCACCGGGTGACACTGAGAGTCACAGGATGGCCATGGAGCGGGACAGGAGGCCAGCACGGTGAACCGTGGCAGTCGCGAGCGGCGCCCGTCCCGGTGGGGCGACGTCTCCCGACCCTTTCGGCTGCGCCGGAAGACCTCGGCTCTCATCGAGCGGCTCGACGAACGCGGCCGGCTGGCCTGGCTGAACGACGCCAGCTCACAGATCGGCACCACCCTCGACCTGGAGCAGACCGCCCGGGAACTCGCCCGGTTCGCGGTGCCCAGACTGGCCGACGCCTGCGCGGTGGACCTGCTGGAGGCGGTCCTGCGGGGCGAGGAGGGGAAACGGGTGATGGGGGCCGAGGTCCCGGTCATCCGCGCGATAGCCGTCCACACCGTGCCGGAGCTACAGATCCTGGAGTCGGACCCCATCGGCAGCGTCTCCGCGCACCCCGGCGCCCTGATGACCGACCGCTGCCTGATGCGTCGCGAGTCGGTGCTCATCAGCCACCTCACCGAGGCGGACCTGGCGAAGGTGGCCCCGACCGAACGGCGGGCCCGCAAGATGCGGGAGGCCCGGGTGCACAGCTACATGGCGGTGCCGTTGATGGCACGCGGCGTGCTGCTCGGTACGGCGGACTTCGCGCGGGCCGGCGGCAGCCCCGCGTTCACCGCGACCGACGTGGCCCTGGCGGAGCAACTCGCCTCCAAGGCGGCGGTGTTCATCGACAACGCCCGCCTCTACGGCAGGGAACGCGAACACGTGGTGACCCTGCAACGCAGCCTGCTGCCCCGGGCGGTGCCCAGCACCCCCGGCCTGTCGGTGCGCGCCCACTACGCCCCGGCGTCGGAGGCGCGCGGGGTCGGCGGTGACTGGTACGACGTGGTGGCGCTGCCCGGCGGCCGTACCGCGCTGGTGGTGGGCGACGTGATGGGGCACGGACTGTCCGGGGCGGCCACCATGGGGCGGCTGCGGGCGGTGGCCCGCACCCTGATGACCCTGGACATCGCGCCGGAACGGGTACTGGCCCGACTCGACCTGGCCACCCGCGACCTGGAGGACGACCAGGTGGCGACCTGTCTGTGCGCGGTCTACGACCCGGCCGACGGCACCTACACCCTGGCCAGCGCCGGGCACCCCCCGCCGTTGCTGGTGGCCCCGGACGGGTCGACCGCCTTCCTGAACGTACCGGTGGGGGCCCCGCTGGGGGCGGGGGTGATCCCCTACGACGCCCTGGAGCACCGGATGCCGGACGGCGCCCGGCTGGTGCTCTACAGCGACGGACTGGTCAAGAACCGGGACGACGACGTGGACACCCAGCTGGAGGGGCTGCGGCGGTCGGCGTCCACGCTCGGCCCGGAGGGGCTGGACGACGGCCGGCTGCTGGACCCGGTGCCCGGTGGCGACGGCCGGTTCGACGAGAGCGTGCTGGTGGTGGCGCGGACCGGAGGAGGCGTCGAGCCACGGCTGCGGGTGTGGGACCTGCCCCTGGACGGTACGGCCGCCTCGGCGGCCCGCAAGCTGGTCAACGAACAGCTGCTGCTGTGGGAGCTGCCGGACCTGGTGGACGTGACCGAACTGGTGGTCAGCGAGCTGGTGGCCAACGCCCTGCGGTACGGCGACGGGCCCGGCAAGCTGCGGCTGATGTACGACGAGCGGCTGATGATCGAGGTGTCGGACACCGGACCCGACCTGCCGCAGATCCAGCACGCCGGGGTCCAGGACGAGGGCGGCCGGGGCCTGCAACTGATCAACATGCTGTGCCGCAGCTGGGGTTCGTGCCGTACGCCGGCCGGCAAGGTGGTGTGGGCCGAGCAGGAGGTGCCCGGGTAGGCCGGGTCCGCTCCCGTCACCCGCGACGGGGCGGGCCGTACCCACGCGGGGTTGAGTAGCCGTACTCAGGTGCGCGGGCGGTACCGCGACGAGAGTGGGAGGCGTCGAGGGACACCAGTACGAACGCGGGAGGAACCGGTGACGGTGACAGTGACGGTGAGATCAGTGATGTCGGCGATGTGGGACAACTGGCTCTCGCGGACCTACCTGGCGCTGGTGGCCGCCTCCGTGCTCTTCGTGGTGTGGGACACCCTCTACGTCGAACACGAGGACGCCTCGCTGGCTGGGGTGTGGCCGCTGCTCGCCACCGCGCCCACCTCCGTGGCTTTGCTGAGGGCCCTGCCGGACTCGCCGGCCGGCTACTACGTCCTGGTGCCTCTGGCCGCCGGACTGAACGCGCTGGTGCTCGGCCACCTGGTGCGGCTGAGCCGGCAGGGGCGGTACGAGCGGCTGAACCTCGACTGAGGCGTCCCCGTCAGAACAGGCGGAACAGGCAGGACAGTCGGGACAGGGGTGGGACGGACGGAAGGGGCGGCCCGGGTGAAGCACCCGGGCCGCCCCTCACACGATCCGTGACTCAGCTGTCGTCGGAGTCCGAGTCGGAGTCGGAGCCGGACTCGGCGTCCTTCTCCAGACCCAACTGCTCCACCAGCCACTTGTCGAACTCGATGGAGGCACGCACCCAGCTGACGGTGCTGGAGACGAAGTGCTCCAGGGAGACGCCGGTGCCGATCAGCATCTGCGCCTCGCCCACCAGACGTACGGTGCCGTCGTCGTGGGTGTGGCTGTAGACCTTGGGCCACAGGGTGCGACGGTTCCAGTCGTCGATGGACTCCAGCAGCAACTGCTTGTCGTCGATCGAGTGTGGACGGTCGTAGAACGTGCGGACGGAGAAGACCTGCTGCTCCTCCTCGCCACGGAACATGAAGTACGTGCGGAATTCCTCCCACGGCGCGGCGAGGTCACCCTCGTCGTCGACGACGTACTTCAGCTCCATCTGCTCGAGGAGCTGCTTGACCAGGTCCTGGTCGGGCACCACAGGACCGGTCGGGCCGGAGTCCTGCGGCTCGGGCTGGTTGCCCCCGAAGTTCGGAATCGAGGACGGGTCGATACTCACCGTGGATGTCCCTTCATAAGGTTGTCGCCATCCTCCCCCATCAACGCCCAGTCCTGGCAAGCCCGGAGGTGCCGGGGGCGCGTCGTTGCCTCCCCTCCCAGTGTCCGCCCTTTCCCCGCGCCCCGCCGACCCGCAACCGCTTCCCGTCCTGCGGGCGTCACGGTGGGGGGAGGCGGTTATGGGAGGCGGCGCGGTCCGGTACGGGTTCCAGCGGGCACTGTTCGTGCCGCTGTCGCTGTGCGGTGCGGTGCTCGCCCTGGGCGCCCCGCTCCAGGACAGCACCGTGGACGCGCTGGCCCTCGCGGGGTTCGCCATGCTGTCGCTGTGGGCCGCCGCCGTACTGCCTGGCTGGCTGACGGGGGCCCGGCCCAGTGGAAGGGACCCGTTGGCGGCCCTCGGGCCGGCCTACTCCTCCGGGCGTTCGGCAGTCGCGGTACGGGCCCTGCGGGGGACCCTGGCGCTGGCGTCACGCCTGGTGTTCGCGTCGGTCTTCCTGTGCTTCGCCGTACTGACCGGGAGGCTCGGGGTGGCCGCCCTCGTCGCTCCCCCCGACCTGGGGACGCTGGTCGGAGTGCCTCTGGGCGTGCTGGTGGGCGTGCCGCTGGGACTGGCCTCGGCCGCGCTGGCACTGGGGGGCGGCTGGCAGACGCTGGTCATCCTGCTGGGCCGCGAGTGGTCGTCGTACGGGGGTTACCGGGAGCAGTCGGTGCGGCGGGTCGAGGTCCGTTGGGCACCGCTGCCCCAAGACCCCCGACGGGAACGGGAGCGGTCCGGCACGCCCCTGGGGCGGGCCAGGACCTCGGTCGCGGCGGCGCTGTGCGCCCTGGGCGCGCTGTCGTCCCTCGCCGTGGTGGCGCTGCTGCTGGTAGGCCACCACTACGCGGAGGCCCTGGCGGGGGTGGCGACGGCCGCCACCCTGCTCGGGGGCGGGGTGGCCGTAGTCCGAGGGAGCGGGTGAGGGCGGTGCGGTCGGCTACGGCGACGATGGCGCCGCGAACTGTCACGAAGCGAGGGGGAAGCGGGATGACTGGTGGACGTAGGACCAGGGCGGTGGCGCTGACCGCGTTGGCCGTGGTGCTGTTCCTGGGCGCCACGCTGCTCGCGCTGAGCGTGTTGGGGTTCCTGTTGGAGAACCACTATGTGAACGCCCTGGTGGCGGCGGGGTTCGTCGGGCTGCTGGTCTGGGGCGGGGTGGCCCTGGTCCTCCGGGCACGGCGTACGCCCCCTCCGGTACGCGGAGGGCTGACCGAGACGTCGAAGCGGATCGCCGCACGGAAGCGGGGCGGCGCCGGGGGCAGAAGGCTGAGCACCGGCCAACGGGTCTTCCGCCTCTGCTGCGCGGTGCCCCTGCTGCTGGTCGCGGTCAGCCTGCTGCCGGCCGCCGTGTACGGGATGTTCCAGGGCGAGGAACCGCCCGTCATGGGGATGGTGTTGGGGTTCGGCGGTCTGTGCGGGTACGCCGGTCTGCGGCTGACGAACGTGCTGAAGCCCGCCGGTGGCGGCGGTGGTGGCGGTGGCGGTGGTGACGGCGGGGGCGGTGGTGACGGCTGTGGATCCAGCGGTGATTCCGGTGGCTGCGGCGGAGGCCACGGCTGCGGAGGCGGAGGCTGTGGCGGGGGCGGCTGTGGTGGGGGAGGTTGCGGCGGCGGCACCTGAGCCGCCGAACCTCGGCCGGCGCGCCCGGTGCTGTACGAGGACGGTGGCCGTCGGCGGGGACGCGCTCCCGGTGACGGTCCCGCGCACCGGGAGGCCCGTACGAGTCCCGGACCCCGGTGAGGTCACGCGTACGCGAATCCCGTCCCGGGGTTCCGCCCTCGGGCGAACGGCCATCTCCCGGCCCCCACCCCGGACGGAGTGCCGGCGCCTCGCGGCAACGGGACCTCGGTCACCGCTCCCCTGGCCGCCGTCCTCCGCGTGGCCGCGCGTCTCGGGTTGCCGCTACCTCGGGGTCGGGGGTTCCTCCACGTAGCCGTGCCTCGGGGTGGGGGTCCCCTTCGGGGCCGCGTCTGGGGGGGTGCCGTTATCTCGGGGTCGGGGTCTCTCTTGGACGCCTGCGTTGGGGTCGCGGGCCCCGGGGTTACGGGACCGGGGTCACCCCCAGCCCTCAGGTCGCCGTTCCCCGAGTCCCTGTCACCGGGGGCGTGACAGGACGGTGCCGGGGTCACGGGACCGGGGTCACCGCCATCCTGGCTCGCCTGCCCTCTTCGGGGCCGTGTCCCGGGGGTGCCGCTGCCTCGGGGTGGGGGGTCCCCTTTCGTGGCCGTGTCTGGGGGGTGCCGTTATCTCGGGGTGGGGGTTGGGTTCTTGGTGGGCGGCCTCGGGGCTGAGGTCCTCCTTGAGCGCCCGGGTTGGGGGTCACGGGTCTCGGGGGTGCCGCAGTCCGGGTCACGCGACTCGGGGTCACGGGACCGCCCCGGGCACCCCCAGCCCTCAGGTCGCCGTTTGCCCGAGTCCCTGTCACCGGGGGCGTGACAGGACGGTGCCGGGGCCGCTTGCGCGGTCCCGGCACCGGTGGAGGGGGGCGAGGGATCAGTCGGAGGTGGGGCCCACCAGCAGTTCGTTGCCGGCGCGGTCCACCCGTACGGTGTCCCCGTCCCGTACCTCGCCGGACAGGATCTCCCTGGCCAGCTGGTCCCCGATGGCCGTCTGCACCAGGCGGCGCAGCGGGCGGGCACCGTAGGCCGGGTCCATGCCCTCCTCGGCCAGCCAGGTCAGCGCCTCCTGGGTGACGTCCAGGGTGAGGCGGCGGTCCGCCAGACGACGCCCGAGGGCGTCGATCTGGAGCTGGGCGATCCGCCCCAACTCCTCGCCGGTGAGCGGGGAGAACACCACCAGGTCGTCCAGCCGGTTGAGGAACTCGGGCCGGAACGCGGCCCGTACCGCCGCCAGCACCTGTTCCTTGCGGTCCTCCGGCTTGGTCAGCAGCCCGTCCATCACGTGCTGGCTGCCCAGGTTGGAGGTGAGGATCAGGATGGTGTTGCGGAAGTCGACCGTGCGCCCCTGCCCGTCGGTGAGCCGACCGTCGTCCAGCACCTGGAGCAGGATGTCGAAGACCTCGCTGTGCGCCTTCTCCACCTCGTCCAACAGGACCACGGTGTACGGGCGGCGGCGTACCGCCTCGGTGAGCTGCCCGCCTTCCTCGTACCCCACGTAGCCGGGCGGGGCGCCCACCAGCCGGGCCACCGAGTGCTTCTCGCTGTACTCCGACATGTCGATGCGGACCATCGCCCGCTCGTCGTCGAACAGGAAGTCCGCGAGCGCCTTGGCCAGTTCGGTCTTGCCCACACCCGTGGGCCCGAGGAACAGGAACGAACCGGTGGGGCGGTCCGGGTCGGCGACCCCGGCACGGCTACGCCGTACCGCGTCGGACACGGCGCGCACCGCCTCGCTCTGGCCGATCAGCCGCTGGCCCAACTCCTGCTCCATCCGCAGCAGTTTCTGGGTCTCGCCCTCCATCAGCCGGCCGGCGGGGATGCCGGTCCAGGCGGCCACCACCTCGGCGATGTCGTCCGGCCCGACCTCCTCCTTGACCATGGTGTCGCGTTCCTTGGCCTCCTCCTCGGCCTCGGCCGCCTCCTCCAACTGCCGCTCCACCCCGGGGATCTCCCCGTACAGCAGCTGGGAGGCGGTGTCGAAGTCGCCGTCGCGCTGGGCGCGCTCGGCCTGGCCGCGCAGCTCGTCCAGCCGCTCCTTCAGCTCACCGACCCGGTTGAGGCTCTGCTTCTCCTTCTCCCAGCGGGCGGTCAGACCCCGCAACTCCTCCTCGCGGTCGGCCAGTTCGCGGCGGAGTCGCTCCAGGCGCTCCTGGGAGGAGGCGTCCGACTCGTTCTGTAGGGCCAGCTCCTCCATGCGCATCCGGTCCACGGAACGCTGGAGTTCGTCGATCTCCACCGGGGAGGAGTCGATCTCCATCCGCAGCCGGGAGGCGGCCTCGTCCACCAGGTCGATGGCCTTGTCCGGCAGGAAGCGGGAGGTGATGTAACGGTCGGAGAGCGCGGCGGCGGCCACCAGGGCGCCGTCGGCGATCTGCACCTTGTGGTGCGCCTCGTAACGTCCCTTGAGGCCACGGAGGATGGCGATGGAGTCCTCCACGCTGGGCTCGGCCACCAGCACCTGCTGGAACCTGCGCTCCAGCGCGGGGTCCTTCTCGATCCGCTCGCGGTACTCGTCCAGGGTGGTGGCGCCGACCATCCGCAGCTCGCCCCGGGCCAGCATCGGCTTGAGCATGTTGCCGGCGTCCATGGCCGAGTCCTGGCCGGCCCCGGCGCCCACCACGGTGTGCAGCTCGTCGATGAAGGTGACGATCCGGCCGTCGCTGTCCTTGATCTCGGCCAGTACGGTCTTGAGGCGCTCCTCGAACTCGCCCCGGTACTTCGCGCCGGCCACCATCGCGCCCAGGTCCAGGGAGACCAGCCGCTTGTCCCGCAGGGACTCCGGCACGTCCCCCTTCACGATCCGCTGGGCCAGCCCCTCGACCACGGCGGTCTTGCCGACGCCGGGCTCACCGATCAGCACCGGGTTGTTCTTGGTGCGCCGGGAGAGCACCTGGACCACCCGCCGGATCTCCTGGTCCCGGCCGATCACCGGGTCGAGCCCGCCCTCGCGGGCGCGGGCGGTCAGGTCGGTGCCGTACTTCTCCAGCGCCTTGTAGGTGCCCTCGGGGTCGGCGGTGGTGATACGGCGCCCACCCCGGGCTTTCTCGAAGGCCTCCAGCAGGCCCTGGGCGGTGGCCCCCCGCTGCTGGAGCAGCTCACCGGCCTGGCCGCCCTTGTGGGCGATGCCGATCAGCAGGTGCTCGGTGGACAGGAACTCGTCCCCCAGCTCCTTGGCCCGCTCCTTGGCGTCGGCCAGCACCGACAGCAGCTCCCGGCTGGGCTGCGGCCGGGCGACGGTGGACCCCTGCACGCTGGGCAGGGCGCCCAGCTGCTTCTCGGTCGAGGAACGGAGGGCCGCCGCGTCCACCCCGGTGGAGGCGAGCAGGTCCAGGACGTTCTCGTTCTCCTCGCCGGTGAGCAGCGCGAGGAGCAGATGGCTGGGGGTGATGTCCGGGTGGCCGCCGGTCAGGGCGCTGCGCTCGGCGGCGCCGATCGCCTCCCGGCTCTTGTTGGTCAGCTCTGCGTCCACGGTGCTGCGCTCCTCCTCGGGTCGGCTGTGCTGAGTTTACGGAAGACCACGGTTCGCTTGCCATGGCCACCCTACGACAAGTTGAGTCTAATACACTCAACTCTGTGCCGGCTAGTTTCGTTCCCATGACCCGTGATGACCCCTCTGCCCCCTCTCGTCCCTCCGCACCCCGGCCGCCGGAGGCGGCCCGGCCGGAGCCGCCGGAGCCGTCTTCGGCGGTGGTCGCCTTCTGGGCCGAACCCCACCACGCCACGTTCACCACCCACCGTCCCGACGGCAGCCCCCATGTGGTGCCCGTCTGCTCCACCTGGGACCCCAGGGCCGGGATCGCCCGCGTCCTGGCGAGCGGCGACAGCCGCAAGGTCCGCAACGTCCTGGCCGCCGTCGACCGGGACGGCCTCGCCCGGGTCGCGCTGTGCCAGGTGGACGGCCGCCGCTGGGCCACCCTCGAAGGCCGCGCCGTGGTGCGGCGCGAGCCGGAGCTGATCGCGGACGCGGAGCGCCGCCACGAGGCGCGCTACCGGCGCCCACCCCGACCCAACCCGAAGCGGGTGCTGGTCGAGATCACCGTGGACCGGGTGCTCGGCAGGGGTTGAGGTCGGGTCGGGTGAGGTAGACACGGGGTGTGCCCGTTCGGTCACCGAGCAACCGCGGTGCGCGGTCTGGCCGGTGACCTCTCCTCGTTTGCTCCGCGAACCTTTCGTGAACCCTCCGCCGCGCGACAACAGAATGGTCACAACTGCCCCCGAGGTGGGGGCACTTACCGCTGGTTATGGGAGTTACTCCTCCAGTACGAAGTGACACCCGATCTGACGCCATCAACCCGATGGCGTGGAAACCGCGGAAGGATCGTCAATGGGCGGAATCATCGCCGGCAAACGCGTCCTGATCACCGGCGTGCTCACGGAGGGCTCCATCGCCTTCCACGCCGCCAAGGTCGCGCAGGAGGAGGGGGCGGAGGTCCTGCTCACCGGCTACGGACGGATGTCCCTGGTCAGACGTACCGCCGACCAGTTACCGAAGCCCGCCCCGGTGATCGAGCTGGACGTGACGGACCCCGAGCAGCTGGCGGGACTCGCCGAGCAGGTGCGGGACCACTTCGGCCCGGACGCGCCCCTGGACGGGGTGGTGCACTCGGTGGCCTTCGGGCCGCCGGGGGTGTTCAACCTGATGGAGGCCTCCTGGGAGGAGGTGAGCACCGCGGTCCAGGTGTCCGCGTACTCACTGAAGTCCCTGGCCGGGGCCTGTCTGCCGCTGATGCCCCAGGGCGGCTCGGTGGTCGGCATCACCTTCGACAGCCAGGTCACCTGGCCGTCGTACGCCTGGATGGGCGTGGCCAAGTCGGCCTTGGAGTCCACCAACCGTTATCTGGCGCGGGAGTTGGGGCCGCGCGGCGTGCGCTGCAACCTGGTCGCCTCCGGCCCGCTCACCAGCATCGCCGCCCGCTTCATCCCCGGGTTCCGGGACCTGGCCGAGCCCTGGGACACCTCCCGGGCGGTCCTCGGCTGGGACACCGGTGACCCCGACCCCGTCGGCCGGGGAGTGGTCGGCCTGCTGTCGGACTTCTACCCGAAGACCACCGGTTCCGTCATCCACGTGGACGCCGGAGTACACGCCATGGGTGGCTGAGTCCGCCATCCCGTGTCGAAACGGCCGGCCCCACGTTGACCACGCGGGGCCGGCCGTTCCGTGTGCCCTGGCCTGGCGTTCCGCGCGGTACGTCCGCGCGCGGTCCACGCGTCCACGGCGACCGGACGCGGCCCCACCGTGGTGCGCGCCGACAGCGGGCGCGCCACGGCACCGCTCCAGCAGCTCCGTACGACCGGGAAGAGGACCGCCATGTCACACCAGCCCCACACGCCCCTTGTGCCCAGCCGCCCCCGTAGCCCCCGCCGTCGGCGGACCCTGCTGGCCGGTGGCCTGGCCGCCGGTCTGCTGGCCGTCGGCCTCACCGGCGGCGCGCAGGCCGGCCCCGTACACGGCGCCGACCAGCGGGCGACCCACCCCACCGAGCGGGTGCGGGACTTCTACCTGAGCTACCTCACCGCCCGGGGCGAGAACGACCGGCAGCGGGCGCGGAAGCTGCGCGCGGACCACCTGACCGGCGAACTGCGCGAGCAGCTCACCGCGTGGGAGAAGAAGCACCACGCCGACGGGGTCACCCGCGCCCAGAACGTACCGGTGGGGGCCCGTACCACCACCGACGGCTCGGGCGCCGGCCACAGCTGGGTCGTCGTCACCCTGGAGTGGGACGGCTCCTCCCCGGACGGCAAGCTGCACGTCCAGACCGACAACGCCAGCGGGCGGATCTCCGACATCAAGCGCTGGTCCCGCTAGGGCGCGTCGCTCGGATCCCGGGAGGTCGGCGAGCGCGTTCCGGTGTGGTGGGCGGTGGGACAGCGCGGGGCGGAGGAGGAGCCGATGCGGCGCATCGGCGACCCCGGCCATCACGGCGACCACGCCCCCGGTGACACCGCGCGAGCCTCGCGGTGATCCGAACGACGCACCCCAGCCCCCGAGGCGTCCCCGGGCGGCGGTGATTCCGGGGCTCTCGTCGCACCCCTGTCGCGGGCCTCGGGCGCGCCGGGGCCCGCGATACGGTCGGGCCCGCCCCGGCGAGCGGGCCGAGGCGTGTCAACGCCCAGGGGAGGCAGTGGTGTTCGGGTTCGGCAAGCAGCCGGCGTCGGTGCTGGTGGTACGGGAGGCGGAGTGGCTGGAGGAGGCGCTCACCCGGGCGTTGGCCTCGGCCGACGAGGCGGAGCGTCCGGGCCTGGAGCGGGCGGTCGAGCTGGTGGCCCGTGAGCGGGACCGGGCTGACGGTGAGGTGACCGCCCGCTGGGTGCGCGAGCGGCTGAGGGACTCCGGCGCCGACCCCCGTACCCGTCCGGTGCAGGCGATCAAGGCGTTGCGGGAGGCGGTCCCGGGTCTGGGGCTGCTGTCGGCCAAGGAGATGGTGGAGGAGGCCGCCCGGTACGAGGACTGACCGGCGCCGGGGCGTGGGGGCCGGGTGGGCGCCCCGGCCCCGGCGTACGCCGGTCTCCGTACGCCCGGGTCAGGGCCGGCGGGCGCCTGACCCGGTACGTCCGCCTCCTCAGAGGAACGAGTTGATCTGGATGGTCTCGTCCCGGCCCGGTCCGACGCCGATGGCGGAGATGGGCGCCCCGGACATCTCCTCCAGGGCCCGCACGTACGCCTGGGCGTTCCTGGGCAGTTCCTCGAAGGAGGTGGCCCGGCTGATGTCCTCGGACCAGCCGGGCAGGTTCTCGTAGATCGGCTTGGCGTGGTGGAAGTCGGTCTGGTTGTAGGGGAGTTCCTCCACCCGGCGGCCGTCGATCTCGTAGGCCACGCAGACCGGGATCCGCTCCCAGCCGGTGAGGACGTCCAGCTTGGTGAGGAAGAAGTCGGTGAGCCCGTTGACCCGGGTCGCGTAGCGGGCGATGACCGCGTCGAACCAGCCGCAACGGCGGTCCCGGCCGGTGGTGACCCCCCGTTCGCCGCCGATCCGGCGCAGGGCTTCGCCGTCCTCGTCGAACAGCTCGGTGGGGAAGGGGCCGGCGCCGACCCGGGTGGTGTACGCCTTGAGGATGCCGATCACCCGGTTGATCCGGGTGGGCCCGACCCCGGCACCGGTACAGGCGCCGCCGGCGGTGGGGTTGGAGGAGGTCACGAACGGATAGGTGCCGTGGTCGACGTCCAGCAGGGTGCCCTGGCCGCCCTCGAACAGCACCACCCGGTCCTCGTCCAGCGCCTGGTTGAGGACCAGGGTGGTGTCGGTGACGAACCCCTTCAACTGGTCCGCGTAGCCGAGGAGTTGCTCGACGACCTGGTCGGCCGAGATGGCACGGCGGTTGTAGAGCTTGGCCAGCACCTGGTTCTTGAAGTCCAGGGCGGCCTCGACCTTCTGGCGCAGGATCGACTCGTCGAACAGGTCCTGCACCCGGATGCCCACGCGGTTGATCTTGTCCGCGTAGCTGGGGCCGATGCCCCGCCCGGTGGTGCCGATCCGGCGCTTGCCCAGGAACCGTTCCGTCACCTTGTCGAGGGTCTCGTGGTACGGGGTGATCAGGTGGGCGTTACCGCTGAGCAGCAGCTTGGAGGTGTCGACGCCCCGCTCGGCCAACCCGCCCAGCTCGGAGAGCAGGACCGCGGGGTCGACGACCACGCCGTTGCCGATGACCGGGGTGCACCCCGGCGAGAGGATGCCCGAGGGAAGCAGGTGCAGCGCGTACTTCTGGTCCCCGACGACGACGGTGTGCCCCGCGTTGTTGCCGCCCTGGTAGCGCACCACGTAGTCCACGGAGCCACCCAGCAGGTCGGTGGCCTTCCCCTTGCCCTCGTCTCCCCACTGAGCACCGAGCAGCACAAGTGCGGGCACAGGCGTACACCCCTTTCGGGTGGGGCATGGTCCCGTTGCGCGGCGGCGTGCACCACTCAACCAGCGGGTTCACCGTCGCGACACCCGTGAACCGGTGCCCCGGATCGACGAAGCCCCTGGCGCAATGGCGACAGGGGCTATTGCACCGAGAGATTACCGGACGCTCTTCGAGGCTGGCGAGCTACCCGCCGTCCGACCGTGGGGCTCTCGATCCCGTCTTCTCCATGACTCCCGAGGGAGGAACCAGGTGTCGGCCCAGGACCTGTTGGTGGTCATCGACCCGGCCGCGCGGCAGATCGACGGTGAGTCGGTACGCATCGCCCGCGACGTGCTGAAGGGAGGCTCCGGCGAGCTGAAACTCTGCCTCCCCGAGGGGCCGGAGGAGTTCGTGCGCGCCCTGGACCGACGGGGCGGGCGGCACCCGGTGGTGATCGGCGACGACCACTCGCTGGGGCTGGCGGTGCGGACCCTGTACGCGACGAGGGCGTACTCCGGTACCGGGCTGTCCCTGGTGCCGGTGGGGGAACGGGTGCGGCTGGCCCGCTCGTTGGGCGTGCCGCACCGGGTGGTGGACGCCGCGCGGGCGGTGCTGGCCGGCCGTACCCGGGCGCTGGACCTGCTGGTCGACAGCGACGGCGGGGTCAGCTGCGGCCCCCTGCTGCTGGAGGGGGTACGGGGCTCACCGGAGGGTCACGGTGCCCCGGAGGCGTCAACCGGCTGGTGGGGCGGGCCCGTTCGGGCCTACCGGGCCCTGGCCCGTACCGTGACGGGCCCCCACGGCGACTGGTTGCCGCGCGTGGAGTTGGACGGCCGCCCCCTGTGGTCCGAGCCGCCCTCGGCGGTCGGCGCGATCGCGCTCAGCCCCCGGGAGGGCGCGGCCGAGGTACGGGTGGAGCCCCGCCGCAGGGGCAGTCCGGTCACGGCCCAGGCGGCCCGGATCACCGTCTCCGGCGGGCCCTTCCGTTGTCGCGGCGAGGGGCCGCGGGTGGACCGGGCGGAGACCATGACCTGGAGCCTGGCCCCGGCCGCACTGCGGCTCACGGTGGGCTGAGCCGCCCCGACCCGGTGGGTGGGCGCCGCGACGGTTCCGGTCCGCACGGCCAGGGGTCCCCAGGTGGGCGCGCTGGACCCGCCGAAGCCACCCCCGGGGTGGGGCGACGACGTACGGGGCCGTGGGCGGGCGGAGCCACCCGACTACGGACGCGCATCCGCCCCGTCGCCGGACGGTCGGGCGCGACCCCCGACGCCGGTACCCGCTCCCCGGGGGCTACGGGAGGGTCAGCGGCCGTCCTCGGCACGCTGGGCCCGCTGCCGCTTCCAGCGGTCCAGCAGGGTGGACAACTCGCCCTGCATGAAGGTGAGGAACTCGGTGCTCTCGCTGAGCCGTCGGCCGGCCGGGGTGTCCTCGCCGAGCGTGGTCACCGCGTGCTGGAAGGTGGCCCGCCAGCGGTCGAGCAGCGCGTTGCGGCTGGAGATCGCCTCGTGCCAGACGTCGGCCTGCACCCGGTACCGCTCCCGGCGGGAGCCCGGTTCGCGTTCCCGGCTGACCATGTGCACCTGGGACAAGTAGCGCACGGCCTGGGAGATGGCGGCCGGGCTGACCTGGAGGCGTTCGGCGAGTTCGGCCGAGGTGAGGGCGCCGCTGTCGTCCATCATCAGGCAGGCGAACACCCGGGAGGCCATCCGCTGCATTCCGGCCTCGGTGAGGTCGGCGGCCAGGCGCTCCACGAGTCGGGCCACTTCGGCGTCGTAGGGGCGGGTGCCCGCCTCCCCCTCGCCGGGCTCCGTCCTCCCCGTCGACCGCTGTGCCACCGTGCCCCCTCTCGGTCGGTTCTGGTCCGCCCCCGGTCACGGACGTGCCGTGGTGCGGAAGCCTATCCGGCCGTTGATCTGCTGAAAATTATGAGACTTCACAAATTTATGAAACAAGCGTAGCTTCGGCTCCATGAGGACACCAGCCATGGCCGTGTCGGTCTCCGGCCTCGTGAAGACCTTCGGACGCACCCGCGCCCTGGACGGACTGGACCTGCGAGTGGAGACCGGAGAGGTGCACGGGTTCCTCGGCCCCAACGGCTCCGGGAAGTCGACCACCGTGCGGGTGCTCCTCGGACTGCTGCGCGCCGACCGGGGCGCCGCCCGGGTGCTGGGCCGTGACCCGTGGACCGACGCCGTCGAGCTGCACCGCCGCATCGCCTACGTACCCGGGGACGTCACCCTGTGGCGCAACCTCTCCGGCGGCGAGGCCATCGACCTGCTCGGCCGACTGCGCGGCGGCCTCGACCCCCGGCGGCGTCAACTGCTGCTGGAACGCTTCGAGTTGGACCCCACCAAGAAGGGCCACACCTACTCCAAGGGCAACCGCCAGAAGGTCGCCCTGGTCGCCGCCCTCGCCTCCGACGTCGACCTGCTGATCCTCGACGAACCCACCTCCGGCCTGGACCCGTTGATGGAGGCGGTGTTCCAGCGGTGCGTGGCCGAGGAACGCGACCGGGGCCGCACCGTACTGCTGTCCAGCCACATCCTCAGCGAGGTCGAGGCCCTCTGCGACCGGGTCAGCATCATCCGCGCCGGGGCCACCGTCGAGACCGGCACCCTGGCCGAACTGCGGCACCTCACCCGCACCAGCGTCCACGCCCAACTGGAGCGGCCCCCCGAGGGCCTGGACCGCGTCCTGGGGGTGCACGACCTGGAGGTCGAGGGCGACCGGGTACGGCTCCAGGTCGACAGCGACCGGCTGGGACCGGTGCTGTCCGCCCTGACCTCGGCCGGGGTACGCGGGCTCACCAGCTCGCCGCCCACCCTGGAGGAACTGTTCCTGCGCCACTACCAGGACCAGGACCCCACCCCGGCCGAGGCCGCGTCATGACCTCCGCCCTCCACCCGCCCGCCACGGGCCCGTTGTCCCGACTCACCGGCACCCGGACCCTGTTGCGGCTCGCCCTCCGCCGGGACCGGGTGGTACTGCCGGTCTGGGCCGGGGCGCTCACCTGGGTACTGCTCCAGACCGCCCTGGCCTTCCGGCAGCTGTACGACAGCGCCGCCGAACGCGCGGCCACCGTCCACTCCGCCAACGGCAACGGCTCCCTGCGCGCCCTGTACGGGCCGGCCTACGACTCCTCCGTCGGCGGACTGCTGTCCTGGCGGATGATGGCCTTCGGAGCGGTACTCGCCGCGCTGATGAGCATGATCCTGGTCGTCCGGCACACCCGCGAGGAGGAGGAGACCGGCCGCCAGGAACTGCTGTCCTCCGGTGTGGTGGCCCGCCACGCCCCGCTGGCCGCCGCCCTGTCCACCGCGACCCTCGCCAACCTGCTGTTCGCCGTACTCACCGTCGCCGGGCTGGTCGCCCTCGGCCAACCCGCCCTCGGGTCAACGGTGTTGGCGCTCGCCCTGGCCGGAGTGGGGCTGGTGTTCGCCGGGGTCGCCGCCTGCGCCGCCCAACTCACCCAGAGCGCCCGCCTCGCCAAGGGCCTCACCGGCGCCGTACTGGGCGCCGCCTTCGCCCTGCGCGCGGCCGGGGACGCCGACAGCGGCACCGTCGACGGCTCCACCTCACCCCTGAGCTGGCTCTCCCCGCTCGGCTGGGCCCAGCAGTCCCGCCCCTACGCCGGCAACCACCCCGGCCCCCTGGCCCTGCTACTGGTCACCGCACTGGTACTGGCCCTGGCCGCCCACCTGGCCGTGACCCGCCGGGACGTGGGGGCCAGCTTCCTCGCCACCCGGCCCGGGCCGGCCGTCGGGCGGCTCGGCGGCACCTGGGCCCTGTCCTGGCGACTGCAACGCGGCACCCTGCTCGGCTGGGCGGTGGGCTTCGCCCTCGCCGGCCTGCTGTTCGGCTCCATGGCCGAGGGCGCGGCCGAACTGGTCGGCGACAACCAGGCCACCCGCGACATCATCGCCCGCATGGGCGGCCGGGCCGGTCTGACCGACGCCTTCCTGTCCGCCATGGTCGGGGTGTTCGGCATGGTCGCGGCCGTGTACGCGGTCGGCGCGGTACTGCGCTGCCGCTCCGAGGAGTCCGAGGGCCGGGCCGAAGCCCTGTTGGCCGGCGCCCTCGGACGGCTGGAGTGGGCCGGCTCGCACCTGGTGTACGGGCTGCTCGGGGCGCCCCTGCTGCTGGCCCTGGCCGGAGCGTCCATGGGACTGGCGTACGGGGTCTCGGCCGGCGACCCGGGCGCGGTCGGCGAGGTGACCGTGGCCGCGCTGGCCCAGGCCCCCGCCGTATGGACCCTGACCGGGATCGCCGTACTGGTGGTGGGCCGCTGGCCCCGGCTCTCCGGCGCGGTCTGGGGACTGGTCGGCGTGGTGCTGGCCATCGGCTGGCTGGGCCCGGCCGTGGACCTCCCGCAACCCCTGATGGACCTCGCCCCCTTCACCCACCTGCCCAAGTTGCCGGGCAACGCGGTGAGTTGGCCCCCGTACGGCTGGCTGACCGCACTGGGACTCGCGACCACCGTGGCCGGCCTGCTGGGACTACGCCGCCGGGACCTGGACCTCAGCTGACCCCCGACCGGCCCGCCCGGCCCGGTCGGGCACGCCGGCGGTGAGGGGCGCTCCCGGGCGTGGGAGGGGTGGTCGGGGGCTCGCGCGGGGGAGGGACGCCGGCCGGCTCGGTGGGCGGCGGGGGCTCGCGCGAGTGCGGGGCTCCCTCCCGGGAGGGGGGCCGGCCGGTTCGGTGGGGGTGCCGGGTTGCTGGTGGGCTCCCGCTTGGGAGGGGTGCGGGGTTGCTGGGGGCTCCCCCACGGGTGGGTGCCGGGCCGGTTCGGTGGGGGATGGGGTTCCCGTCGGGGAGGGATGCGGGGTTGCTCGGGGCTCCCGCTCGGGCTCCCCCTTCTGGGGTGGTTCCCCCACGGGTGGGTTGGCCGGGGCGCGGGGGTGTTCGGCCGGGCGTGACTCGGGGCGGGCCACCGCTCCTCGTCCGGGTCTCTCGAAGGACATCCCTCTCCCGACCACCCTCGAGGCCGACGGGTCCTCCTCGTCCGGTCACTCCTCCTCGTCCGGGTCCCCCTTGGTGTAGGTGCGGCTGTTCTGGTCGTCGAAGTACTCCCGGGTCAGCTGGTTGTCGCTCAGCTTCAGGCGGGACGCCTCACCGGCGTTGCAGACCCCACGGGACTCCGCCCGGTCCACCGTGGCCGGGCCGATGGTCAACGGGGACCGGGTCGACAGCAGGTCGGCCGACAACTCGCAGTGGGAGCCGGGTGTCTCGTGCACGATCTCCACCGCCGCGCTGCCCCGGGGCGCCCGCCGGACGGTCAGCCGCTGGGTGCCGCCGGCCGGCAACGCCGTGGTCCAGGTACCGAGGTAGCCCTCGGAGATGGTCGCGCCCTTCGGCTCCCGCACCAGCTTGCCGACGGGGGTGAACTCCTCGTCGGGCAGTTCCTCGCCGCCCTCGCTCTCCTCGTCGGCCCCCGACTCCCCGGTGCCCGCCCGCGTCGCCGCCCACCGCAGCCGGTCGCCGGAACCCCCGTCCCGGGACAGCCGGTACGTACCGGACCGGCAGCCGTTCTCCGGCTTGGCGTCCACCACCTTGGTGCGCACCGTGAGCCGCTTACCCCCGGACAGCAGCTTGCCGTCGCTACGGCACTGGTGGTCCGCGCCCACGCTGCTGGTGCTCACCACCACGTCCCCCACCTCGCCCGAGGTGACCGTGAAGCTGCGGAACTCCAGGTCACCGCCGGTGTTCCGGTGGGTGCCCGACCAGGTGCCCAGCATGGCCGGGAGGATGTCGCTGTCGCCGGAGGTGCGGGCGGTGCCGCCCCCGTCGTCCATCGCCGTGTACGCCGCTCCACCGCCGGCCAGCAGGGCGGCGACCACGGCCACCGTCAGCCAGGGGGCGCGGCGTCGACGGGGCGGGGCGGGCTCGGGTACCGGCTCCTGGGCCGGGGGGTCGGCCGGCAGTGACCGGGTACCGGTGACGTTCTCGGTCGCGGCCTCGGAACGGTTGCGGGAACTGCCCCCGGGCGGGGTGTCGGTGTCCAGCAACCGTACGGCGTGCTGGCCGAGTTGGGCGATCAGCGCCGCCGGCAGCCAGGGGGCCGAGGCGGTGACGCCGTGCCCCACCGGCTGTACCCGTTCGATCAGCTCCTCCGGGACCGGCCGGGCCGTCGGGTCCTTGGCCAGACAGTCGGCCACCAGGGGGCGCAGGGACTCGTCCACGTCGTCCAGTCGGGGTTCGCCCTCGGTGATGCGGTACATCACCGAGTGGATGCCGCCGCTGGGGGAGCCGAAGGGCAGCACCCCGGTGGCGGCGAAGGCCAGCACCGAACCGAGGGAGAACACGTCGCTGGCCGTGGTCAGCGACTCCCCCATGATCTGCTCGGGCGACATGAAGCTGGGCGAGCCCACCACCGTGCTGTTGGTGGTGAAGGTGTGCTCGGACATCGAGTCCAGGGCGCGGGCGATACCGAAGTCGATGACCCGGGGCCCGTCGATGGTCACCAGGATGTTGGAGGGCTTCAGGTCGCGGTGGACCAGCCCCGCCCCGTGGATGTCCCACAGCGCGCTGGCCAGCCCGTAGGCCAGGGTGCGTACCGAGTCGGTGGGCAACGGGCCGTGTTCGGAGGGGGAGATGACCCGCTCCAGGGAGGGGCCGGCGATGTAGCCGGTGGCGACCCAGGGGGTGGTGGCCTCGGTGTCGGCGTCCAGTACCGGGGCGGTCCAGCGTCCCCCGACCCGGCGGGCCGCCTCCACCTCCAGGTGGAACCGGGCCCGGAACTCCTCCTGTTGAGCCAGCTCGGCCTTCACGAGTTTCACGGCGACCGTGCGTCCACCCTCGGAGCGGGCCAGGTAGACGCGCCCCATCCCGCCGACACCGAGTCTGCCCAGCAGCCGGTAGTCCCCGATCCAGGTGGGGTCCTCGGGAAGCAGGGGTTCCATGGGTACTCCTAGCGTCAACCCGACGTGGGTGGCGCGATGGGCCGTTCGTTGAGGCGCTCCTGTTGGAGCCGGGTCAGTCGTAGCACGTACGCCGCGCCCAGCAGGGCGGCGACCGCGCCGACCAGGTCGCAGAGGATCTGGGTGCCCAGCCAACTGCGGGCCACCTCGACCGAGTTCTGCTCGTACCAGTACTCGTCCCAGCCGGTGTTGAGGACCAGATAGGACAGGGCGGCCAGCCACCAGGCGGACAGCAGGAACGCGTACCGCTGGTGGTGGGCCCGGTCCCGGGGACGCCGGGCACTGATCCACCACACGTCGTTGGCGATGACCTTGGGCACCACCAGGTTGAGGCCCGGCACCAGCCAGGACGGCACCGCCCACACCGGGGCCACCCGCAGCTGGGTGGGCTCCAGCCAGCGGGCGACCACATGGGCCCGCCAGAACCAGGCCAGCCAGGCCAGGGCGGCCCCGAGGTGCGCGTACAGCAGCCCGTGCCGGGCGTCGTCGGTGTCCGCCCGCAACGGCGGCAGCGAGGCCGGTCCGGCCAGGCCCTGCGCGGTGATCCGGTCCGTCAGCTGGTGCAGGCTGGACGCCTCCCGCAGCAGCAGGGCGCCCACGGTCAGCAGCAGTGCCGAAGTGGCCGCCGCCAGCGTCCAGTCGAGCAGGGGCCGGCGCGCCGCCTCCGGCACCGGGGCCAGCTGGCGCCGAGGCGCGGGCACGGTACGCCACCTCGGGTGCACCGGGGCGGCGGCCGGTGGCCGGGAGGCCCGGGAGGGCGGCACCGGCAGTACGGTCACGCCCTGGTGCGGGCCACCACGGGTCGGCGCCTCCCCGCTGGCCGCGCCCCGGGACGGGACGACGACGGTACGGGGCCGGGCCAGGGGGAAGCCGCCGGTGGCGGGTTCCGCCCCGGGAGCCTCGGCGCCGCCGGTGGCGGTGTCCAGGTCCAGCAGGTCGGCCGCGTGCCGGCCGAGCTGGGCCAGCACCTTGGGAGGCAGCCAGGTCGGGGTGAGGCTCGGTCCCGGCACCCCCAACAGCTCGTCCACGGTGGGACGTTGCCCGGGGTCCTTGCGCAGGCAGTCCTCGACCAGCCGGCGTAGCGGACCGTCCAGCCCCTCCAGGTCCGGTTCCTCGCCGACCACGCGGAACATCTGGGCGTGCGAGCCCCCGCTGGGCGCCCGGAAGGGCGGGCGCCCGGTGGCCGCGTACGCCAGCACCGAACCGAGGGAGAACACGTCACTGGCCGGGGTGACCGGTTCCCCCCGCACCTGCTCGGGGGACATGAAGCCGGGGGAGCCGATGACCGCGCCGGTCCGGGTCAGCTCGCTGGTGGCCAGGGCGTCCAGGGCGCGGGCGATGCCGAAGTCGATGACCTTCGGCCCGTCGATGGTGATCAGGATGTTGGAGGGCTTGAGGTCGCGGTGGATCAGCCCCGCCTCGTGGATCGCCGCCAGGGCGTTGACCAGTCCGGTGGCCAGGGCTCGTACCGACTCCGGGGGCAGCGGGCCGTACCGCTGGTGGACCACCTCGGTCAGGGAGGGGCCGGCGATGTAGCCGGTGGCGACCCAGGGGGTGGTGGCCTCGGTGTCGGCGTCCAGTACCGGGGCGGTCCAGCGTCCCCCGACCCGGCGGGCGGCGGCCACCTCCTGGGCGAAGCGGGCCCGGAACTCCTCCTGTTGGGCCAGCTCGGGCCGCACGAGTTTCACGGCGACGGTGCGTCCGCCCTCGGAGCGGGCCAGGTAGACGCGTCCCATGCCGCCTCCGCCCAGCCTGCCCAGCAGCCGGTACCGCCCGATCCGGCCGGGGTCCTCGGGGGACAGCGGTTCCATGCGGGGTGCTCCTCGGGTCAGCTTCCGGTCAGCTCGTCGATGGGTCCAGGTCGATCGCCGTGGCGTCGGGGGGCTTCTCGTGGAGGGGCGCCGGGGCCGGTCGGGCGCCCCCGGTCACCGGGGCCGCGCATCGGCTTCCCTCCGCACGGCCCACGTGCCGGCTCCCCGGCCCGGAGCGGCGGGGGTGGCCCCGGGGCGCGGCGCCCTGAGCGCCGAGGGGTCCGCGTGCCGTCGTACGGCGCCCGTCGGGCGCCCCATCGCCCCGCGCCGTGGACACAGCAAGGCGGAGGAGGCGTCGATGCAGCGCATCGACGGCAGCGGCCCACGGCGGCCCACGGCGGCCCACGGCGACAACGCGGCGAGACGCGGCACGCCCGGTGACACCACACGCGAGCCTCGCAGTGATCCAAGCGGCATCCCCTAGCCCATACCGGCCAGTCGGCGTTCCTGCGAACCGGAGAGCCGGACCACCACCAGCACCGCCAGCAGCGCGGCCACCACGCCCAGCCAGTCGCCCATGGCCTGGAGGGCCAGCAGCCCCTGGGCGCCGTGCACGTCGTCCTCCGAGGTCCAGTTGGCCCAGATGGTGCAGGTGTTGATGACGGCGTGCCCCAGCCACACGGTCCACCAGCCGTTGAGCAGGGCCCGGGAGGGTCGCACGTTCCACGGCAGGTGGGGTTCGCGCAGGCTGATGTTCCAGATGTCGTTGGCCATCTGCTTGGGCAGGAAGAACGCCACCACCGGGATGAACCAGCCGCCCACGGCCATCGCCGAGGAGTGCCGCAGCTGTTGGCCGGACCCCAGCACCTCGGCGTTGATGTACAGCCGTCGGAACCACACCACCCAGCTGGTGATCACCGCCACCTCGGCGACCAGGATCAGGGCCCGCAGCACGTCGGTGCCGTCCTTCCAACCGGCGTAGCCCCGCACGTTGTTCGGCGCCACGAACTGCAGGGCGCTGTCCAACTCGTTGTAGACGTGCAGCTTGTAGAAGCCGTCGATCAGCAGCAGCACCAGCAGCAGGCCCATCAACCAGGACGTCAGCTGCCCCAGCAGCCGGGGGGACACCGCGTCCCGCAGCGGCCGGCCCGTGCCGCCGCCGTACATCGACTGGTAGCCGGTGGCCGCGTAGTTGGTGGCGTACGGGGACGGCGCCGCGTACGGCGACTGGTACGGCGAGGCCGGCGGGCTGAACACGCCCGCCGTCGGAGGGGTCGACGGGACGGACGGGGTCGGGGGCGCCGTCGGGGGCGTGGGCAGCCCGTTCGCCCCGGACGCCGGCTGCCCCTCCGGGTCCTCCACGTTGAGCAGCTCCACCGCGTGCCGCCCCAGGTCGGCCAGCACCTCCCCGGGCAGCCAGGTGCGCGGCACGTCCCCGGCCGTACGGGCCAGCAACTGGTCCACGGTGGGCCGCTGTTCGGGGTCCTTGCGCAGGCAGTCCTCGACCAGCCGGCGCAGCGGCCCGTCCAGCCCCTCCAGGTCCGGTTCCTCCTCCGCGATACGGAACAGCAGGGTGTGGATCCCGCTGTCGGCCGTACCGAACGGCATCCGCCCGGTGGCCGCGTACGCCAGCACCGCGCCCAGGCAGAACACGTCACTGGCCGGGGTGACCCGGGTACCGCGTACCTGCTCGGGCGACATGAAGCCGGGCGAGCCGATGACCGCCCCGGTCTGGGTGACCCCCTGGGCACTGGTGGCCAGGGCGTCCAGGGCGCGGGCGATACCGAAGTCGATGACCTTCGGCCCGTCGATGGTGATCAGGATGTTGGAGGGCTTGAGGTCGCGGTGGATCAGCCCCGCCCCGTGGATCGCGTGCAGGGCCTTCACCAGCCCGGTGGCCAGGGCCCGCACCGTCTTGTCCGGCAGCGGCCCGTAACTCTCGTCCACCACCTCGGTCAGCGAGGGGCCGGCGATGTACCCGGTGGCCACCCAGGGCGTGGCGGCCTCGGTGTCGGCGTCCAGCACCGGGGCGGTCCACTCCCCGCCCACCCTGGTCGCCGCCCGCACCTCCTGGTCGAAGCGGGTACGGAAGTCCCGTTGGCCGGCCAGTTCCCCCCGTACGACCTTCACCGCGACCGTGCGGCCCCGGTCGGAACGGGCCAGGTAGACACAGCCCATCCCTCCCTCGCCCAGCTTGCCCAGCAGCCGGTAGGCACCGACGGTCCGCGGGTCGTCCACACCCAGCGCTCGCACTGTGCTGTTACCTCCCCCTGTTGGCCGGCCCGACAACCACGGGCCACCTCACCCTTGTCCCCTCGGTCCCCCGGACCTGGCCCGACTGTACGGTCCGCCCGCGAGTTCCCCCACCGCAGTACGAGGCGGCACTCCGGCGTTCCCGCAGGATAGGCGGCCATCGCCGGCCGTAGGCGACCGGAGCCGGTCCTGATTCGGTTCCGTTACCGGAGCCCGGTGGTGACCCCACCCGGCGCCGGCGTACGGAAAACCCGACCCCCCGCCACACCCCCCTGATCCCCCCACACCCCCGTGACCAGGGCCGCCACCCGGGAGGCGGCACAAAGGGAGCCCTCCGGTCCGGGGGCGTCAACCAGGCCCGATGGCTAGGGTGGACGGCCGGGGGCCAGCGTCGAAGTCAAGTGAGAGGTGACAGGAATGACCAGTGAGTCCGGCAGGCCCGACAAGGCGACGGTCAAGGCCGCAGACCGCGCCCACGTCTTCCACTCCTGGTCCGCCCAGGGGCAGATCGACCCGCTGGCGGTCGACCGGGGGGAGGGCTCCCACTTCTGGGACATGGACGGAAACCGCTATCTGGACTTCTCCTCCCAGCTGGTCAACACCAACATCGGGCACCAGCACCCCAAGGTGGTGGCCGCCATCCAGGAGCAGGCCGGCAGGATGTGCACCATGGCGCCCGGCTTCGCCATCGACGTGCGCTCCGAGGCCGCCCGGCTGATCGCCGAACGCACCCCCGGCGACCTCAACCGGATCTTCTTCACCAACGGCGGGGCCGAGGCGGTGGAGAACGCCGTCCGCATGGCCCGCCTCCACACCGGCCGCGCCAAGGTCCTCAGCACCTACCGCTCGTACCACGGCGCCACCTCACAGGCCATCAACCTCACCGGCGACCCCCGCCGTTGGGCCTCCGACACCGCCAGCTCCGGGGTGGTGCACTTCTTCGGCCCCCACCTGTACCGCAGCCACTTCTACGCCGAGACCGAGGAACAGGAGTGCCAGCGGGCGCTGGCGCACCTGGAGGAGACCATCGTCTACGAGGGCCCCGGCACCGTCGCCGCGGTCATCCTGGAGACCATCGTCGGCACCGCCGGAGTGCTGATGCCCCCCGCCGGCTACCTCGCCGGCGTCCGCGAGATCTGCGACCGGCACGGGGTGGTGTTCATCCTCGACGAGGTGATGGCCGGCTTCGGCCGCACCGGCACCTGGTTCGCCGCCGACCTCTACGACGTCACCCCCGACCTGCTCACCTTCGCCAAGGGCGTCAACTCCGGCTACGTCCCCCTCGGCGGCGTCGCCATCTCCGAGGCCATCGCCGCCCAGTTCGAACAGCGCCCCTACCCCGGCGGGCTCACCTACTCCGGCCACCCCCTCGCCTGCGCCTCCGCCGTGGCCACCCTGAACGCCATGGCCGAGGAGGACATCGTCGGCAACGCCCAGCGCATCGGCGAGCGGGTGCTCGGCCCCGGCCTGCGGCAGATCGCCGAACGGCACCCCTCGGTCGGCGAGGTGCGCGGCGTCGGCGTGTTCTGGGCCCTGGACCTGGTGCGCAGCCGGGAGACCCGCGAACCCCTGGTGCCCTACAACGCCTCGGGGGACGCCAACCAGCCGATGGCCGAGTTCGCGAACGCCTGCAAGCAGGCCGGGCTCTGGCCGTTCGTCAACATGAACCGCACCCACGTGGTGCCGCCCTGCACCATCACCGAGACGGAGGCCAAGGACGGTCTGGCCATCCTGGACGGCGCCCTCTCGGTCGCCGACCGGCACACCGTCGCGGCAGGGAGCTGAGGGCGTGATCCAGCGCAGTACCCTGCGCGCCCAGATCGCCGCCGCGCTGCGCGAGGACATCGTCGCGGCGCGGCTCCCCGCCGGCCGGCAGTTCACCGTCAAGGAGATCGCCGAACAGTACGGGGTGTCCGCCACCCCCGTACGGGAGGCCCTGGTCGACCTGTCCGCCCAGGGCCTGCTCGACATGGAACAGCACCGGGGCTTCCGGGTGCACGAGTTCGGGCTCGCCGACTACCGCGCCATGGTGGAGGCCCGGGCCCTGATCGTGGAGGGCGTGTTCCGGCAGGCGATGAGGGTGACCGGGCCCGGGCAGGCCCCGGGCCAGGTCGCCCGGCAGGTGGCCGAACAGGTCCCGGAAGCCACCCAGGACCTCATCCACGAGGCGGTCAGCGCCACCCACGACGCGGAGGTGGTCGCCGGTGTCGTACGCCGGGGCTCAGCCGCCGAACGCGCCGCCCTCAAAGGCGAGTTGGACGTACTGATCGGCTGCGACCTGCGGTTCTGGCGGGAACTCGGCAGCACCCTGGCCAACCCCTACCTCAGCGAGTTCCTGGACCGGATACGGGTCCAGTGCTGGGCCTACGTGGTCCCCCACCTACGACAGCGCCCCGACCTGAGCGGCCAACTGTGGTCCGGCCACCGGGAGTTGGCCGAGGCCATCCGCGACCAGGACGTACCCGCCGCCCGCCGGCTGGTCGCCGACTACAACGCCCACTCCCTGGCCCTCGGCGACACCGTCAGCGAGGCGTCGGGGAGCGGCACCGACCCCCACCGGTACGGGTGAGGCCCACGGGGCCAGCGAAACACCCGACGTCACCACCCCCCCGGCCCCGTCGGCCCGCCGCCGTTTACAGCGAGTCGATCACTGGGCCATCCTGGAACCAGGGAGTCCGCGCGGACTCCCAGCCGGCGTATAGAGGAGCACCCCTTGGCCTGTGATCTCTGGCTGGTCCCCCTCGTCGACGTGCTGTGCCACAGTCCCGACAACCCCTTCGCCGAGGAGATCGCGACCTACGACAAGGCGCTGAACGCCTCCGGGCTGCCCTCGGTACCGGTCTACGCCTACATGCCCGGACTCTCCGGCGAGGTCGCCCCGGTGGCCGGCTTCGACTACGACGCCCTGCACCTGCTGCGCCGCGCCCGGCTGCTCCAGCTGTGCGGGCTGGAGGTCACCCCGGTCGACGTTCTCGGCGGCGACTACGAACAGCTGCTGGAGATGTTCGAGCCCACCGCCCAGACCTCGCACCTGGTGTGGCACTACGACCACGCCGGGGCCTACGTCCCCATCGACTTCCCCGCTCCCCTGGCCAACGACGAGCTGCTGGAGGGCGGCGGCCCCCTCGGCTCCTCGCACGGACTGCTGAGAGAGCTGGAGGCGGTCGCCCACACCCTGGGCATCGACCACGCCAACCCGCCCCCACCACCCGAACCCCCCACCCGCCCCACCGAGTTGGACGAGCCGGCCACCGTGCCGCACTACGGCGACGGCCCGTTCGCCCGGGAACGTCACGTCTGGCTGGGCCTGCACACGGCCGCCACCCGTAGTCTCGCCCAGGGCTCGATGATCATCTTCAGCTGATCCCCTCCAGGGGAGGTGATCAGCTGACCCTGGCGCGGTCACGGTGGCAGTGGGTCGGTGACCGGTCGGCGGGTGGATGGGCGGTTGGGCTGGCGGGTTGGCGGTGACCGGGTACGAGGGGCGGTGGTGGCCGTCGTTCACCCTCTGTGCCCTGCCGTGGGTGGGGCCGGCCGGCTGGGTCGCGGTGGCAGTGGGTCGGTGACCGGTCCGGTGGTCGGACGGGTTGGCGGGTTGGCGGGTTGGTGGTGAACGTACGAGGGCGGTTGGTGGTGGCCGCCGTTCACGGTTCATCCCTCTCGGGCAGGGGCGCCGGCCTGGGCGCGGTCACGGTGGCAGTGGGTCCAGGTGACCGGTCCGGTGGCGCCCCGGTACGGCGGTGGTGGGTGGCCGTCGCCGTCGGTCCACCCCGGTCGCGGGGGCGGTACGCCCGGGGATGCCGGGGCCCGTACACCAGGGGCAGAGGCGCCGTGAGGGCGGCGGTGTCCCGCCCACGAGGTCACGCGGTCCCCTCGGGTGGGGGCTTGGCTCGCCCGTGGCCGGCTGAGGTGGTGGGAGGGGCCGGGAGCGGAGGCCGCCCCGGGGCTCAGCGCGGAGCCGCGTCGGAACATCCCCGCGGGGGGCTCCCACCCGGTGAGGGCACCGCGAGGGCTCAGCGCTCCGGTGGACGCTGCCGGGGCATGTTGGCCCGCACCCCGGGCGGGGACGGGAAGCGGTTCACCGGGGCGGCCGGCGCGCACTCCGGGTGCCGGCCACCACAGCCGGCCTCCCGTGCCACGGCCACCCCGCCGACCCCGGTCGGCACCGAGGGGGCGCCCACCCGGAACTCCACCATCCAGTCGGAGGTCTCGGCCCGTACCAGCCCCGAGACGTCCTCGGTGAACCGGCGCAGTACCGCTAGGCAGCGTTCCGCCGCCTCACCCGCGCTGCCCTCGGTGGGGCCCAGCACCTCCCGTACCGACTCGGTCGCCCAGTCGTACTGCAACTCCTCAAGGCGCCGCCGTACCGCCTGGGCGGTGGCCATGTCGCGCATCCAGCCCGAGGTCAGGCCGAAGAAGCGGTCACCGGCCACACAGGCCGCCGCCGCCAGCAGTGCCGGGTACCCCCACACGCCCAGGCCGGCCCCCAGGACCCCGGCCAGTTCCAGCAACGGGAGCGCCGCCCCGGTCACCGCGCCCAGCGCGGCCCCCAGTCGCAGCAGTCGCGCCCACCGACGCTTGCGCCGTCGGTCGGTCAGGTACCAGTCGATGACCCACAGCGCCCCGTCCTCCACCCAGCGGTACAACTCGTCGAGCCGCTCGGCCGGTTGCTCCCAGTCGCCGGAGGGGAACACCCGGCCCGGCAGGTCCCCACGGCCACCGAACCGGCCCCGGAACCCGGACCCCGGTGCCCGTCTCCGGGCCGACCGCTCAGACCGGCCCGCGAGAGCCGGATCGTCCTCGGGGTGCCTAGATGGCTGACTCACCCGTCGCTCCTTGAACGTGGAAAAGTGACCACCGCGATCACAGTGATGCCTGGCGGCGAGCCCCTGGCAGCGAGCCCCTGACACTGGCTCTGGACAGAGGCTCCCGGCGGTCAGGCCGGACAGCGACTCCGGCGAGCGGCTCCGAACAGCGACTCCGAGGAACCACTCTGGAGAGCCGACTCCCGACAGCGGTCCCCGTGTGACACCTCCGGCGACACAGGGACCCACGGTTCACCAGGACCACGGCGGAGACCCTTCCTACCCCCAAACGTGGCAACGCGACGCCACTTTCCGGCGCGTTACGAGGAGGGAACACCCCTCATCAGCTAAGGGACCTCGGGCCATACACCCGAAAGTGTGCCCAGCCGCCGGGCCCGGACAGACGTCCGCCCGACCACCCCGCCGCCGTACAGGCGGCCCTCCCCGACCACCCGACCCCGGCAGGAGCCAGCAACGGCGACCTCCCCTCGGGGGGTGGGAGGCCTCCTCTTCGCGGGGGAGCCTGCGCGCGTGCGCTCGCTCGCGGGGGCTGGCCCTTGAGGGGGTGGGATGGTGGGGCCCTGGCTTTCCGGGGGAGGGGCCGGGCGGGAACGGTAACTTCCGTGCGCGGCGGGGGTGTTGTGGGTGCGCCACCAGCTCCCGTGGGTGGTGGGCGTTGTGGGTCGTGGGGACGCGTAGGACCGGAGGGCTGGCTCCTGTGGGGGAGAGCGTGGGTGTGCGCTCGCTCCTCGGGGCTGACTCGTGGGGAGGGGTCCGGTGGGGGGCAGGAGAGCGGGACTGGCCTGTGAGGGGGAGTGGGGTCGCGGGGGTGACAACTCCCGGGGGCGGTCGGGCGGTTGTCGATGGCCGAGGCGTACGGGGGTGGGCCGTGCCCGGCGCGTACGGCTCCGCCTCCCGGCCCCCGGGGAAGCGAACAACGGAGGTCACGCTTCGAAGGGCACCGGCCTCCCTCGCCCCGGGGCGTGACGTACCACCCGCACCGCTCCTCTAGGGTGAGCGACTGTGAAGGTCCTCGTCATCGGCGGCGGCGCCCGCGAACACGCCCTGTGCCGCGCCCTTACCCACGATCCCGACGTCACCGCCGTCCACTGCGCCCCCGGCAACGCCGGCATCGCCGAGGTGGCCACCCTCCACCAGGTCGACCCCCTCGACCCGGCGGCCGTCACCCGCCTCGCCGCCGACCTCGGCGTACGGCTGGCCGTCGTCGGCCCCGAGGCGCCCCTGGTCAACGGGGTCGCCGACGCCCTGCGCGCGGCCGGCGTCGACACCTTCGGCCCCTCCGCCGAGGCCGCCCGACTGGAGGGCTCCAAGGCCTTTGCCAAGGACGTGATGGCCGCCGCCGGGGTACCCACCGCGCGTTCCTACGTGTGCTCCACCCCGGAACAGGTCGACTCCGCCCTCGACGCCTTCGGCCCCCCGTACGTCGTCAAGGACGACGGGCTGGCCGCCGGCAAGGGCGTGGTGGTCACCGAGGACCAGGCCGCCGCCCGCGCCCACGCCGTGAGTTGCGCACGCGTGGTCATCGAGGAGTACCTGGACGGGCCGGAGGTGTCCCTGTTCGCCGTCACCGACGGCGAGACGGTCGTCCCGCTCCAGCCCGCGCAGGACTTCAAGCGCGCCCACGACCAGGACGAGGGCCCCAACACCGGCGGTATGGGCGCCTACTCGCCCCTCCCCTGGGCCGACCCCAAACTGGTCGACGAGGTCCTGCACACCGTGCTCCAGCCCACCGTCGACGAACTCCGCCGACGCGGCACCCCCTTCTCCGGGCTGCTGTACGCCGGCCTGGCCCTCACCAGCAGAGGCGTACGGGTCATCGAGTTCAACGCCCGCTTCGGCGACCCGGAGACCCAGGTCGTCCTCGCCCGGCTGCGTACCCCCCTGGGCGGGCTCCTCCACGCCGCCGCCACCGGCAACCTCGCCGAACTGCCCCCGCTGCGCTGGTCCTCCGACGCCGCCGTCACCGTGGTACTGGCCGCACGGGACTACCCCGCCACCCCCCGTACGGGCGACCCCGTGCAAGGCCTGGACCAGGTCGCCGCCGAGGACGCCCCGCACGCCTGGGTGCTCCACGCCGGTACCCGGCGCGACGAGCAGGGGCGGGTGGTCAGCGCCGGGGGACGGGTCCTGTCCGTCACCGCCACCGGAGCCGACCTCAGCACGGCACGCGACCGCGCCTACCGCGCCCTCTCCCGCCTCCACCTGGACGGCGCCCACCACCGCACCGACATCGCCCTGGCGGCGGCCCGCGACGAGGCTTCGGGGCAGTCCGGGTAGTCGAGCGGTGGTCGGACCCCGACGGTGACTGGCGGTTCTTGCCCGGGTCCCGGTGCCGGGGTCGGTGCCTTCCGGGGGGCGGGCGCGGGTTGGCCGTCCATGTGTCGGGGGGACCGTCACCGTCCGACACCGCGCTGTCGGTGACCGAGGACCGGCCGCTGTGACGGCCCCCGCGTTCGGCCCGGCTGTCGCTGGCGCCCCCCTGCGGGTCACGGCGCCCCGCGCCGGCGTACGCGGCCGTACGGCGCCGCTCCGGTGGCGAGCGCGCGCCCCATGGGCGCCCCATGAGGCCCCCGCCCGTCCCCCCGTGGACGCCCAGCGGGCGAGCCCTCGCGTACGGCTGATCCCGGACATACCGGGGCGGCCAGGGGCACCCTCCTCCCGCCCCGATACGCAATAGCTCTACCCAGAGCCATTCCATCGAGTGACGGTCACCGGGATTCCGGGACGGCGTCGCCCACCCCAACTAGTGTTCCCCGCAAGCCAAGTTCCGTCGTCTGGCCCATCGCGATTGCGGTGTCGGCCCGCGGTGTCACAGTGGGGGCATCACGCACCGCGACGACGAGACCCGGGGGGTGACACACCGGCCCATGACCGCACACGACACACAGGAACCCGGCGCGCCCGCGTACGCCCGCGCCGTACTCCGCATCCGAGGCGCCGCCCTGGCCCTCGCCCTCCTCCCCACCGCCCTCGCCGTCATCGGCCACACCGCCCGGGCCCAACACCTCCTCCCCCCGAGCTGGGACACCCCCCTCACCGTCCTCACCCTCCTCGCCGCCGCCACCCTGCTCGGCACCGCCGCCCTCGCCCTCGCCATCTCCCGCGCCCGACCCACCCCCATCCCCACCGTCGAGGTCCCCCACGACAGCGCCCCCGACCTCCACCACCTCATCCAACGACTCGCCCACCAACTCCAGGTCCCCGCACCCCACACCCTCGCCCTCACCCCCGACTGCGACAGCTGGCTCGAAGACCAGCACCCACCCCGCCGGCCCCTCACCCGCGCCCCCACCCCCCGCCACACCCTCGTCATCGGCTCCCCCTTCCTGTGGTGGATGCGCCCCGCCGAACTCCGGGCCCTGCTCGCCCCCGTCGTCGCCGGCACCGCGCCCGCCAGCGACCCCGACATCCGCAGCGCCCGCCGCCTGGTCCGCGCCCTCGACGCCGCCAGCACCCCCCACCCCCGTACGACCGCCACCCGCCCCTGGCACGCCCTGGTCGCCCGCTGCGCCCGCGCCCTGCTGCGCCCCATCACCCCCTACGCCCAGCGCATGGAACAGCTCCTCGCCCTGGGCGCCGCCGAACACGCCCGCGAGGTCGACCTCGGCCCCCGTATCGCCGCCCAGGAACAGGTCGGACTCGCCTACGCCGGCTGGGACCGCCTCCTCACCCGGGTCGCCGAACCCGCCTGGCGCCTCGGACGCTGGCCCCACCAACTCCACACCGGCGTCGCCCACGCCCTCGCCGAACTCTCCCAACGCGACCGGCTCGCCGGCGACTTCTCCCACCGCCTCGACACCCCCGCCGCCTCCGCGCTGCTCACCGACCCGGCACGGATGGACGAGACCGTCTCCCTGCTGACCGCCGAACTCTGCCACGGCCCGACCCCCGACCACTGGTCCCCCGTGGACTGGGACCACTACCCACTCCAGGTGGTCGACCAGCACTGGCGCCGCGACGCCCGCCGGCTGTTCCACACCCTCGACGGCCTCCCCGAACCCGCCCCCGAGGAGGCCGCGCCGACCCCCGAACCCGCCTCCGTCGGACGCGCCCCCCACCGCGGCGCCCCCACCCGCGACGGCGGCACCCCCGCCCCCGACTGCGACCGGCTCGAAGGGCCCACCCTCGCCCGCCTCCTACGCCACCTCACCCCGGAGCGGCTCGACACCCTCGCCGCCCGCCTCAGCGCCGTACACGCCCGCACCGAGCCCCCCACCCCGGGCGGCACACTCCAACCCCCGCGCACCGGACGGGAGTTGATGGCCGATCACCTCACCGCCGCAGTCTGCTGCGCCGCCGTCGACAGCGGGCGGGCCAGCCCCGACCTCGACTGGCTGGACGGCCCCGCCCTCCGCCACGACGGCCACACCCTCCAACCCGACGGCCCCGTGGGCGAGTTGGTCGACCACGGCGACCCCACCCCGTTGCGCGACTGGATGGCACACCACGGCATCAGGGCCGACCGGCCCATACGACTGGAGTAAACCCATACGAGCAGAAACGAACCCGACACAGTCGAAGTGAAGCCCATATGACCCGGGTGAACCGGACACCTTCAAACACGGCCAAAAAATCCGGGCGACCGCCCCACCGGGGATCGAATCGCGCGCACCTGGGTAACGCCCAAGGGGAAAGCCTGCGTTGGCCGCCCGACGAGCCCGCGACAATTGGTGAGGTTCCGCTCGCATGATGTGATGGCCCCCGGCGCGAGAACGCCACCGGCCATCCGGGCAACCGACGAAGGACGCACACCGCGCGGAGCGAGAACACCGGACGCCAGCACCACGGCGCGAAGACCGCAGCGCGGTCGAGGGAGGGGAGCTGGCAGATGGGCGCGGGGCAGGGTGGACGATGGGAGTCGGGCGCCCTGGCGCACGGGGTCGCGGACCCCTTCGGCCAAGGGCCCGTGCCCTGGCTGCGCGGCAGCGAGAACTACTTCGACAACGGCCAGGTCATCCCCTGGTACGTCGACACCCCCGGCACCACCGACCCGCACCACATCCGCTCCGGCCACGGACTGCGTACCTCCGACGACGTCACCTGCCAGATCAAGGGCTTCGCCTCCAACGGCTCGGTCGCACCCGGCGAGTCCATCGACTTCCGCGTCACCGTCAACCCCCCGCAGCCCTTCAGCGTCGACATCTACCGCATCGGCCACTACGGCGGCGCCGGAGCCACCAAGATCACCACCAGTCCCCGGCTCGCCGGCATCGTGCAACCCGCCCCCCTCGCCGTGGACCGCACCGTCTCCTGCCACCACTGGTGGCTCTCCTGGCGCCTCCAGATTCCCGACTACTGGAGCACCGGAGCCCACGTCGCCGTCCTCACCACCGCCGACGGCTACCGCTCCCACGTCCCCTTCACCATCCGGGGACCCCACACCGCCCCGCTGCTCCTGTTGTTGCCCGACGTCACCTGGCAGGCGTACAACCTCTTCCCCGAGGACGGGCACCTCGGCGCCAGCTTCTACCACGCCTGGGACGACGAGGGCCGACTACTCGGCGAAGCCGACGCCGCGCTCACCCTCTCCTTCGACCGCCCCTACGCCGGCGCCGGCCTGCCCCTCCACGTCGGCCACGCCTACGACTTCATCCGCTGGGCCGAACGCCACGACTACCCCCTCGCCTACGCCGACGCCCGCGACCTGCACTCCGGCCGCATCGACCCCACCCACTACCGGGGGCTGATCTTCCCCGGCCACGACGAGTACTGGTCCATCCCCATGCGGCGGGCCGTGGAGAAGGCCCGCGACGCCGGTACCAGCCTGGTCTTCCTGTCCGCCAACACCATGTACTGGCAGGTCGAACTCGAGAACCTCCCCTCCGGCGCCCAGGACCGGCTGCTGACCTGCCACAAGAGACGCGGACCAGGACGCCCGGCCCTCTGGAGGGAACAGGGCGAGCCCGAACAACAGCTCATCGGCATCCAGTACGCCGGCAAGGTGCCCGAACCCCATCCGCTGATCGTCCGCAAGGCCGAACACTGGCTCTGGCAGGGCATCGACGCCACCGAGGGCACCGAACTCCCGCAGCTGGTCGCCGGCGAGGCCGACCGCTACTTCCCCCGCACCAGCCTCCCCGAGCACGACGAACGGCTGCTCCTCGCCCACTCCCCGTACCAGGACGTCCGGGGTACCCGCCGCCACCAGGAGACCTCCCTCTACCAGGCCCCCAGCGGCGCCCTGGTCTTCGCCTCCGGCACCTTCGCCTGGTCGCCCACCCTCGACCGCCCCGGCCATGTGGACGACCGCGTCCAGCGGGTCACCGCCAACCTGATCGACCACATCATCGGCCCCCGCTAGAGACGGGGGCCGAGGGAGTCCAGGGGGCTTCCAGGGGCTCAGGCGGGCGCGTGGCCAGGCTGGGGTGTCCCGTCCGCCTCAGAGCGCCACCGGTGTTCCGGGACGACCCGAACCGGATGACCTGGTGCCCTCGTCCGCCCCGGGACGCCGTGCCGTGCCCCGGTTCCACCGTGTGGGGACACCGCCCGTTGTCCGTGCGCCGTTCCTCGGGGGAGACGGCGCCCCTCCGTTCGTACGGGCATGTCGCCGGGGTGACCTGAGGGGGCGCTCACATGGCGGGAGACGGCGCCCCTCCGTTCGTACGGGCACGGTGTCCGTCCCACTGAGCGGTGCCTCGTCCTCTGGCCGGTCGGTGACCTCCCGGTCGGCGACAACGTGGGGGCGGTGGTCGGGTGGGCCGGCCGTCCGGGGGCGGCCTGTCGGGGAACGGTTCGCCGGGGTGCGTGGGGTGCTGTCCGGGGTGGGGAGGGTGTGGGTGCTGGGGCGTTGCTGGTGGGGATCACTCCAGGTGGGGCCACTCGTAGGGCTCGTAGGGGGAGGGCCGGCCTTCGTGGTGGGCAGCGCCGTGTCGTGTTCCTCCGCCGGTTCCGGGTTCACCGCACTTCGGGGCCCGCGGTCACTTGTTGGGGTCGGGGCTGGGGCGGCGGGGTCGCCGGGCCGGGCACGCCTGGGGGTCGCCGGGGATGTTGGGGGGCGCCGGGGTGCGCTCACGAGCCACGGGACGGGCGGTGCCGGGGCTGGGGCTGGGGCGGGGTGGGGTTGGGGGTGCGGTCGCCGTCCAGCGGGGTGCACGAGGGCGTGCGTTCGGGCATCAGGGGCCGCCCTGGTGCCCGGTTCGCATTCGCGAGTGGCCCCTGCGAGGCTGGGCCCGGTGGCTGGACAAGAATGACCAACGAGGGCAACCACCACCACATCACCACCTCGTCAGGAGTCACACCGTGTCTGGATTCGTCGAGAAGCCCCAGCCCGCCCAGGTGCCGGGACTGGTGCATCTGCACACCGGAAAGGTGCGCGACCTCTACCGCAACGGTGACGGACACCTGGTGATGGTCGCCTCCGACCGGATCTCCGCCTACGACTGGGTGCTCCCCACCGAGATCCCCGACAAGGGCCGTGTCCTGACCCAGCTCTCCCTCTGGTGGTTCGACCAACTCGTCGATCTGCTTCCCCACCACGTGCTGTCCACCGAGCCACCGGCCGGCGCCCCCGAGGACTGGAAGGGGCGCACCCTGGTGTGCCGGGCCCTCGACATGGTGCCTGTGGAGTGTGTGGCCCGGGGGTACCTCACCGGTTCCGGGTTCGCCGAGTACCAGCAGACACGAACCGTGTGCGGTCTGGCCCTGCCCGAGGGGCTGGAGGACGGTTCACGGTTGCCCTCGCCGATCTTCACCCCGGCCACCAAGGCCGAGGTCGGGGAGCACGACGAGAACGTCACCTACGAGGAGGTGGCCCGCCAGGTCGGCGCCGAGACCGCCACCCTGCTGCGGCAGCACACCCTGGCCCTCTACTCCCGTGCTGGGGAGATCGCCGAGGAACGCGGGATCATCCTGGCGGACACCAAGTTCGAGTTCGGTTTCGCCGGCGGGGAGTTGGTGATCGCCGACGAGGTCCTCACCCCGGACTCCTCCCGCTTCTGGCCCGCCGACCAGTGGCAGCCGGGTCGGGCTCAGCCGTCGTTCGACAAGCAGTACGTACGGGACTGGCTCACCGGGCCCGACTCCGGTTGGGACCGCACCAGCGAGGAGCCTCCGCCGCCGTTGCCGCCGCAGGTCGTGGAGCAGACCCGCGCCAAGTACGTCGAGGCGTACCGACTGTTGACCGGTACGCCCTGGGAGTAGACCCTCCTGCCGGGGTGCCGGGGTGCCGGGGGTTGGCGAGGTGGTGGGCTGCTGGTTGGGCAACGGGTTTGGTTGTGGGGGATTTTCCCCGGCCCCCCTTTCCCCCCAAGCCCACCCTCCACCACCTCCTCCGAGACGCCCGAGGGTGCGCACAAACCGGCCCCCAGGCGTGGACGACCTCCGCTCCACCCGCTGTCCACGACACCACCCCCACCCCCCAAAGATAGGGAGCCAAAGCCCCTCCACAGAGCAGGGTGAAAGCAGCCGGTCACAACGAGCCCGCACGGTGCACGAACGGAGATCACCGCGGCACCACCCATCATCACCCACCCACCAAAAATCCCCGAAGTTATCCACAACCCCCTATCCACAGGCCCCAATCCACCACAAAACCTGTGACAACCCGACCCCACCCCACGCACCCCCAAACCCCGAGTGCACCCCTCCAACCAGCTCACCCACCCACCAGTAAACCCACCACCAAGCACCCACCCGACCCGCCCCAAGCCCCCACCCCCAACCCAAGCGACACCCCACCGCACTGCACCCCACTGAGCCCCCACCCCACCCACCCCACTGAGCCCCACCCCACTGCCCCGCCCCACTCCCCCCCGCCTCCTCCGAGGCGCCCCGCATCAACTCCGTTGCGGGCACAGGGGCCGGCGAGGCGCCCACCCCGTAGGCACTCACCCCGTAGGCACCCGGACCACACCGCCCACTGCCCCACCCGCCGCCCCATCCACTGCCCAACCCACCGCCCCACCGACGGCCCGTCAACTCCCCTCAGTCAGGTCTCCGTTGGCCACCCTCGTGGCGCGGCACCGCCGGTGCGCCACCCCCATACCGCACCCCCTCCGAGGCCGGCGCTCCCCGAGGCCGGCCCCCTGGAGAGCTGTCCGGCCGTACGGCCGGACAGCCCCCGGACCCCCCGGACAGGCCCGCCCGGGGAATCCCCCGAGGCCCGAGGCCCCGGGGTCAGAGCACCCGGTCCTTGAGGGCGGGGAAGGACTCCCGTACCGAGGCGACCTGGGACAGGTCGAACTCGGCGGTGACCACCCGCTCCTCGTTGTCCTCGGTGGCGGCGACCACCTCGCCCCAGGGGTCGTAGACCGCGCTGCGGCCCGCCTGGGGTACGCCCGCGTGCTCGCCGGCGGTACCGCAGGCCAGGACGAAGGTCTGGTTCTCCACCGCCCGGGCGCGGGCCAGCAGGGTCCAGTGCTCCGCCCGCTTGGCGGGCCAGCCGGCCGGAATCACCAGCACCTGGGAGCCGGCGTCCACCAGGGTGCGGAACAGTTCGGGGAAGCGGAGGTCGTAGCAGGTGGCCAGGCCGAGCTGGGTGTCCGGCAGGGTGACCGTGGCGGGGGCCACCCCCGCGCCCATCATGGTGGCCTCGCCCTTGTCGAAGCCGAACCGGTGGATCTTGCGGTAGTTCTGGGCGAGTTGGCCCTCGGGGTCGAGCACCAGCGAGGTGTTGAACAGGGTGCCGTCGGTGGCCCGCTCCACGATCGAGCCGGCGTGCAGCCAGGCGCCGGCCTGGCGCGCGGCCTCGGACATGACCTGGAAGGTGGGGCCCTCCAGCAGTTCCGCGTGCTCGTCGAAGAGGTCGTAGGCGAAGGCCCCGACCGGCCAGAGTTCGGGGAGGACCACGAGGTCGGCGTCCTTCTGTGCGGCGACGAGGTCACCCACACGTGTCCGACGGTCCTCGACCGTTTCATCCGGGTTGACGTCGATCTGGAGGAGCGAGGCGCGCACCGTATCACCGTCCATGGAATCCAGAGGGTTGTATGGGCCTACGATCGTCACCGCAAACCACTGCCACCATGCCCTGGTGCAGCGTAACTTGAGGGCATCCGACCCGCATGGCACATGCCCAGACCATTGAACGATCCGTACCGTCGAGGGGTCCCGTGACCGACCATCCAAGTCTTCAGCCCTATGCCGACGCCTGGACCCAATCCATCGAGGCCATATCGGAGTTGGTGGGTCCGCTCACTGAGGGGGAGTGGAACCGCCGCACGGAGATTCCGGGCTGGTCGGTGCGGGATGTGGTCTCCCACGTGATCGGGGTGGAGTGCGAGTTGCTGGGGGATCCCCGGCCCATCCACTCGCTGCCCCAGGACCTGTTCCACGTGACCGACGACTTCACCCGGCACATGGAGATACAGGTCGACGTACGTAGGCACCACACCGCGCCGGAGATGACCAGCGAGCTGGAGTACACCATCATCCGCCGGTGCCGGCAGCTGCGGAACGACAGCAGGTCCCCGGAGGCGGAGGTGCACTCGGTCCTCGGGCCCAGGGCGGGCAAGGTGACCCTGGAGCAGCAGCTGCGTTTCCGGGTCTTCGACGTGTGGGCCCACGAACAGGACCTCCGCAGGGCGTTGGACAAGCCCGGCAACCTGGACTCCCCCGCCGCCCTGATCGCCCGGGACGTCCTGGTGGAGGGGCTGCCCAAGGTGGTGGCCGGCCGGGCCGGGGCGCCCGCCGGGTCGGCGGTGGTCTTCGACATCAGCGGGCCGGTGGAGTTCCTGCGCACCGTACGGGTGGACGAGGAGGGTCGGGGCACGGTCGACGGCAGCCCCTCCCTGGGCCCGCTGGCCACCCTCGGTACGGACTGGGAGACCTTCCTCCGGCTCGCCTGCGGGCGGGTACGGCCCAAGGCGGTCGAGGAACAGGTCACCGTCGAGGGGGACAAGGACCTCGCCGACCGCATCCTGCACTCCCTCGCCCTGACGCCGTAACCCTCTCCCGTACGAGCCGTGCCACCCGTACGACGAGCCCGAGGGCCGTCACCGCCGGGGTGCCTGGCGCCCCGGCGTACGGTCGGCGGCCCCGCCGCTGGCCCAACCGCCCCCGCGCGGCGGGGAGTTGGGCCAGCTCGCACCCTCGGGCAGGGCCGGCGGCCGGCGTGACCTGAGGCGTGGGATGCCCCTCGGGGTGGTGGACCGGGGGGTTCACGCCGGTACGTGCACCGCCTCCACCCGGCTGGCCACCAGCCGCTCCTGTTCCCGGCGGTGGGCGCGGCGCCGGAGGCGGAGGATCTGCCAGGCGCCCAGTGCCTGGAGGACGAAGACGCTGCCGAAGGCGACCCGGTAGTCGTCGCCGCTGAGGTCCAGCAGGACGCCCACGGACAACAGGGTGGCCATGGAGGCGGTGAAGCCGCCCATGTTGACGATGCCGGAGGCGGTGCCCTGGAGGGAGGGCGGGTTGGCCGGACGGGAGAAGTCGAACCCGATCATGGAGGCCGGACCGCAGGCGCCCAACACCACGCACAGCGCGGCCAGTACGCCCACCGGGGCGTGCCCCGGCCAGTAGACGGCGGCGGCCCACAGGACGGCGGTGGTGGCCACCGTACCCAGGGCGATGGGGGCCCGCGCGGCGTGGTGGCGGGCGATGACCTGGCCGAAGACCAGCCCGACCACCATGTTGGAGGCCACGATCAGGGTGAGCAGTTCGCCGGCGTCCTCGCGGGACATGCCCTGCGCCTCGACCAGGTAGGGCAGCCCCCACAGCAGCAGGAAGAACATCATCGGGAACTGGGTGGTGAAGTGCACCCACAGTCCCAGCCGGGTACCTGGTTCGCGCCAGGCACCGGCTATCTGCCGCCGCAGTCCGCCCAGCCTGGCGCGGGGCGCCGGTTCGGGCGCGTGGCCCTCGGGGTGGTCCCGCAGGAACGCCAGCACCAGTACCAGGACCACCACCCCGGCGAGGGTGCTGCCCAGGAAGGTGGTCGTCCAGCCCAGCCGGTCCAGCGACCGGGAGAGCACCAGGGTGGAGACCAGGTTGCCGGTCATGCCGATCAGCCCGGCGAACTGGGCCACCACCGGCCCCCGTCGGGCGGGGAACCAGCGGGTGCCCAGCCGGAGCACGCTGATGAAGGTCATGGCGTCGCCGCAGCCCAGCAGGGCGCGGGCGGCCAGGGCCGTGCCGTAGGTCTGCGACAGGGCGAAGGCCAGCTGCCCGGCGGTGAACAGCGCGGCGCCGGTGATCAGCACCTTCTTGGTGCCCAGCCGGTCGACCAGCAGTCCCACCGGGATCTGCATCCCGGCGTACACCAGTAGTTGGAGGATGGAGAAGCTGCTCAGCGCGGAGGCGTTGATGTGGAACCGCTCGGTGGCGTCGATCCCGGCGACGCCCAGGCTGGTGCGGAAGATGATCGCGACGAAGTAGACCGAGACGCCGACCGACCACACCAGCACCGCGCGACGTCCGCCGAGTCCGCTGTCGGCGTCGGTACGGGGCCTGGGGATCGACGGGGTGGGTCCGGCGCTCACCGCACTTCTCCGCTGGCCAGGTTGCGTACCCAGCTCACGTGGCGGCCCACGGCCTCCACGGCCGCGTCGGCGTCGCCGTCCCGCAGGGCCCGGAGGATCTCCGCGTGTTCGGCGATGGTCTTGGCGATCCGGTCCGGGTGGGCGTGCATCACGGCCACCCCCATCCGCAGTTGCCGGTCCCGCAGCTGGTCGTAGAGGCGGGAGAGGATCTCGTTGCCGGTACCCCGGACGATCTCGGCGTGGAAGCACCGGTCGGTGACCGCGACCGCCGCCAGGTCGCCGGCCTCGGCCTGTTCCCGCTGGCGTTCCAGCAGTTCGCTGAGCCGCTCGATCAGGGCGGGGGCGGCGGGCACGGCCTTGCGGGCCGCGTACTGCTCCACCAGCAGCCGGGTCTCCACCACGTCGGTGATCTCCCGGGCGGACACCGGCAGCACCAGGGCGCCCTTCTTGGGGTAGAGCCGGATCAGTCCCTCGACCTCCAGCCGCAGCAGGGCCTCGCGCACCGGGGTGCGGGAGACGCCGACGGCTTCGGCCAGTTCGCCCTCGGTGAGCAGGGTGCCGCCCTCGTACTCGCGGTGGAGGACCGCCTGTTTGACGTGGGCGTAGACCCGCTCGGCGGCGGGCGGACGCTTGGCGCGGGGTGCCGCCGGGGCGTCGGTGGTGTCGTTGGCCGGAGTGGTGTGGGTGTCGGTACCGGAAGTGGTCGCCAGGGCCATGCACTCACCATAGATACAACATGTGCGCGTCCGGCAGGACTGTCCGCGATACGGAACGGCACATCGGTGTACGTGGGTTCACGGACGCGCGTACCGATGTCCGCGCGCCCCCTGCCGGGGGCGTCCGTACGTCAGCCCGCGTCCCGCACCCGCCCCAGGTCGGGCCGGTGGTCCCCCTTCGGCCGGCCCGGGGGTACGGGCGTGGGGTGGCCGCCGACGCGGCTGAAGAGGGCCCGGAGAGGGGAGAGGCCCGGTGACCCGGAACACCCCGCCGAGCCGGCCCACACCCCCCGGGTCACCGCCCCCGGGGCCCTCCTCCGTCGCGGAGCGCGGCGCCACGTCGCGTGCCCCGGCCAGCGGGCGAGGTCGCCGTTGGCCGCCGAGCGGTTGCCGAGGGGTTGCCGGTGGTCGCCGAGGGGTCGCCGAGGGGTTGCCGGTGGTCGCCGAGGGGTTGCCGTTGGCCGCCGATGGGGGCGCCGTTGGTCGTGCGGGTCGCGGTGTGGGCGGGCCCTCGGCGTGGTTGCCGGTGGTCGTGCGGGTCAGAGTCACCGGTCAGGGCGGGCCCTCGGCGTGGTTGCCGGTGTCCGGGGCGAAGGAGGCCTGGTAGGCGTCGAACTCGGCGCGTTCCCGGGCGACCTGGGAGTGGTCCTCCGCGTAGACGTGGTCGAAGATCGCCGTCGGGTCGGGGTCGGGCATCTCCCGTACGGTCCCGCGCACCCTGCGGGCCAGTTCCTCGCTCTCGGCGTCCACCGACGACCAGAAGTCCTCGTCGGCCAGCCCCTCCCGCTCCAGGTGGCGCCGCAGCCGCAGGACGGGGTCCCGTCGCCGCCAGGTCTCCCGCTCCTCCTCCGACCGGTATCGGCTGGGGTCGTCGGAGGTGGTGTGGGCGCCCATCCGGTAGGTGAACGCCTCGACCAGGGTGGGCCCCTCGCCCGCGCGGGCGCGCCGTAGGGCGTCGCGGGTGACGGCCAGGCAGGCCAGTACGTCGTTGCCGTCCACCCGTATCCCGGGGAAGCCGTAGCCGCTGGAGCGGCGGTACAGCGGCGCCCTGCTCTGCAACGTGGTGGGCTCGGAGATGGCCCACTGGTTGTTCTGGCAGAAGAAGACCACCGGGGCCTGGTGGACGGCGGCGAAGGTGAAGGCCTCGGCCACGTCGCCCTGGCTGGTGGCGCCGTCGCCGAAGTAGGCGATCACCGCCGAGGGCCCGCCGCCTGTGGGGGCGTCCATCGCGGCGCCCATGGCGTAGCCGGCGGCGTGCAGGGCCTGGGAGCCGATCACGATGGTGTACAGGTGGAAGTTGTTCTCCCCGGGGTCCCAGCCGCCGTGGTTCACGCCCCGGAACATCCCCAGCAGCTTGGTGGGGTCGACGCCTCGGCACCAGGCGACGCCGTGCTCGCGGTAGGTGGGGAAGACGTAGTCGTCCTCGCGCAGTGCCCGGCCGGAACCGATCTGGGCCGCCTCCTGCCCGAGCAGCGAGGCCCACAGGCCCAGTTCGCCCTGGCGTTGCAGCGTGGTGGCCTCGGCGTCGAACCGTCGGGTGAGGACCATGTCCCGGTACAGGCCGCGCAGCAGCTCGGGGTCGGCGTCGACCGTGTACGGGGGGTGGGGGCGGCGCTCGCCCTCGGGGGTGAGCAGTTGTACGGCGTCCTCCGGCGGCGCGTCCGTACCGTCCGGGGTGCCTCGCGGTGCTGTGGCGGTGCTGTCCACGGTCACGCCTCTCCTTGGTCCGTCCGACCCCGGGGACCGCCCGGTGGTGAGGGGACTCACCCGGTGTCCGTCGAGGGGGCCGCCGGGTGGGGAACGGGAGTCCCGCGTGTTCGGTTGCCGGGGCCCACGTCGGGGCCCACTTCCCAGTGTGCGGCGGTGTGGAGGCTCACGTCCTGTCCGTGGCGGTACACCTGCGGAGCGCGGGCGGCCCTGGAACGGCCGCGCGCTTTGCGCGGGTGCCCGAGCGACCTCTCGTGGCGGGCTTCGGTGGCCGGCTTACGACCCGGCTGACCCTTCGCGACCGAGCGCCGCCGTGGCCGCCATGGTCGTCGTGGCCGCCATGGCCTGCGTCGGCGTCCTCGGGAACCTCGCGCCGTCCCGACGCCGCACCCGCATCGGGACGTGGCCCCCGGGACGCGCGCTCACCACCGGAGCGGCACCGTACGGCCGGATACGGCGACACCGGGCGCCGGCCACGGCCGGGTACGGGGTGCCGTCACAGCGGCGAGGCCCACCCGGGAGGGCCGGTGAGCCCGGTCCGGGTGGACCTCGAAGGGGTGGGGGCGGGCCCGGGGCGGGCCGGGGCGTCAGCCGCCGGAGGCGCCCACGTCGTCGCCGCCCTCGTTGCCGTTGGAGGTGGCGCCCCCCTCGTTGCCCCCGCTCTGGGAACCGGTGGGGTCCGGGTCGCCGCCGTTGCCCCCGTTCCCGTTGTTCCCCCCGTTCCCGTTGCCGCCGTTGCCTCCGTTGCCCCCGTTTCCGTTTCCGCCGTTCCCGTTGTTGCCACCGTTGCCGTTGGTGCCCCCGTTGGCGGTGCCGCCGTTGGACGGGGTGCCGTCCGGGGGGTCGGTGTCGCTGGTCTCGGGCTCGGACGGTTCGGTCTCGGTGGTCTGCGGGTCGCTGGGGGTGAACGTGGGCTCACCGCCCACGGCCCCCTCGTCCTCGGTCTGGGTGGGGGAGGTGTCCGGTTCCTCGGTGTCCTTGGTCTTCGTCGGCGAGGAACTGGAGGGGCCGGGGTTGGGGTTGTCGTCGTCCTTGCCGCTCTGGAGGGCGAAGAAGATGCCGGCGGCGATGGCGATCACGGCCAGGAAGGCGATCAGCGCGTACTTCAGTCCGCCGCTCCTGCGCGGCTCCTGGTACGGGTAGTCGTCGTCCTCGTTGACCGGGCGCCCCATCACCATCGGGGCCTGGGTGGCGTCCGAGCGGTTGACGTCGGTGCCCATCGGGGGCGTGTGCCCCCCGCCGGTCGGCACGGTCGGGCCGGTGTTCCACAACCCGCCGGTGTGGCTGCCCTGTTCGTGGAGCATCCGCAGGCCGTACTGGGTCAGCCCCCGCATCTCCTCGGCCGTCTGGAAACGGTCGTCCGGGTCCTTCGCCAGCGAGCGGGCCACCAGCCCGTCCAGCTCGGGCGGTGCCTCGTCGGACACCTCGGAGGGCAGCGCCGGGACGTCCTGGACGTGCTGGTACACCACCGACAGCGGGGTCTCGCCGACGAACGGCGGCCGGCCGGTGAGGAGTTCGTACAGCAGGCAGCCGGTGGCGTACAGGTCGGAACGGGTGTCCACGGTCTTGCCGAGGGCCTGCTCCGGGGAGAGGTACTGCGGGGTGCCCATCACCATGCCGGTCTGCGTCATGGTGTTGGAGGCGCCGTGCAGGGCGCGGGCGATGCCGAAGTCCATCACCTTCACCGCGCCGTTGTTGGTGATGATGACGTTGGCCGGCTTGATGTCCCGGTGGACGATGCCGTGGTGGTGGCTGTACGCCAGGGCCTCCAGCACCCCCGAGACGATGATCAGCGCCTGGTCCGGCGGCGGTGCCTCGGCGTTGAGCAGCAGGTCGCGGATGGTGTGGCCCTCGACCAGCTCCATCACGATGTAGGGGATGACGTTGCCGGCGACCATCTCCTCGCCGGAGTCGTACACCGCGACCACGGCGTGGTGGTTGAGCCCGGCCACCGACTGTGCCTCGCGGGTGAAGCGGGCCTTGGACACCGGGTCCTCGGCCAGGTCGTTGCGCAGCAGCTTCACCGCCACGGTGCGCCCCAGCCGTACGTCGTCGGCGGCGAAGACCTCGGCCATGCCGCCCCGGCCGAGGCGGCGGGTCAGCCGGTAACGGCCGTCTCCGACCAGCCCGTTGTTGCCCCACATCTCGGGTGAGTCGGACATGGAGGGGCCCTGGCCGTCCGGGTCGTCGGGGTCCGAGGGGCCCCCGGCGGCTTGCGTCTGTGCCATCAGTCCTCGCCGTCCTGCCGTCCGTGCTGCCGATACCGCCGTCCCCGTGCGACCCCACCCGTGCCGGTCCCGGGCCGTCCGCCGGACCGCTGTCGTCCGCGGGCGCCTGCCCCGCGTGCGCACCGTCATGGGAGGCTACAGGTTCGGGTGGACGGCGTGGCTGACAAGCCATCCAAGTACCTGCCGGGGACGGCTCGCAAGTTCGCTGGGCGGTACGTCTGATGACGACAGGAACAGCACAGCTTCGAGACGGTGCCGTGACGGGCCGGGGTGAAGATGTCGTAGGGGTACCGCCTCCGCCACCGCCCCACCGGGGGGTCGAGGGTGACCTCTTGAGATAGTCAGAGGGCCGACCGGCGCACGTCGTGCGCGGAGTCCGCGTGGGGTCACGGAACGGGCAACAAGCTTGACGTGTCGGTGCCCTCGGGCAAACTTGGCCGAGGTGGCCGGGAGGTCGGTACGTCATCACCGGTAAGCGAGTAGGTCGAGCACCCATCAACATCACGGGGGCAGTGCCGCCGAGGGGGAAGCAGAGCTAATGAGCGACGAGGGCGCGCAGGCAGCGCACTACTTGGGTCGCACGGTCGGCAACGGGCGCTTTCAACTTCAGTCCCTGCTGGGCGCGGGCGGGATGGCCTCGGTCTTCCTCGCCTACGACTCGGTGCTCGACCGCCGTGTCGCGGTGAAGACCCTGCACACCGAGCTGGGCCGGGAGCAGTCCTTCCGCGAGCGGTTCCGTCGCGAGGCGCAGTCGGTCGCCAAGCTGACCCACACCAACATCGTCTCGGTCTTCGACTCCGGCGAGGACGAGATCGACGGCGCGATGGTGCCGTACATCGTCATGGAGTACGTCGAGGGCAAGCCGCTGCGCTCGGTGCTCGACGAGGACATCGCCCAGTACGGCGCGATGCCCACCGAGAAGGCCCTCAAGATCACCAGTGACGTGCTGGCGGCCCTGGAGGTCAGCCACGAGATGGGCCTGGTGCACCGGGACATCAAGCCGGGCAACGTGATGGTGACCCGGCGCGGTGTGGTCAAGGTGATGGACTTCGGCATCGCCCGTGCCATGCAGTCCGGTGTGACCTCGATGACCCAGACCGGCATGGTGGTCGGCACCCCGCAGTACCTCTCCCCGGAGCAGGCCCTCGGACGTGGGGTGGACGCCCGCTCCGACCTGTACTCGGTCGGCATCATGCTGTTCGAGCTGCTGACCGGGCGGTTGCCCTTCGACGCGGACTCGCCGCTGGCCATCGCCTACGCGCACGTGCAGGAGGAGCCGGTCGCCCCCTCCTCCATCAACCAGACCATCCCCCCGGCCGTGGACCAGCTGGTCGCCCGGGCGCTGCGGAAGAACCCCAACGAGCGGTTCGCCAGCGCCGAGGAGATGTTCCAGGAGACGCAGCGGATCAACGGTTCCGGTGCGACCTCCGGCGCCACCCCGCTGATCATCAGCGAGGGCCCCCGGGCCGCCGGCGCGGGCGTCGCGCAGTCGGTGTTCCCTCCGGTGGACGCCCACGGCACCCCGCCGCCGCCCGCCCACTCCGGGTACCAGCAGTACAACAGCGGGGGTTACGGCCCGGCGACCCCGGCCCCGTACGCCACCCCCGCTCCGTACGGCATGGGTTCCCAGACCCCGCCGCCGACCTACGGCCCGCAGGTCACCGGTGGTTCCGGTGGGAGCGGCGGTGGCAAGAACAACACCGCGGTCCTGGTGGCCGTGGCGGTGGTGGCGATAGTGGCGGTCACCGCGGTGATCGTCGCCATGACCCTCAGCGGCGGTGACGACAAGAAGCCGGAGAGCAAGCCGGAGAACTCGCCGTCGCAGCAGACGGTCGAGGAGCCCCAGGAGTCCTTCAAGCCGGAGGACAAGAGCCGCACCATCAGCGCCGAGAAGTGCACCGACGCCTACCGCCACTACACCGACAAGAAGAAGAAGTCGATGCCGGACTTCTACACCAAGAACCTTTCCTCGGTGAAGGAGTGCATCCGCAAGGCCGGTTGGCAGTTGGACACCAACATCTCGTACGAGGACGAGAACGAGTGGGGCAAGAACGCCGTCCTGGAGCAGACCCCCAAGGAGGGTGACGCGCTGGACCCGGAGAAGGACAAGATCACCCTCACGGTGTCCACCGGCAAGCCCAAGTGACCCGGCCGGCCCGCCGAGCGGGCCGGACCCGAGCGCACCACGAGGGAGGGCGCCCACCCCACACGGGGGTCGGGCGCCCTCCCTCGTGACGTGTCAGGTCGTCTCCGGTGAGCGTCTTCCGGCGGGCGGTCCGGCCGGTGACCGGCCCCCGGTCAGAGGTACGGTCCGCCGGAACGCGGGTTGGGGGTGCCGCCGGACTCGCCCTCCTCGGGCAGCACCCCCGGGGGCAGCGCCCGGCGCATCTGCTCCAACTGGGCCCGGGCCGCCATCTGCTGGGCGAACAGCGCGGTCTGGATGCCGTGGAAGAGGCCCTCCAGCCAGCCCACCAACTGGGCCTGGGCGATACGCAGTTCGGCGTCGGTGGGGACCTTGTCCTCGGTGAAGGGCAGCGACAGCCGCTCCAGCTCCTGGACCAGTTCGGGGGCCAGCCCCTCCTCCAACTCCTTCACCGAGCTGTGGTGGATCTCCTTGAGGCGGGCCCGGCTCGCCTCGTCCAGCGGGGCGGCCTTCACCTCCTCCAGCAGCTGCTTGATCATGCTGCCGATACGCATCACCTTGGCGGGCTGCTCGACCATGTCCGTCACCGGAAGCTCGGTCCTCTCGTCGCCCTCCCCGTCCTTGCCGGTGCCGGAGCTGCCGAGGGCCATCCCGTCGGGGCCCACGACCAGGACGTGCGCGTTCTCCGCAGACTGTTCGTTGCTCGGCTGTGTCATACCCCCATTCTGCACACCCGGGCAGGTCGTCCGTCGGGCGGCCGAGGGCCCGCGGTACGGCTGGTGGGGGCCGGTCCGTCAGCGGCTCGGCGCGCCCCGGCCCCGTGCCGGTGTCCGGCCTCGCGGCCCTCCGTGGGTGGGGGCTGGGTCAGAGGCGTACCGGCCGACGGATCAGGCGTCGTCGGGTGGGCCGGATGGATATGGGGTTGGGGGCCTCCCGCTCAGTCCCGCCACTCCCGTTCCTCCTGGCCCTGGCGGAGCCGTATCGCCACGAAGGCGAGCCCGACCCCGATGGACGTCAGCCCGGCCCCGAGGGGGAAGACCGCGTCCGAGGAGTCCCGGCTGTCGGCCGCGTTGCCCATGTCCTGGGCGGGGGCCGTCGACCCGGTGTCGGTCGGTGTCGTCGCGCGGGGGTGGGCCCGCTCCGGTCCCCGCTGGTCGCTGACCGTTGCCCGCAGGGTCGGCCGGGTGTGCGGGGGTACCGGGGTCCGCTGGCCCGGTGTGGCCTGGGCCTCCCGGTCACCCCTCTCGGGGGTCGTCGAGGGAGTACCGCCGGGGGAGGGGGTGCCGTCCGGGGCGGTGTGCCCCTGGTACGGGGCCTGGCTGGACGGGGCGGGGGAGGAGGGCGACCGGGGGTGGCCGCTCGCGGGAGGGATCCCCGCCTCCGGCGACCAGGGGGGAGTGGGCGCGGTGCCGTCGTCCTCCTCGTCACCCTCGCCGGGGGTGTCTCCAGGGAGGTCCTCGGGGGCGGTCGCGCCGTCGGTGGGGGTCGCCGGGTCCGGTTCCGGGGAGTCGGCGGAGGCGGCCGGGGCGGCGAGGGCCAGTACGGTGAGCACCGCGAGCAGCGTCAACAGGGCGCTGAGCGCAGGGTGGTGGAGGCGTTGCTGCTGTGGGTTCCCCACGGGTGTGCCCCTTGAAGCGGTGACGGTGGGCCGTGACCAGCGTCACATATCACCACAAGTCAGGCATCCGGGAAAGCCGCCCCACCCATGCTCCCTCTCCCCGGTACCGGGCGTCCCCCGAGGTCAGAGGCCCCGGAAGCGATCGACCCGCTTCCCCCGTACGGCCCACCCCGGCAGGAGCCGGGCCCGTGCCCCCCGGGGCGGTGCCCGACGTCACGGAATCCCGGGACGTACGGCCCACCTCCGGCGACGGGAGCCGCCCCGTACCCCTCCACCAACTGCGAGGCGGGCGCCCCACGTCACGGCCACCGGGGGCGAGGCGGCGCCCCCCTGCACGACCACCGAAGGTGTACGGCCCGTACCCCCCTTGCCGGCGGCGAGGGGGCACCCGTTGTCACGGTTCCCCGGCGGTGAGGCGGTGCCCGTTGTCACGGCCACCAGGGGCGCGCACCGTACCCCTCACCACTGCCGAGGCGGCGCCCCCTGTCACGGACACCAGCGGCCTCCGACCCACCCCGGAGGGCACCCCCGGAGGGCCGTACCGTCAGGCCACCGGGGGCACTCCCCGTACCTCCTCCAGGCCGAGCACGACCTTCCCCACGTGGCCGCTCTCCTCCAGGATGCGGTGCGCCTGGGCGGCCTCCCACATGGGCAGCACCCGGTCCACGACCGGACGGACCCGACCGTCGGCGAGCATCGGCCAGACCTTCTCCCGTACCTCCGCCACGATGGCGGCCTTCTCCTCCGGGGGCCGTGCCCGTAGCGAGGTCGCGGTGACCGAGGCGCGCTTGGCCAGCAGGGCCCCCAGGTTCAGCTCGCCCTTGACCCCGCCCTGGAGTCCGATGACCACCAGCCGTCCCCCGGTGGCCAGCGCACGGACGTTGTCCGGCAGGTACTTGGCGCCCACCACGTCCAGGATCACGTCCGCGCCCCGGCCGTCGGTGGCCTTCCGCAGCTCCTCGACGAAGTCCTGTTCCCGGTAGTTGATCAACACCTCCGCGCCCAACTCGGCGCAGCGCTCCAGCTTCGCCGCGCTGCCGGCCGTCACCGCCACCCGCGCGCCCAGCGCCCGGGCCAGCTGGATCGCCATGGTGCCGATCCCGCTGCCCCCGCCGTGCACCAACAGCGTCTCCCCCTCGCGCAGTCGGGCGCCGGTGAACACGTTGGACCACACGGTGGCCGTCACCTCCGGCAGTGCGGCGGCCTCGGCGAGCCCCAACCCGTCCGGTACGGGCAGCAGTTGGCCCACCGGCACGGCCACCCGCTGCGCGTAGCCGCCCCCGCTGAGCAGCGCGCACACCGGGTCGCCGACCTCCCAGGCGGGGGCGCCGGGGGCCTCGCCGACGCCCGGGCCCAGGGCGAGGACGCGCCCGGCGCACTCCAGCCCCGGGTAGGGGGAGGCGCCCGGCGGGGGGTCGTACAGCCCCTGACGCTGGAGCAGGTCCGCCCGGTTGACGGCGCTGGCCGCGACCTCGACCAGCACCTCGCCCTCGGCGGGCTCGGGTTCGGGCACCTCGGCCCAGACCAGGGAGTCGGGGCCGCCGGGTTCGGTCACGGTGATGGCATACATGGCTCCGACGCTACCGGCCCCCGATCGCCTCCGCCGGGGCCCACGCCGTTCGCCGGGGCGGGCCGCCGCGTCCCCGGTGGGCGCGGCACAGGGTTCACCCCTCGTTCATCGGGTGGCCGTCCGCTGGCGTACCCGCCCCCCTAGCGTCACGGACCGCAAAGCAACGCACATCGCGTGCCGCGTACGTCACCGGAGGAACCATGCGAAAGCTGCTGCCGCTGATCGGCACGCACGGCAAGAGGGCCGCACTGACCTGCCGTTACCGCTGTGGAGACGCCTGCGCCCACGAGCCGCCCAACACCAGCGACAACGGCTACCTCGGCGACGCCGTCGCCCGCGCCCTGTCCCGCCGCAACGTGCTGCGCGCCGGCGCGGTGGTCGGGGTGGGCGCCGGAGTGGGCACAGCCGCCCTGGGCCCGGTGAACCCGGTGGCCGCCGTGGTGGGCGAGAAGGGCCGGGGGCACCGTCACGGGGGCGCCCGGGGCCTGCGCTTCGAGCCGGTGGAGCCCAACACCGACGACCGGGTGACCGTTCCCCGGGGGTACGAGCAGAAGGTGGTCATCCGCTGGGGCGACCCCATCCTGCGCGGTGCCCCCGAGTTCGACGAGAAGCGGCAGAGCGCCCACGCCCAGGCCCGCCAGTTCGGCTACAACAACGACTTCCTGTCCCTGCTCCCCCTGCGCGAGCACCGACGTCAACTCCTGGTCGCCAACCACGAGTACACCGACGAGGTGCTGATGTTCGCCGGCTACGACGAGGACCAGCCGACCCGGGAACAGGTGGAGATCGGCCTCGCCGCCCACGGGCTGTCGGTGGTGGTCGTGGAGGAGGACCGCCGCAGCGGCGCCCTGACCCCGGTGGTGGGTCACCGGCTGAACCGTCGGCTGACCGCCCGCAGCGAGTTCGAGCTGACCGGCCCGGCGGCCGGCAGCGAGTGGCTGCGCACCGGGGCGGACCCCACCGGCACCAGGGTGTACGGCACCCTCAACAACTGCGCCGGCGGCACCACCCCCTGGGGCACCACGCTGCACGGCGAGGAGAACGTCGACCAGTACTTCGCCAACACCGAGAAGGTGAAGGACACCGAGCACCGCGAGCGGCTGGAGCGGTACGCCCTCAAGGGCACCGACACCGACCGCAAGTGGGAGCGCTTCCACCCCCGGTTCGACGTCACCAAGGAGCCCTACGAGCCGCACCGCTTCGGCTGGGTGGTCGAACTCGACCCGTACGACCCGGACTTCACCCCGCGCAAGCGCACCGCCCTGGGGCGGTTCAAGCACGAGGCGGCCCAGCCCCGGCTGACCCGGGACGGGCGCGCGGTGGTGTACATGGGTGACGACGAGGCCTTCGAGTACCTCTACAAGTTCGTCTCCCGCGAGCGGATGCGGCACGGGAACTCCCGGGCCGCCCGGGAACACAACCTGAGCCTGCTGGACGAGGGCACCCTCTACGTCGCCAGGATCACCGGTGACTCCCCGCCGGAGGAGATCGACGGCAGCGGAACCCTGCCCGAGGACGGCGAGTTCGACGGTTCGGGACGTTGGATCAGGCTGGCCAGCGGCGACACCTCCCACGTCGAGGGCATGACCGCCGAGGAGGTCTACGTCTTCACCCGGATCGCGGCCGACAAGGCCGGGGCCACCAAGATGGACCGGCCCGAGGACGTGGAGCCCAGCCCCCGCAGCGGCAGGGTCTACGTGGCGCTCACCAACAACAGCTCCCGTGGCACCGAGGGCAAGGCCCCGGCCGACGAGGCCAACCCCCGTGACGAGAACAAGCACGGGCAGGTCCTGGAACTGCGGGAGTGGGGCGACGACCCCTCGGCCCAGCGCTTCCGCTGGCGGCTGTTCCTGGTGTGCGGGGACCCGGAGGACCCGGCCACCTACTTCGCTGGCTTCCCCAAGGACCAGGTCAGCCCCATCTCCTGCCCGGACAACGTGGCCTTCGACCACTACGGCAACCTGTGGATCTCCACCGACGGCAACGCCCTGGGCAACCACGACGGGCTGTTCGGGGTCGCCACCCGGGGCGCGTGTGAGGGCGAGCTGAAGCAGTTCCTCACCATGCCCAAGGGGGCGGAGACCTGTGGTCCGGTCATCCAGGACCGGCGGGTACTGGTCGCCGTGCAGCACCCCGGAGAGGTGGACGGGGCGAGCGTGGAGGAGCCGGCGTCCGTCTGGCCCGACGGCCCCGGCCGGATCGTCCGGCCGGCGGTGGTGTCGGTCTGGCGCGCGGACGGCCGGGACATCGGGGTCTGACCCTCGGTTCGCGGGGGTGGGGCGGAGACGACCGGCCGCCCCACCCCCCCGCCGGGATTCAGGGGCTTTACGGTCCTTTGTGGGGCTCTTCGGGGGCGCGCGGTCCCCGGGTCGCAACCCCTGTGTGATCGAACGGTCTGCTCGTCCCGGTGAATCCGCGCGTTCCCGGGTGACCCGGGGTCGACGGGTTCGGTTGGCTCAGGTCATGGGAAACACAGCGATCGACGAGGTGGGCCCCTCCGCCCCCGAGGCGCAGTCCCTGGGCTGTGCCCACACGGAACCGATCTTCACCCAGCTGGTGTCCGAGTGGAGACGTCAGGGCCGCACCCTGCCCCGCGCGCCCGAGCCCAAGTGGGTACGGGTGGGCGCGGGCGACTCGGCCCGGGAGAAGAAGGGGGCCAAGAAGGCCTGACGTCCCGGTACGGCGACCCCTCGCGGAAACGGTTCGTCGCACCCATCCGCTCCCCACCGCACCCCCACACACCGACCTCCCCCGACCCCCCACCGTCCCCGACCCCGTACCGCCCTGGGCCCACCCGGCCCTACGACAACAAGGGGGGCCGCCCCTCCCCAGAGGCGGCCCCCCTCACCGTCCCCGGAGGGACGGCCCCGGACCGTCGCGCCCCTCCGCCGGTGCGCTCGGTCCAAGTCGTGGCTGGTGCTCAGTCCGTCGGTCCGACCGGCGTCGCCCCCTCCTGGAGGCCCGACTTGGTCTTCAACGGCACCTCCTTGATGCACAGCACCAGCAGCAGTGCCAGGGCGGCCACCGGGGCGGAGAAGAGGTAGACGTCCGCGATGCCGTGCCCGTACGAGGTCTGGATCACCGAGCGCACCGGGCCGGGCAGGGCGTCCAGGTGGGGGATGGAGCTGCCCTTGCCGCCGGTCGGCCCGCCGTGGTCCATGCCGAGCCGGCCCATGCCCTCCTGGACGTAGTCGGTGATGCGGTGGGCCAGTACCGCGCCCATCGCGGAGACGCCGACCGCGCCACCCAGGGAGCGGAAGAAGGCCACCGTGGAGCTGGCCGAGCCCAGGTCCGACATCGCCACCTGGTTCTGGGTGGCCAGCACCAGGTTCTGCATCAGCATTCCGACGCCCAGTCCGACCAGCGCCATGTACAGGGCCAGGTGCCAGTACGGGGTGTCGTAGCGCATCGTGCCCAGCAGCCCCAGGCCGCCGGTCATGCTGACCCCGCCGGCGATCAGCCAGACCTTCCAGCGGCCGGTGTGGCTGATGACGCGGCCGGAGATGGTGGAGGAGACCGCGAGGCCGGTGATCATCGGGATGGTCATCACCCCGGACATGGTCGGGCTCTCCCCCCGGGCCAGCTGGAAGTACTGGCTGAGGAACACGGTGGCGCCGAACATCGCGATGCCCACGAACATCGAGGCCAGCGAGGCGAGGGTGAGGGTGCTGTTGCGGAACAGCCGCAGCGGGATGATCGGCTCCGCCGCCCGCGACTCCACCAGCACGAACAGCAGCGCCAGCGCCACGGCGAGGGCGACGAGCAGGTAGCTGGTGCCGGAGTTCCAGTCGTAGCGGTCACCGGCCAGGGTCACCCAGATCAGCAGGGTGGAGGCGGCGCCGGCCACCAGCGTCGCGCCCAGCCAGTCCACCTTGGCGTCGGGGCGCCGGACGACCGGCAGGTGCAGGGTCCGCTGGAGGACGATCAGCGCGATGACGGCGAAGGGCACCCCGACGTAGAAGCACCAGCGCCAGCCCAGCCAGGAGGTGTCGGTGATGACGCCACCCAGCAGCGGACCGCCGACGGTGGCGACGGCGAAGGTGGCGCCGAGGTAGCCGCTGTACCGGCCGCGCTCCCGGGGGGAGATCATCGCGGCCATCACCACCTGGGCCAGCGCGGTCAGACCGCCCATGCCCAGGCCCTGGAAGGCGCGACAGGTGATCAGGGTGGCGGTGTTCTGCGAGAGTCCGGCCCCGGCCGAGGCCAGTACGAACAGCACGATCGCCGACTGCACCAGCAGCTTCTTGCTCGTCAGGTCCGCGAGCTTGCCCCACAGCGGGGTGGAGGCGGTCATGGTGAGCAGGGAGGCGGTGACCACCCAGGTGTAGGAGCTCTGGCTCCCGCCCAGGTCGGAGACGATCCGAGGGAGGGCGTTGGAGACGATCGTGGAGGACAGGATCGCCACGAACATGCCGAGCAACAGCCCGGACAGGGCCTCCATTATCTGGCGGTGGGTCATCGCCGGAGCGGGGGTGGGGGCGCTCTCCGTCCCGGTGCGTCCCGGCTCCGGCGCGCGCACGCCTGTACTGCTGGTGGACATGCTCTTCCTTAGCTGCTGGTCTGTGCGGATGAGGTCTGGGGGGAGGTCGCGGGAGAAGGGGCGACTTCCGGGCTGGTACGGGGTTCGGCCACCCCCCGGGCCGGTGTCTGGGGCGGGGGATCCTCGATGAAGGACTCGTGGAGCCGGCCCAGCAGCTCGCTCAGCCGGTCGATGTCCTCGGTGGGCCAGTGGGCCAGGCGTCGTTCGAGGATCAGTACCAGCTCCTCGCTGCGCTGGTTGACGAACCGCTGCCCCTTGGGGGTCAGGCGTAGCGTGCGGGAGCGGCGGTCCAGGGGGTCGGGGGCCCGGCTGAGCCAGTCCTGTTCCACGGCGTGGGTGACGTGACGGCTGGCGACGGAGATGTCGGTCCCCATCAGTTCGGCCATCCGTCCCAGGCGCATCTCTCCGTGTTGGTGGACCAGGCTGAGGGCCCACATCGCGGCCGGGGGGCAGTCGTGCGGCAGGGCCCTGGCCAGTTCGCGGTTGACGGAGTTGACGGCCCGGAGTCGTCGTGCGAGTTCCCGGTAGAGGGAGGTCCCCTGGGGGGTGCCCTGGGAGGTGGGGCCGTCGGACATGGCGCCGGACATCCTTTCGTTGCTCTGGGCAACGATAGGAGCTGTTAGTTGCCGTAGGCAAATGAAATCTGGCATTCCCCGGCAAACAATCGTTAAAGCCTCGGTGTGCCTCCCCCCAAGCTGGCGAAGGCCTGATCAGGGCTGTCTCCAGCGGGGCCCGCTGGGCTAGGGTCCTGGCCCATGGCTCACAATCCCCAAGCCCCGCAGGGCCCCCAGGGAGAAGACCCGGCGGGCAACACCCAGATGTTCCGTGCCTTCGTGGACGAGGGCGGCACTCCCGACCCCGGCCCGACGGCCCAGAGCGGTCCCCGTACCGGGCTGATCGTCGGCGTGGTCGCCGTGGTGGTCGTCCTGGTACTCGTCGGCTGGCTCGCCTTCGGCTGAACCGGGCGCCGGCCCGAACACACCTGAGCCGCCGGAGTGGGTACGACACTACCCCGGCGGCCGTCGGTGCTTCTCATGGCTCAACAGGCGGTCGGCGCGGGCCCGTTGGTCGGAGGTGAACGGACAGTGCGGTGATGTGGTCACCCTCCCCCGCATCCGTGTCAGTCCTCCGAGACCAGTCCCTCCCGCAGTTGGGCCAGGGTCCGGGTCAGCAGCCGGGAGACGTGCATCTGGGAGATGCCGACCTCCTCGCCGATCTGTGACTGCGTCATGTTGCCGAAGAACCGGAGCATGATGATCTGCCGCTCCCTGGGCGGGAGTTTGGCCAGCAGCGGCTTCAACGACTCGCGGTACTCCACCCCTTCGAGGGCGCTGTCCTCGTACCCCAGGCGGTCGGCCAGGGAGCCCTCGCCGCCGTCCTCCTCCAGGGAGGGGGAGTCCAGGGAGCTGGCGGTGTAGGCGTTGCCCACGGCCAGCCCGTCCACCACGTCCTCCTCGGACACGCCCAGGGCGGCGGCCAGTTCGGGCACGGTGGGGGAGCGGTCCAGCCGCTGCGACAGCTCGTCACTGGCCTTGGTGAGGGCCAGGCGGAGTTCCTGGAGCCTGCGCGGCACCCGCACCGACCAGGAGGTGTCCCGGAAGAAGCGCTTGATCTCGCCCACCACGGTCGGCATCGCGAAGGTGGGGAACTCCACCCCGCGGTCGCAGTCGAAGCGGTCGATCGCCTTGATCAACCCGATGGTGCCCACCTGGACGATGTCCTCCATCGGCTCCATCCGGCTGCGGAACCGGGCCGCGGCGTAGCGGACCAGGGGGAGGTTGAGTTCGATCAGGGTGTCTCGTACGTAGGTGTGCTCCGCGCTCTCCGGCTCCACGGCTGCCAGCCGTTGGAAGAGGGAGCGCGAGAGGGTGCGGGTGTCGATGGCGTCGCTGTTGGTGGGAACCAGCGGTGCTTCGGGGGTCGGCGTCTCGCCAGGCACCTTCGAGCTGTCCAGTTCTACGGACATGCCACTCCCTAGAGGTCGCGGACGGTTCGCGGGCGGTCTTCTCGGGGAGTGAGGCCGAGCCTCGGTGGAACACCGCCTTCACGTGAATACCGGCAGTAGGGCTCCGGCAAACGCGTCTCTCGCAGAATGTCACAAGTCATTAACACGATGTAGTGCCTTGTCGACAAAGCGTGCGCGATAAGGGAGTTGAGGGAGTGTGAGGAGTGACGGGTGTGCTCGATCCGGTCAGGCGTCGATGGGGTTGGCCGCCCTGAGGCGGGCGAAGCTGCGGGACAGCAGCCGGGAGACGTGCATCTGGGAGACCCCGAGTTCGGCGCTGATCTGCGACTGCGTCAGGTTGCGGTAGTAGCGCAGCAACAGGATGCGCTGCTCCCGTTCGGGGAGCTGGACCAGCAGGTGGCGCACCAGGTCACGGTGCTCCACGCCGTCCAACTCCGGGTCCTCGTAGCCGAGTCGGTCCATCAGGCCCGGCCCGTCGTCCCGTTCCTGTGCCGCCTCCAGGGAGGTGGCCCGGTAGGCGCGGCCGGCCTCGATGCAGGCCAGCACCTCCTCCTCGCCCAGGTTCAGCCGTTCCGCGATCTCCCGGGTGGTGGGGGAACGGCCGTGCAGGGTGGTCAGGTCCTCGGTCGCGCCGCTGACCTGCACCCACATCTCGTGCAGCCGCCGGGGGACGTGGACGGTGCGTACATTGTCCCGGAAGTAGCGGCGGATCTCCCCGACGATGGTGGGCATCGCGAACGTGGGGAACTGGACCCCGCGTTGGGGGTCGAAGCGGTCGATGGCGTTGATCAGGCCGATGGTGCCGACCTGTACCACGTCCTCCATGGGCTCCATCCGGCTGCGGAACCGCGCGGCCACGTAGCGGACCAACGGGAGGTTGGCCTCGATCAACTGCTCGCGCACGCTCTCGTAGGCGGAGGTGCCACGGTCCAGTCGGGCCAGCTTCTCGAACAGCCGCTGGGTGAGCGCCCGAGCCTCCGCGCCACGACTCTCGCGGGTCTGGGTCGCTGCCACCGGCCACCACTCCTCACGACCTCGGTCGGAATCCGGTCATTCAGGAAAAGCGGTCATAGCATCACAATTCATGAGCACTCTGTGCAAGCACCGTATAGCTACGTGTTGCTGGCCGAGTTGGGGTGAAAAGGATCAAGGGTGCGGACGCCAAACGGTGTTGACCGCGCCGGAGAACAGCTCCGTACGCCTCCGACCACCGGGAACGCGCGAGGTCAGCGCACCAGGTCGGCCACCATCGACCCCACCCCGTGGGCCGCGTCGGACAGTCCCTCGAAACCTATCTGGACCAGGTTCGCCGACCGAACGGGCCAGGCGATGATCGCGTACAGCACGAAGACCGTGACCATGTACAGGCCCAACCTCTTCGCCTGCGCCATGTCTCCGCCTCCCACGCCTCGGCCCCCGCGAGGACGCGAGACTCTCACCACGCCCCCGCCGCCGTCCAGACACCGGCGCCGCCTGCTCGCGACGCGTTCCCGAAGCCCTCGTGGTGCGCCCCCCGCCGGCCCGGCGCACAGTGGGAGAGAACCACCCCACCGGAACGAAGGGGGCGCCCCGCCATGACCGCCGGCACCCACACCGTCCACCCCGACCACACCCACGAGCACGGGCCGGGTTGCGGTCACGTCGCCGTACCCCATGGCGACCACGTGGACTACGTCCACGACGGCCACCTGCACCGGGTGCACCAGGACCACGTGGACGAGTGCGAGGAGAGCGAGCACCTGGAGCACTCCGACCACACCCACGAGCACGGGCCGGGCTGCGGTCACGTCGCCGTACCCCACGGCGACCACGTCGACTACGTCCACGACGGCCACCGCCACGCCGCCCACGACGGCCACTGGGACGACCACTGAACCACCGCCCGGTCCGGCGCCACCCTTGACCCCGACCCCCACCGCGTACTTAGGTGTACCTAAGTTGATGTTGCCTCGGGGAAGTCGGAGAAGGGGACGGTATGAGCGAGGACGGGGAGCGGCCACAGCCCGGTGCCGGCGAACGACTGGTACGGATGATCTTCGGCACCACCATCGCCCACTCCGTCGGAGCCGCCGCCCGACTGCGGGTGGTCGACGCCCTGGGCGACACCGAGCGGGAGTACGCCGAGGTGGCCCGGGAACTGGACGTCGACCCCCAGGGCCTGCTGCGCCTCCTGCGCGCCCTCACCGGCCTGGAACTGCTCACCGAACCCCGCCCCGGGGTCTTCGCGGCCACCGAGTTCGGCCGACTGCTGGGCACCGACCACCCCCAGTCCCTCGTGGCCTTCGCCGAGGTGTTCACCGACCGACTGATGGTGCGCTCCTGGGAGGACCTGGCCGACTGCGTACGCACCGGCCAACCCGCCTTCCCCCAGCACTTCGGCAAGAGCTACTTCGACTACCTGGAGGAGCGCCCGGAACTGTCCGCCCGCTTCAACGCCTCCATGAGGGAGTCCACCCGCGGCACCGCCAAGGTCCTCCCGGACGCCTTCGACTTCTCCACCGCCAGCACCCTGGTCGACGTCGGCGGCGGTGACGGCAGCCTGCTGGCCGCCGTACTACGGAGGTACCCGGACCTGCGCGGCACGGTCTACGACACCCCCGGCGGCCTCGCCCAGGCCGCGAGCACCATGGCCGAGGCCCAGGTGGCCGACCGCTTCCACGCCGAGACCGGCGACTTCTTCACCTCGGTCCCCGAGGGCGCCGACCTGTACCTGCTCAAGAGCGTCATCCACGACTGGAGTGACGACCAGTGCGTCACCCTCCTGGGCAACGTGCGCGAGGCGCTCCCCGAGCACGGGCGGGTGCTGATCCTGGAGCCGGTGATGCCCCCGGTCGCCCGCCCCGAGTGGGCCGGCGGCTACCTCAGCGACCTCAACATGCTGGTCAACCTCGGCGGCCGGGAGCGCACCGAGGCCGACTACGTCCAGCTGTGCCAGCGGGCCGGGCTGCGCCCCCCGACGCTCACCAGGCTGCCGGGCGGCAACGCCTTCTCCCTGATCGAGACCTCCCGGGCGTAGGGCGCGTGAGGAAACCCGGGCCCCCGTGAGGAGCCCGGGCCCGGTTCCCCGACCGGGCCCGGGCGGACCGCGCTCTCGGGGTCAGCCGGGCACACCCATCGCCTCGGCCAGCCGACGGTGGGGGCCGGCCTCGGTCGGCCGGCTGAGCCGCTCCAGGGTGCGGCCCAGCAGCAGGTGGGCGTAGGCCTCGGCCGGGTCCCGCGCCAGCACCTCGCGCAACTCCCGCTCGGCGCGACGGAGTTGGGCGGAGTGGTAGAGGGAACGGGCCAGCAGCAGCCGTACCGACAGGTTCTCCGGCGCCGCCCGCACCACCTCGGCCAGCAGGCGACTGGCGGTGATGTGGTCCCCGGACTCGAAGAACAGCAGGGCACGCTGGTACCTCTCCGCCAGGTCCTCCCTCCCGTGGGCGCCCGTGAGGGGTGCCGTCGTCGGGGCGTTCCGCAGGGTGTCCATCAACGCTCCTCCCTCCGCTCGGAGTTCGTTCCCCGGTCCACGGGCTCGTCGGCCGTCGTACGGTGGGCCAGCTCCTCGGGGGCCGAGGCGCCGAGCCGGCCGGACTGGAAGTCCTCCACGGCCTGGAGGATCTCCGCCCGGGTGTTCATCACGAACGGCCCGTACCGGGCGACCGGCTCCCGGATCGGCAGTCCGCCCAGCAGCAGGACCTCCCAGCCGTTGCGTGAGCCGTTGTGGTCCTGGAGGGCCGAACCGGTCAGGCTCAGCGCCTCCCCGGGGCCCAGCACCGCCAACTGGCCCTCCTCCAGGGGCCGTTGCTCCGCCCCGACGGTGCCGCGTCCGGCCAGCACGTAGACCAGCGCGTTGAACTCGGCCGGCCAGGGCACCGTCAGTCGGGCGCCCGGGCTCACGGTCGCGTGCACGTAGCTGATCGGCGTACGGGTCACCCCGGGCCCCTGGTGGCCGTCCAGTTCGCCGGCGATCAGCCGCAGCAGGGCGCCGCCGTCCGCGCTGGACAGCAGTACGGTCTCGCCCGCCCTGATGTCCTGGTACCGGGCCGGCGTCCACTTCAGCGAGCGGGGCAGGTTGACCCACAGCTGCACCCCGTGGAACAGCCCACCCCGGGTGACGAAGTCCTGCGGGGGCAGCTCGGAGTGCAGCACCCCGGCGCCGGCGGTCATCCACTGGGTGGCGCCCTCGGTGATCAGGCCGCCGCCCCCGGTGGAGTCACGGTGCTCGAAGGCCCCGTCCAGCATGTAGGTCACGGTCTCGAAGCCCCGGTGCGGGTGCCAGGGCGCGCCCTTGGCCTCGCCCGGCCCGTACTCCACGGCTCCCAGGTGGTCCAGCAGCAGGAAGGGGTCGGCCGCCGCGAGGTCCGTTCCCGGGAAGGGGCGGCGCACCTGGAAGCCCTCGCCCTCCAGCTGGCGGTGGGCGGTGACGACCTTGGCCACCGGGCGGACGGTCGCGTCCGCTGGCTGGCTCACACGGGGCAGGGTCAGGGTGTCCGCGGTGACGGCTGGCATGGCGTCCTCCTGTCCGAGGGGGCCCGGGGTGCCGACGGGAGCTGACGGGCCCGGGTGGCCCTGTTCGCACCCACGCCAACATGGTTGAAACTTTAACTATTCCCGGCGTCCGTCCCGTGTGTCCGTCGCCCCCGTGGCGGACGCGCGAGGAGGCGGGGGCACCCGGCCCCCGCCTCCTCGTCGGCGTCACCGCTCAGCTCAACAGGCCTGCTGCGGCCCGGAGTTGGTGGTACCCACCCGGCCCACCACGGTCTCGTCACCCAGTTCGGTGCCCGCACCGTGGTTGACGTAGCAGGAGTACTTGGTCTTGTTGATGACCTCCAGGTGGGTGTGGACGCCGGTGTCGCCGTTCACCTGGTAGCACTTCGAGGCGCGGAACCGACCGGTCTCACCCAGCTTGGTCCAGGGGCCGACGGTCGCCCCCACCACGATGTCGTCCGGCTTGTTGTCCACGTGCATCACGTCGGCGCGGCCCACCACCTCGCCGGTGGCGTCGTTCTTCGCCTCCAGGCCGACGCGGTAGCCGCCGTCGGCCAGGTCGCCGGTGGCGCACCCGGGCTGGACCGTCACCACCTGGACGGACACCGGGCTGCCGCCGGCCGTCTTGCTGCCGAACGGGGACACCAGGGTGGCCCCCGGGGTCTGGTAGATGTCCACGGACCAGTCGTTGAGGTAGTCCCAGTTGTAGAACACCCGGTGGTGCGAGGAGGGGGGCGTCTCGCCGAACCGGTCCCAGGTCGAGGCTCCCTGGATCGGCGGGTACACGTTGACGGTGTCGGTGGCCCTCGGCTGTGCGCCCTCGGTGTCCTGGGCCTGGGACGCGGACGCGGCGAGCAGTGCGGACGACGCGACAAGGGCGCCGGCCGCCGCCAGGCGGGCAACGGTGACGAGTCTCAACTTTCGCTCCGAGCGGTGAGAAGTGGGGGGACGTGGGGGCGGCGTACCGTTCGGGTTTCTGTGAAGACGTCCCGGAGGTACGTCGGGCAGTGAGTAAAGCACCGCGCCACCCCTACAGCCAGGCCTTGGGCCGGCGTTCGGGACTACCAGAGCCCTCCGGGCTTCACCCCGCACCCACCAGAACGCCACAATCCGCCCCTGGCGTTCCACTTCGCCCGCCGCCTGTCGGCCGTCGTTCGTCAACGGGTGTGCGGCGTCCGTGCGTTCACCCGGCCCGTACGAGGGCGACCGTGGTGGCGGGTGGCCCGCCACCACGGCGCGAGCGGGGGATCGTCGAGGGTCAGCCGCCCGCCGCCTGGCGGACGTGCGCGTACCAGGAGTCCGGGCCGTCACCGTTCACCGGTACGGCGTTGAAGTACTCCCAGCCGGCCACGCCTCCGAAGCCCTGGTGCCTGTCCTTCAACGAGCCCAGGGTGGCCGCGAGTTCGTCGGGTTCGACGTACCCCTGGCAGTTGGCCGGATTGGTGAGGGCCCCGGCGACGACCCGGGAGGGGCTGAAGCCGTTGTCGATAACGTTGTCATAGCTGGTGGTGTCGCCCAGGTCCCCCCAGCCGCAGTAGAACTGGCCGGTGTAGAAGCTGATCTTGTCGCCGGCCTCCCGCTCCAGCTGGGCGTAGTCGAACCCGCCGGAGAAGTTGCTGGAGCCGGCCAGGTCGCTGGCCACCGGGGTCAGGATGACGTGGAAGTCCTCGCCGAAGTCCGTACGCAGCCGGTCGATGAGCTTCTTGGTGTTCTCCAGCGAGAAGGTCTCCTCGATGTCGAGGTCCACCCCGTCGAGGCCGTACTTCTCCACCGTGTCGTGCAGCGGCTGGTAGTACTTCTCGAAGTCCTCGGCCAGGTTCTGGTACGTCCCCTGGGCGGCGCCCCCGAGCAGGGCGTGCACCTTGGTGCCGGACTCCTGGAGTTCGGCCACGTCCTTCCAGACCTGGTCGAACCTGGGGTCCGACGGCGGTTCGTCGTTGAGGTGGATCGAGCCGTCGTCGTTGAGGTGGAAGGCGGCCACCTCCACGTCCGTCGCCACTCCCTTCAGGGGCAGCGGCGAGACGTAGGAGTCGTCCTGGTACTGGGTCTGGTAGTACGCCAGGACGCGCGGCGACTCCGCCTCGGCGCGCGGGGCGGAGTCGGTGGCCTGTGCCGCGGGGCTGAGGGCGAACCCGACGATCGCGGAGGCGGTGAGCACCGCTCCGAGACCCGTGAGTGCGCGTCGTCTCTCCATGCTGTCCTCCAAGGACGGTGGGGGGTGGCCGAGTGGGCCCGGGAGAAACCACGGGGACCGGTACCGGAACAACGGTCTCCGGGTACGAAACAGACCCTAGGTCACCCTCCGTGCCCCTGACCGCCCCTCGCCCCAACTCGTCGCGGAACCAGCGGTGTTCGCCTCTTCGGGGTGGGGTGGGGGTGAGGTGGGGGAGGCGGCCCGGCGGGGGCCGGGCCGGGTCGGGGTGAGGTGGGCGTACGGGTGTCCTGGTGCCGCAGCCGCCCTGTTCCGGGGCTGGGCGAACACGTCTGCGTTCGCTGCCCGATGCTGCGGATGGACCCGGGCCAGTGGAAGAGGCTGTTCGAGATCAATTCACAGCCTCACCGGCCGCATCAAGGAGGCGAAGTCCAACGGCCGGCTCGGCGAAGCAGAAGGACTCCGGGTCAGTCTCCAATCCGCCAGCAAGAAGCTGACCGCAATGGATCAGGCCCGGGCGCGAAGCGGGACTCACGTCGCTGACCTCGGGCTTTCTCAGATCCGACGCACGTGAAACCGTGCCGGGTGCGGCGGCCCCCATGGCCGACTTCAGTAGGGCACGAAGAGAGCACAGCTCCGTTCAGGGGGGCGACGAGGTCATGCTCAGCCTCGGTTGGGAGTGCCATGGGGAACATCGCGTGAGTCAAGAAGTGCGGACAGCCGGGCGGCTTGGCGCTCGGCCGTTCCTGGCGGATTCCGAGGATGCTGAGGGTCGTCGAAAGCCAGGAGGAACAACCACACGAGTGCCAGCAGCCTGCGGCATTCCGGCAGCCGCGCGCGTTCCGCGTCGCTCAGGTCGAACAGATCGAGGAACGCCTCCACATCGAGAGGCGGCCCGACCCAGCTGGCCACGTGTTCCGTGATCTCAGCCAGCTCGAAGGGCCGGTCGCTGAGTCCAGAGTCCTCGAAGTCGACGACCCGCACACGAGAGCCGTCCCACAGATAGTTGGCGAGGTTGCCGTCGCCCGGACCGAAAACCGTCGGGACGTCCGGTCGGCTGGCTCCCTCCAGGCCTGAACCGGTCAGCCAGTCAAGGCCGCGGTGCATTGCCTCGCCCACCTCGCCACCCACCCGTGAGCGAGCCTTCGGCACCCAGGCCCGGATCTGGGCGATGAGCTCATGCTGCTGGCCAGGCCGAACCGGGAGCGCAGCCAGGACATCCGCTGGCACAGCCGCATACATCTCGCTCGCTGCCGCTGCCAGAGCCTCTAGCTGCTGATCACCAAGCGGCTCTCCTCGCAGCGGCTCACCCGGCAGGCGCGACATCACCACCACCGGCTCCTCCGCCACGGTGTCGGCGCTTTGAGGGGCGGGAGCCAGGCCCGGTGCGTACGCGGCGAGCAGCGTCAGCGCACGCCACTCCCGCTCGCACGCTCCACGACTCTCACGCCGAAACCTCTTGGTCACGCTGTCAGCCCGGAGCTCGACAGCGTGAGTACTCCAGGGAACGGAAGTCATGAGACGCGATCATCCCAGCAGGCAGATCTCCACAGCAGCCCTGGTCCGGGAAACGGCTTCAAGGCGATCAACGACACGCACGGCCATGCCGCCGGGGATGCGGTGTTGCGGTGTGCCGCGTGTGGCCTGGGCGATGCCGTGGACGGTCGGGGTCCGGTCGGACGGCTGGGCGGGGACGAGTTCGCCGCCGTCGTACCGATACCAGCCCCTGCCGGAGTGCCGTGGCTGCTGCGCGGTCTCCACGAGGTGCTGACGACTCCGACGCACACCGAGGGTCGGACGCTCACGGTCGGGGCGTCGATCGGCGCGTGCTGGACGGGTGAACTTCCGGCTCCGACGCTGCCGTTGGCGCTGCGTCGGGCGGATGAGGCGATGTACGTCGTCAAGCGTGGCGGGGGCGGTTGGCTCGCCGCCGACGGCACCGTCACGACCCGCGGCACGGTCAACGGCCGCCGCGCCGGACGAGGCGGCACCCACGCGGACCGCGACGGGGGTGCGGCATGACGGTGTCCCTCACCAAGAACGCCACCGGCCCCGCGTCGGTTCAGGGTTCGCGTTGTGGCGACGGATGGGGGGCGTACGACGAGGGGCCCGGTCCGTCAGGACCGGGCCCCTCGTCTACCTGCGGTAGCGGTGGGATTTGAACCCACGGTGGAGTTGCCCCCACACTCGCTTTCGAGGCGAGCTCCTTCGGCCGCTCGGACACGCTACCGAGAGGGAGCCTAACCCATCGGTCCGCTACTGCCGAAATCGGTGCCGGTCACCGTTCCTCGGCCCGGCCGGAGCGGAAGAACTCGGTCAGCAGGGCACCGCACTCGGCCTCCCGTACCCCGTGGACGACCTCGGGGCGGTGGTTGAGGCGGCGGTCGCGCAGCACGTCCCAGAGCGAACCGGCGGCGCCGGCCTTCTCGTCGACGGCGCCGTATACGACCCGGTCGAGGCGGGCCAGTACGAGGGCGCCGGCGCACATGGTGCACGGTTCGAGGGTGACCAGCAGGGTGCAGCCGGTCAGGCGCCAGCCGTCGTCGCGGCCCTGGGACCGCAGGGTGGCGGCGGCCGAGCGCAGGGCGAGGACCTCGGCGTGGGCGGTGGGGTCGCCGGTGGCCTCGCGGGCGTTGTGGCCGGTGCCCAGGGGCTGGCCGTCGGGGGAGAGGACCACCGCGCCCACCGGTACGTCCCCGAGGGCGGGTGCCCTGCGGGCCTCGGCGAGGGCCAGCCCCATCGGGGCATACCAGGGGTCCCGTACCGGGTCGGACGGGGCCGCCGGTACGGGTGGGGGATCGGTCAGCGACTCGGACGGTGGGGCCATGGCCCCAGTGTGCCCGGCCGGGGCGGGGTGGCTGGCGCGCCGGTCAGCGCACCGCCTCCAGCATCTCGGTGCAGCCCAGGGCCTCGGCCACCTCGCTGAGGGCGTCCTCGGGGTCGAGGGCGCGGATGTCGGCGGCGGTGAGGCCGAGGTCGGCCAGCAGGTTGGCGTCGCCCAGCGGGCCGGCGGGCATGGGGGACTCGGCGGAGTCGAGGTCGCTGTCGTCCTCGGTGCCGTCCTCGGTGCCGTCCAGGTTCACCAGGGCGTTCAGGTCCTCGGGCTCGCGGCCCAGGAGTTCGTCGGTCAGCAGCAGTTCGCCGTAGGAACTGCGCGTCGCGGCTGCCGCGTCGGAGACGTAGACCCTGGGGTCGTCCTCACCGTCCACGCGTACCAGTCCGAACCAGCTGCCCTCCTGTTCCAGGCAGACCAGTACGGTCTCATCGTCCTCGGAGGCCTGCCGGGCCAGGTCGGCCAGGTCACCCAGGGTCTGCACGTCATCGAGCTCTGTGTCGCTCGCTTGCCACCCGTCTTCGGTGCGCGCGAGCAGTGCGGCGAAGTACACCGTGACTCTCCCACTTGTTTCAGGTGTGCCCGAGTAGTGATGGGCGAGGGCCCGCCCTGTGGGAATCGTGGCAGAAATACGGCGACTTGGAAGGGTCTTCCCTGGTGCGCCGTGTGCTGTTTTCGGACTTTGCCCGAGGGGCGGCCGTCCGTGGTCTCGCTGCGTGACCCGTACTCACCGGTTGATGGCTGTGGGTGACCGTTGCCCGGTCACCGCCGTACGGCGGACGCCCGCCTCACCACCGGAAGGTGCGCATCCGCAGGCTCTGCCGCATCCGCGCGGCGCGGGCGCGACGGGGCTGTACCCGTTCGCGCAGCGCCTTGGCCTCGTTCAGCTCCCGCAGGAAGCGGGCCCGGCGGCGCAGCCGCTCGGGATCGGGGTCGGACTCGTGCGCTGGGCGCATCGGACACCTCCGCGTACCGCCTACCAGGCTCACTGTCCCGCCTTCGCCCGGGGTACGCCACCGCGGAGCCCTTCGATACTGTCGGCGGATGCGGACCCATGTCATCGACCACCCGCTGGTGGCCCACAAGCTGACCACGTTGCGCGACGAGCGCACCGACTCCCCCACCTTCCGTCGGCTCACCGACGAACTGGTGACGCTGCTGGCCTACGAGGCCACCCGGGAGGTCCGTATCGACCGGGTACGGGTCGCCACCCCGGTCACCGAGACCGAGGGGGTGCGGCTGTCCCACCCGCGCCCGCTGGTGGTGCCGATCCTCAGGGCCGGACTGGGGATGCTGGACGGGATGACCCGGTTGCTGCCCACCGCCGAGGTGGGGTTCCTGGGCATGATCCGGGACGAGGAGACCCTGACCGCCTCCACCTACGCGACCCGGATGCCGGACGACATCTCCGGCCGTCAGGTCTACGTGCTGGACCCGATGCTGGCCACCGGCGGCACCCTGGTCGCCGCGATCCGGGAGCTGATCTCCCGGGGCGCGGACGACGTGACCGCGCTGTGCCTGCTGGCCGCCCCGGAGGGCGTGACCGTGATGGAACGGGAGCTGGCCGGCACCCCGGTGCGGGTGGTGACCGCCTCCCTGGACGAGGGGCTCAACGAGTCGGGCTACATCGTGCCGGGCCTGGGCGACGCCGGCGACCGGATGTACGGCACGGCGGGCTGAGGACCGCCTCCCGCCACGGGCGCGACGGGGGACGACCCCCGCCCGCCGGTGGGCGGCCGGTTCAGCAGCCGGACGGCTTGGGCGAGGGGCTGGCCAGGGCCTGGAGGGCCTTGTCGGCCCGCCCCTCCTTGGCGAGGCCGGTGAACTTGTCGCCGATCACCAGGTCGACGTCCTCGCCGTCCCGGTCGTCGTGCCGGGTGTCGGCCTTGGCGAGCTGGGTGCCCAGCACCCGGAAGCGGCCGGCGGTCTCGGCGCCCGGGGCGGCCCGCAGCAGTCCGGTGCCCTTGACTTTCTTGTCCAGGTCGTCGGGAGCGTTGTCGACCTTGCCGACGCGGAAACCGCGCTTCTTGAGCTGGTCGGCCGTCTTCTTGGCCAGGCCCTTCTTGGTGGTGGCGTTGTAGACGTTCACCTTGATCGAGGAGGGCTTGGGCAGGGAGTCGGCGGCCTTGTCGGGGCGGGGCTTGGCGTCGGCCACCTTCTTCTCGCAGCGGGCCCGGTCCCGGGCCTCGGCCTGTCGGGAACCGTCCTCCCCGCTGAAGACGTCCACCAGCTGGAAGGTGCCCCAACCGAGTACACCGAGCGCCGCCACGGAGGCCACCACGGCCAGTGCGGCGCGGGGGCGTCGGCGGGGGCGCCGCATCCGTGGGTATGCGTTCCCCTTGATGCGGTATTTCCCGCCCATACCGGGGGGCGTCAGCATACTCATGAGCGGCAGGGTAATGCCGGGGGGAGACCGTGCCTACCGAATGATCAGCGAACCGGGGGCCGGGGCGCTCAAAAGAGGCAATCCGCTACGGATGATGGTCGAATGCCGGATTCGGGCCGCTCGCGGCCGATGTGTGGAGGGCGTGTCCGGTCGACGTGCTCAGTCGACGTCCAGCACCCGGGCGTGCAGCACCTGGCGCTGTTGGAGGGCGGCACGGACCGCGCGGTGCAGGCCGTCCTCCAGGTAGAGGTCGCCGCGCCACTTCACCACGTGGGCGAACAGGTCGCCGTAGAAGGTGGAGTCCTCGGCGAGCAGGGTCTCCAGGTCGAGCTGACCCTTGGTGGTGACCAGTTGGTCAAGGCGTACCGGGCGTGGCGCGACGTCGGCCCACTGCCGGGTGCTCTCCCGGCCGTGGTCGGGGTACGGCCGGCCGTTTCCGATTCGCTTGAAGATCACACGGAAAGCCTACCGGGCGCCGGGGTCCGGGCGCAGCCTTGTCGCACACCGTGGAATGGGGCGTAACGTCACCCACCGGGGCATAGCAGATCGATGGACCGTTTCTTCATGTCCCCCGGACGGTGGCCCGCTACGACCCGCCCCTCTCCCCGTCACGGCCCGCCCCGCCGCGCCGGGCCGGGTCGGCGCCCCGGTGGCCCCCGAGGCCGCCCCCCCAACAGGCCTCGCGGTCGCCGGAGTTGACCGGGGGCCGCCCGCGTGACCCTTCGTACCGAAGCCAACTCCCGCCCCTCCGGGGACGGGTGGCCACCCACCGGGGGCTCGGGCGACACCGAAGACCGGGGGAACCGATCACCCACGGCCACGCTCCGCTCTAAGCTCCTCACATGCCGTACGAGGGGGAGCGCACAAGGGCCGGGGCCTCGGCCGCCCGGCAGGCCCGCCAGGCACGGGACCAGGAACGCCGGCTGTGGCGGGAGTGGCGGGCCGCCCGGGGGCGGGCCGACCGCTGGGAACGGGCCTCCGAGGGTGAACGACGGGTGGCCGCCCACCTGTTGTGGCTGGAGGAGAGGGGCTGGCGGTTGCTGGTGGACCGCCGCTGGCCCGGTACCCGGGCGGCCAACGTCGACATGCTGCTGGTCGGCCCGGGCGGGGTGTTCGTCGTCGACGTCAAGAACTGGCGGGCCCAGCCCACCGTGGAGGACGGCCACCTGGTCAGCGCCGGGGAACGGCGCGACCACGAGCTGGAGAAGCTGCTCGCCGTCACCCGCGCCACCCGGCGCTGCCTCGACGGTCTGGGCCTCAGCCCCGTCGCCGTACAGCCGCTGATGGCCTTCGCCGGGCGGGAGTGGGACACCCGGCTGGACGGGGTACGGCTGCTGGGCGAGCGGCAGTTGGCGCCCACCCTGTCCCGGGAACCGCGCCGGCTCACCGCGCCCCTGGTCCGGCTGATCACCGAACACCTGGAACACTCCTTCCCCGCCTACGAGGATTCCGGCCCCGGCCCCGAGCCCTCCGAGGAGGCCGGCCCCCTGGTCGAGGAGGAGAGCCTGTTCACCCTCGACGCGCTGCGGGACGCCGCCCTGGCCGAGGCCCGCAGGCAGCCCATCGAACGGTGGATGACCTTCCTGCACTCCGACCAGAACGCCCTGGTGCGCCGCGACTGGTCCGGCCCGGCCCGGATCAGCGGACCGGCCGGCACCGGCAAGACCGTGGTGGGTCTGCACCGTGCCGCGTATCTGGCCACCCGCACTCCCGGGCGGGTGCTGTACGTCACCCACGCCCGCAACCTCCCCCGGGTGCAGGCGACCCTGCTGGCCACCATGGCGCCCTCGGTCGCCGACCGGGTCGACTTCCACAGCCTGCACGCCTGGGCCATGGAGTTCCTCCACCAGCACGAACGGCCGGTGCGCATCCACAAGGCCAAGGCCGACACCGCCTTCCACCGCGCCTGGGGCGAGTGGGGCCGGGGCAGCTGCCTGGACGAGATCGACACCGGGCCCCGCTACTGGGAGGAGGAACGCGAGTACGTCATCAAGGGGCGCGGCCTGACCCACTTCGCGCAGTACGCGGCCGTGGAGCGCCGACGCCGCCGGGCGCCCATGGCCGAACGGCACCGACGGCGGATGTGGAAGCTGTACGAGGAGTACGAACGGCGCCGTACCGAGGCCGGCGTACACGACTTCCAGGACGTGCTGTCCCTGGCCGGCCAGCTGCTGCGGGAGGACCCTTCGCGGTCACCGTACGAGGCGGTGATCGTCGACGAGGTACAGGACCTGACCCTGGTGGGACTGCGACTGCTGCACTCCCTGGTGGGCGACCGCCCCAACGGGCTGCTGCTGATCGGCGACGGCCAACAGGCCGTCTACCCGGGCGGGTTCCGGCTGTCCGAGGCCGGCGTGGACGCACGGGGACGCGGCCAGACCCTGTCCATCAACTACCGCAACGCCCGCGAGGTGCTCGACGCCGCCCTGGAGGTGGTCGCCCAGGACCCCTACGAGGACCTGGACGGGGAGCCGGCCGGCGGACGGCGCGAGGTGCACCTCACCTACGAGGAGGGGCGGGTGGTGCGCGCCGAAGCCGAGGACGACGCCGCCCACGACCGGGCGCTGCTGGAGGCGTTGGAGGAACTGCGCGGCCGGGAGGGCTGGGCCGACAGCGCCCTGCTGTGCCCCGACAAGCGGTCCCTGGACCGGTACGGCCGGCTGCTGCACCAGGCCGACATCCCGGTCTGCCCCCTGGAGCGGTACGACGGTCGGCCCGACGAGGGCCTCAAGCTGGGCACCTACGTACGGGCCAAGGGGCTGGAGTTCAAGCGGGTGTACCTGCCCCGGCACGACGCCGCGCTCACCGAGGCACGGCAGACCACCGACGCCCAACTGGCGCGGGAACGCGGGCAGTTGGGCCGCAGTCAACTGTTCGTCGCCATGACCCGGGCCCGTGACCTGCTGTGGCTGGGCAGCGTGACCCGGTGACCGGCCCGGGGAGAGCGCGCGGGGACGGCTTCCGGGACGGCGACCCGCCTCGGGTGGGCGACGGAAAGTAACCGTTTGGCCGGGAACGGCTCGGCGGGAGAGGCTGAACCATGCGCATCAGAGAGGCCACCGAACAGGACTGGGCGGCGATCTGGCCGTTCCTCCAGCGGATCACCGCCGCCGGCGACACCTTCACCTACCCCACCGACCTGGACCACGACAGCGCCCGCGACCTGTGGATGCTGCCCCCACCCGCCCGGGTCGTGGTGGCCGAGGACGAGGACGGCACCGTACTGGGCACCGCCAAGTCGTACGCCAACCAGGCCGGCCCCGGCTCCCACGTGGCCAGCGCCAGCTACATGGTCGACCCCGACCGGCACGGCCGGGGCGTGGGCCGCGCCCTGTGCCAGGACACCCTGCGCTGGGCCCGCGAACAGGGGTTCCACGGAGTGCAGTTCAACGCCGTCGCGGAGACCAACGTCCACGCGGTACACCTCTACCGGTCCCTCGGCTACGAGATCGTCGGCCGGGTCCCCGGCGCCTTCCACCACCCCGCCAAGGGCTACGTCGACCTGCTGGTGATGTACCACCGGTTCTGACCGGCAGCCGGCGCCCGACGACCGGTGTGCGGTGCCCGGCCCGCGGTGGGGGCTCCCCCTCCGAGGGGGATGCCCACCTGCTTCGGCGGGGCGTTGGCGCAGGTCAGGGCGCCGTATCGGAGTTATCCACAGGCCGCGCGGCCGTCCCGGCGATGCGACTACACTCGGTGAACGAATCAGAGAGGGCGGGGCCCGGACCCGCCGAGTTCGACCCGTGATGGAGGACCTCATGGCCACCTCGCCCGTGGTGCTGGGCATCGAGTCGTCCTGCGACGAGACCGGCGCAGGCCTCGTCCAGGACGGCCGGCTGCTGGGCCACGCCCTGTCCTCCAGCATGGAAGAGCACGCGCGGTACGGCGGCGTCGTCCCCGAGATCGCCGCCCGCGCCCACGTGCACGCCCTGATGCCCGTCGTCCACCAGGCCCTGGAGAACGCCCAGCTGACCATGGGCGACATCGGCGCCGTGGCGGTCACCACCGGCCCCGGACTGTCCGGCGCCCTCCAGGTCGGCCTCGCCGGCGCCAAGGGCCTGGCCTACTCCCTCGGCCTCCCGCTGTACGGCGTCCACCACCTCGCCGGCCACGTCGCCGCCGACACCCTGGAACACGGCCCCCTGCCCGACCCCTGTGTCGTCCTCATCGTCTCCGGCGGCCACACCTCGCTGCTGCTGGTGCGCGACCTCGTCCGGGACCCCATCGTCCACCTCGGCGACACCCTCGACGACGCCGCCGGCGAGTGCTTCGACAAGGTCGCCCGCGTCTTCGGCCTGCCCTACCCGGGCGGCCCCGCCATCGACCGTACGGCCCGCGACGGCGACCCGGCCTCGGTACGGTTCCCCCGACCCCTCACCGGCCCCCGCGACGCCCGGTACGCCTTCTCCTTCTCCGGCCTCAAGACGGCCGCCGCCCGCTGGGCCGAGTGGCACCAGGCGCAGGGCCTCGACCTGCCCGTCGCCGACGGCGCCGCCGCCCTCCAGGAAGCGGTCGCCGACGTCCTCACCCGCAAGGCCGTCGCCGCCTGCCAGGAACACCAGGTCGACACCCTCGTCGTGGTCGGCGGAGTCGCCGCCAACTCCCGGGTGCGCTCCCTCGCCGAGCAGCGCTGCCAGGACAAGGGCATCACCCTGCGCGTCCCACCCCTGCGGCTGTGCACCGACAACGGCGCCATGATCGCCGCCGTCGGCGACCTGCTGGTGCGCTCCGGTGCCCAGCCGGCCCCCCTGGACCTGTCCATCGACCCCTCGGCCCCCCTGGAGTACGCGGCGCTCACCCCGCTGACCACCGAGCCCCAGGCCGCCTGAACCGCTCTACCACCCAGGGGAGTTCGCCTTGCGCACCGCCGACATCCGCACCCGTTTCCTGGACTACTTCGCCCAGCGCGGCCACACCGTCCTGCCCAGCGCACCCCTCCCCACCCCGGACCCCGCCCTGCTGTTCGTCAACGCCGGGATGGTCCCCCTCAAGCCCTACCTCACCGGGGAGACCCCGGCCCCCTGGCCCCGGGCCGCCAGCGTGCAGAAGTGCGTCCGCACCCTGGACATCGAGGAGGTCGGCAAGACCACCCGCCACGGCTCGTTCTTCCAGATGAACGGCAACTTCTCCCTGGGTGACTACTTCAAGGAACAGGCCGTCGCCTACGCCTGGGAGCTGTCCACCGCACCCCTCGCCGACGGCGGCTTCGGCCTCGACCCGTCCCGCATCTGGGTCACCGTCCACCACTCCGACGACGAGGCCCGCCAGCTGTGGCAGCGCGTCGCCGACCTCCCCGCCGAGCGGATCGTCTCCCGGGGCGACGAGGACAACTTCTGGTCCATGGGAGCCCCCGGCCCCTGCGGCCCCTGCTCCGAGCTGTACTACGACCGGGGCCCCGCCTACGGCCCCGAGGGCGGCCCCGCCGTCGACGAGGACCGGTTCATGGAGTTCTGGAACCTGGTCTTCATGCAGTACGAGCGCGGGGAGGGCACCGGCAAGACCGGGTACCCCATCCTCGGCGAACTGCCCCGCCGCAACATCGACACCGGCATGGGCCTGGAACGCATGTCCGTCCTCCTCCAGGACGTCGACAACCTCTACGAGATCGACGAGACCCGCCCCCTCCTCGACCACGCCGCCGAACTCTCCGGCGTGCGGTACGGCACCGACCACCGCCAGGACGTCCTCCTGCGCGTCGTCGCCGACCACGTCCGCACCGCCCTGATGCTGCTCGCCGACGAGACCGCCCCCGGCAACGAGGGACGCGGGTACGTACTGCGCCGCATCCTGCGCCGCGCGGTCCGCTCCATGCGCCAACTCGGCTACCACGACCCGGCGTTGCCCGAGCTGCTGCCGCTGGCCCGCGACCTGATGTCCCCCAGCTACCCCGAGGTCCGCGACAACTTCGCCTCCATCAGCGAACGCGCCTACGGCGAGGAGGACACCTTCCGCTCCACCCTCCGCCAGGGCACCACCGTGCTCGACGGCGCGGTGGCCCGGGTCAAGGAGAGCGGGGGCCGCTCCCTCCCCGGAGACCAGGCCTTCCTCCTCCACGACACCTACGGCTTCCCCATCGACCTCACCCTGGAGATGGCCGCCGAACAGGGCGTCGAGGTCGACCGCGAGGGCTTCACCGCCCTGATGAACCAACAGCGTGAACGCGCCCGCGCCGACGCCCGGGCCCGCCGCTCCGGCGGCATCGAGGCCACCGCCCACCTGCGGACCGTCCTCGACCAGTACGGCCCCACCGACTGGCTCGCCTGGGACACCCTCCGCACCGAGTCCAAGGTCCTCGCCCTCCTCGACGCGAACGGCACCAAGGCCGCCGCCACCACGGGCGAGATCGTGCACGTCGTCCTCGACCGCACCCCCTTCTACGCCGAGTCCGGCGGCCAGGACAGCGACGCCGGCCACCTCAGCGACTCCACCATGGAAGCCGAGGTCCTCGACGTCCAACGCCCCCTGCCCGGCATGGTCGTGCACCAGGTCCGCGTCACCGCCGGCGAACTCGTCCGCGACCAGCGGGTGTTCGCCAGCGTCGACCCCGAGTGGCGCCTCGGCGCCCGACAGGCGCACTCCGGCACCCACGTGCTGCACGCCGCCCTCCGCCAGGTGCTGGGCCCCTCCGCCCTCCAGTCCGGCTCCTACAACCGCCCCGGATACCTCCGCCTGGACTTCCCCTGGCGCGGCGGCCTCAGCCGCACCGTCCGCAGCGAGGTCGAGGAGGCCGCCAACCGCGCCCTGCGCCGCGACCTGCCGGTGGAGGTGCGGTGGATGCCGCTCCCGCAGGCACGGGAGGAAGGCGCGCTGGCCCTCTTCGACGAGAACTACGGCGAGGAGGTACGCGTGGTGGAGATCGGCGGCGCCTGGTCCCGGGAACTGTGCGGTGGCACCCACGTGGAGCGGGCCAGCCAGGTCGGCGTGGTGGCCCTCACCTCAGAGGGTTCGGTCGGAGCCGGGATGCGCCGACTGGAGGCCGCCGTGGGGGTCGAGGGGTTCGGGTACCTCGCCCGTGAACGTGACCTGGTCGCCCAGATCGCCGAACAACTCCAGGCCCCGCACGCCGAGTTGCCGGACCGGGTCGCCGGACTGCTGGAGCGGCTGAAGGCCGCCGACCGGGAGCTTGCCCGCCAGCGGGAGCGCACCACCGCCGCCCGCGCCGCCGAACTGGCCGCCCAGGCCAGGGACCACGCCGGCACCCTCGCGGTCACCGCCCGGGAGAAGGGCGACGCCAACAGCGCCCGCTCCCTCGCCCAGTCGGTGCGCGACCAGCTCCCCTCGCGCACCCCCGGAGTGGTGGCGGTCGGTGCCGAACTGGACGGCAAGGTGTCCGTGGTCGTCGCGGTCAACGGCGCCGCCCGGGAGGCCGGCCTCTCCGCCGCCGACCTGGTCAAGGGGCTGCTCGGTGGTCGGGGTGGCGGCTCACCCGAGATCGCCCAGGGCGGGGGCATCCCACCCGCCGATCTCCCTGGCACCCTCGACCAGTTGGGCAAGCGCCTGAGTACGCGCGCGTAAGGGCGCCCCAGGAGCACCGCCCACACCACCGAGGCCCCTCGTGCCCGGGGACGCCCTTCCCGAGAGGGCACCCCGGAGCGCGTTGGGGGACCGACGGGTGCGGGGGCGCCGCGATATGGCTCCCGCCAGGTCACCGAGCGGCCCCTGACCGAGCCCGGTCTTCGCCGCCGCCTCAGCCCCACGAGGGGACCGGGCCACCCAGGGAGGGCCGCGAGGCCGCGAGTTCGGGGCGCCACCGCCCGTACGGAACCTCGGTCCTGTCCGCGCCGCACACCGTTGCCGGGGGCACCGTGGCCACCACAGGGGTGGGGCTCGGCTCCTCACCGAATGTGAGGCTGCCCGGATGGGGTCAGCGGGCCGGCCACCTTCGGGCGCGGTGTGTGGGGTGTCGGGTTGTGGTCCTGAGCCGCCGTGCGCTCGCCCATGGGGGCGGGGGCCGCGAGGTGCCGTGGGGGGGAGCCGCCCGGGCGAGTAGCCCCGTTGCCCCACGAGCCTGTGCCCGCCAGCCCGTCAGCTTGCCCGGTTCGGTAACCCACCCCCTCGGGCGCGGCGTGGGGTGGTTGAGGCGGTGGCGAAGGTCGGCTTCCGGGCGGGGGCCACGAGGTGCCGTGGGGCGAGCCGACCGGGCAACTGTGAGCGCCGGGAGTTGGGTGGTCGGCGGCTCGGGGGTGCCCTCGTTGTGGCAGGGCAGGACAGGACCTGGGGGGTGGGACGGTGGTGCAACGGTGGGTGTTCCAGGCCGGGTTTGCCGGTCAGTGGGTTCCCGAGGCCGGTCGTTGACCGGACTCCCGGCCCTGCACCCCCTGTTCCCGTCCCCACCCCCGACCGCCTCGGCTCGTGGGTTCCGTAACCGCTCTGGGGTGGTCGTACCGGGCGGGCACCGTCCACCGGGGGACCCGGGTAGCACCGTTGCCCCACGAGCCCGTGCCTGCCAGCCCGTCAGCCCGCCAGCTTGCCCGGTTCGGTAACCCACCCCCTCGGGCGCCGCGTGGGGTCGGGTTGTGGTCCTGAGCGGCCGGGCCCTCGCCCATGGGGGCGGGGGCCATGAGGTGCCGTGTGGGGCGAGCCGACCGGGCGAGTAGCCCCGTTGCCCCACGAGCCCGCAGCCCGCCAGCCCGCCAGCTTGCCCGGTTCGGTAACCCACCCCCTCGGGCGCGGCGTGGGGTGGCTGAGGCGGTGGCGAAGGTCGGCTTCCGGGCGGGGGGCCACGAGGTGCCGTGCGGGGGGAGCCGACCGGGCAACCGTGAGGGCCGGGAGTTGGGTGGTCGGCGGCTCGGGGGTGCCCCGTTCGTGGTCACGGTCGCTGCCGACCCCCACAGCCCAGGGCCGGCCCACATGAAGGAACCGGCCGCCTGGCACGCGACGGGCCGGCCACCCGGGCGTGTGCCCTCCGCCACCCCGACGGTTCACGATGAGCCGGTACCCGGCCTCCGCCGTGGGCCGGCGTCAGCCACCCCGGCCCGACCTTCCCCGGGGGCCCAGCCCTCGCCCGTACCGTGGGCGGGCCGGAAGGGGGGACCCTGGACTTACTAGGACGTCCAGCTATATGTTGCGGACGTAAGGTCCGCGGTGCAGGGAAGCTGGTGAGAGTCCAGCACGGTCCCGCCACTGTGACCGGGGAGTACGGCCGCCACCCACTGGAAGATGCCAGGGCCACTGACGCGAGTCGGGAAGGCCGGCGGAGGTGCTGAGATCCGGGAGTCAGGATACCGGCCGCGGATGATCAGCCCTTTCCACGAGGATGGAGCAGGCACATGACACCGGTATCCCCCCGCATCTGTGGTGATCCCACGGGGGCCAGCGCCACACCGGCGCCCTGACGCCCCCGGACCACGTCCCAAGCGCCCACCGGGCCACCGCCACCAGGACACCGACCCCCACTCCGTACGCCGTAGCGCGCCCAACGCGCCAGGACCCCGGACCGCCACGCCCCAGGCAGCGGCACACACCGGGCGACGGCCCCACGGAGCGGACGTCGACGTCCCGGTACCGGCCGTCCCTCGCGTGCGCCCCACAGTGGTCCACCCCCCGGCACCGGCGACGACGGCCACGCACCCCCGCCTGTCCGCGCCCCGGAAGCCGGCGCTCTGCTCACCTCGACCACACCACCAGAGAGCGGGTTGTCCATGGTTCGCGAACTCACCCACTTCGTCGCAGGCAAGCGGGTCCCGGAGGTCTCCGGGCCCTTCGGCGACGTGTACGACCCCAACACCGGCCAGGTACAGGCGCGGGTCCACCTGGCCGACCGCACCCAGACCGAGGCGGCCATCGCCGACGCCGAGGCGGCCCAGCCCGAATGGGCGGCCTGGAACCCCCAGCGCCGCGCCCGGGTCCTGCTGAAGTTCCTGCGCCTGGTCGAACGCGACCAGGACGAACTCGCCGCGCTGCTGTCGGCCGAACACGGCAAGACCCTCGCCGACGCCCACGGCGACATCCAACGGGGCCTGGAGGTCGTGGAGTTCGCGGCCGGCATCCCCCAACTCCTCAAGGGCGACTTCACCGACAACGCCGGCGGCGGCATCGACGTGTACTCGATGCGCCAGCCGATCGGCGTCATCGCCGGCATCTCCCCGTTCAACTTCCCCGCCATGATCCCGCTGTGGCAGTGCGCCCCCGCGCTGGCCTGCGGCAACTCCTTCGTACTGAAGCCGTCCGAGCGGGACCCCTCGGTGCCGCTGCGCCTGGCGGAACTGTTCGTCGAGGCCGGCCTGCCCCCGGGCGTGTTCAACGTGGTCAACGGCGGCAAGGAAGCCGTCGACACCCTGCTCACCGACCCCCGCGTGGGCGCCGTCGGCTTCGTCGGCTCCACCCCCATCGCCGAGTACGTGTACGCCACGGCCAGCGCCCACGGAAAGCGCGCCCAGTGCTTCGGCGGCGCGAAGAACCACCTCGTCGTGATGCCCGACGCCGACCTGGACCAGGTCGTCGACGCCCTGGTGGGCGCCGGCTACGGCTCGGCCGGCGAGCGGTGCATGGCCATCTCCGTCGCCGTACCCGTCGGTGAGGAGACCGCCGACGCCCTCGTCGCCCGCCTCCGCGAACGCATCGCCACCCTGCGGGTGGGCCGCAGCGACGACCCCGAGGCCGACTTCGGACCCCTGGTCGCCCAGAGCGCCCTGGACCGGGTACGCGAACTGATCGACGCCGGAGTGGAGGAAGGCGCCGAACTGGTCGTGGACGGACGGGACTTCACCCTGGACGGCCACCCGGACGGCTACTTCCTGGGCGCCTCCCTCTTCGACCGCGTCACCCCCGACATGCGGATCTACCGCGAGGAGATCTTCGGCCCGGTGCTGTCCGTGGTCCGCGCCGCCGACTACGAGGAGGCCCTGCGCCTGCCCACCGAGCACGAGTACGGCAACGGGGTGTCCGTCTTCACCAGGGACGGCGACACCGCCCGCGACTTCACCCGCCGGGTCGGCGTCGGCATGGTCGGCGTCAACGTACCCATCCCGGTACCGGTCGCGTACCACTCCTTCGGCGGCTGGAAGCGCTCCGGCTTCGGAGACCTCAACCAGTACGGCGAGGACTCCATCCGCTTCTGCACCCGCACCAAGACCGTCACCTCCCGGTGGCCGGCCGGCGGGGTCCGGGAAGGCGCCAGCTTCACCATCCCCACGATGCGGTGACGGCCATGCTGACACTCACCGAGGACCAGCGGGCCCTGGCCGAGACGGCCGAGGACTTCGCCCGCGAACACCTGGCACCCGGCGCCGTGACCTGGGACCAGGACAAGCACTTCCCGGTCGACGTCCTGCGCAAGTCCGCCCAACTCGGGCTGGGCGGCGTGTACGTCGACGAGGACCACGGAGGCAGCGGCCTCAGCCGACTGGACGGAGTGCTGGTCTTCGAGGCGCTCGCCACCGGCTGCCCCTCCATCGCCGGCTACCTGTCCATCCACAACATGGTCGCCTGGATGCTGGACCGCTTCGGCGACCAGCGGCAACGCGACCGCTGGCTGCCCGCCCTGTGCTCCATGGAAGCCCTGGGCAGCTACTGCCTCACCGAAGCCGGCGCCGGCTCCGACGCCGCCGCCCTGTCCACCCGCGCCCGCCGCGACGGCTCCGGCTACGTACTCGACGGGGTGAAACAGTTCATCTCCGGCGCCGGCACCTCACAGGTCTACGTCGTCATGGCCCGCACCGGAGAGGCGGGCCCCCGAGGAGTCAGCGCCTTCGTCGTCGAACGCGACGACCCGGGAGTCTCCTTCGGCCCCAACGAACGGAAGATGGGCTGGAACGCCCAGCCCACCCGCCAGGTGATCCTCGACGGCGTACGACTGGACGAGGACCGCCGACTGGGCCCCGAGGGCGACGGCTTCCGCATGGCCATGCACGGCCTCAACGGCGGCCGGCTCGGCATCGCCGCCTGCTCACTCGGCGGCGCCCGATCCGCCCTCCAACGCGGCGTCGCCTACCTGCGCGACCGGGAGGCCTTCGGCGCCAAACTGATCCGCGCCCAGGCACTCCAGTTCCAACTCGCCGACATGGACACCGAGTTGGAAGCCGCCCGCGCCCTCCTCTGGCGCGCAGCCCACGCCCTGGACGAAGGACGCCGCGAGGCGCCCCGACTCTGCGCCATGGCCAAGCGGTTCGTCACCGACACCGGCTTCGACGTCGCCAACCGGGCACTCCAACTCCACGGCGGCTACGGCTACCTGTCCGAGTACGGAGTGGAGAAGATCGTACGTGACCTGCGCGTACACCAGATTCTGGAAGGGACCAACGAGATCATGCGAGTGATCGTCGCCCGCGAACTCACAGGAGCCGCCTGATGGAGAACACCGCCGAACCCGAGGTGCTGTCCTGGCGGGACGGACGGGCCGGCCACATCCGCCTCAACCGACCCAAGGCCCTCAACTCCCTGACCCACACCATGGTCCGGGAGATCGACCGGGTGCTCCACACCTGGGAGACCGACCCCGACATCGACCACGTGGTGATCACCGGCGCCGGTGAACGCGGCCTGAGCGCCGGCGGCGACATCCGCGCCATCTGGGAGGACGCCCGCACCGGAGGCACCGCCTCCGCCGACTTCTGGCGCGAGGAGTACCTCCTCAACGCCCGTATCGCCCGCTACCCCAAGCCGTACGTCGCCCTCATGGACGGCATCGTCATGGGCGGCGGCATCGGCGTCTCCGCCCACGGCAGCGTCCGCGTCGTCACCGAACGCTCCAAACTCGCCATGCCCGAGACCGGAATCGGCTTCGTCCCCGACGTCGGCGGCACCTACCTGCTGGCCCTCGCCCCCGGCGAACTCGGCACCCACCTCGCCCTCACCGCACAGGCCGTCGGCGCCGCCGACGCCCTGCTGTGCGGACTGGCCGACCACCTGGTCCCCTCCGACCGGCTACCCGAACTACTCGCCGCACTCTCCGCACACACCCCCGCCCAGGTCCTCCCCGATCTCGTCCAACAACCCCCACCTGAGGGGAAGTTGGCCGGCCAACAGGAGTGGATCAACCACTGCTACGCCGCCGACACCGTGGAGGAGATCCTCGACCGGCTCCACACCAGCGGCCAGCCCGAGGCCAAGGAAGCCGCCGAGATGATCAGCGGCAAGTCCCCGGTCTCCCTCAAGGTCACCCTGCGCGCCCTGCGCCAGGCACGCCACCTGGGCCCCCTGGAACAGGTACTCGCCCAGGAGTACCGCACCTCCTGCGCCTCCCTGCGCTCCCCCGACCTCGTCGAGGGCATCCGCGCACAGGTGATCGACAAGGACCGTACCCCCCGCTGGAACCCGCCCACCCTGGGCGAGGTCAGCCCCGAACTCGTCGACAGCTACTTCGCCGAACTCGGCGACCGCGAGCTGGTGTTCGGCGACGACCACACCGGCAACACCGAGGAGGAACCATGGTGAGCCGCATCGCCTGCATCGGACTGGGCAACATGGGCGGCCCGATGGCCGCCAACCTCGTCAAGGCCGGCCACCAGGTCACCGGCTACGACCTGGTACCCGAGGCGGTGACAGCCGCCGAACAGGCCGGAGTCAAGGCCACCCCCACCGCCCGCGAGGCGGTCACCCAGGCCGACGTCGTCCTCACCATGCTCCCCAGCGGCCGTCACGTCCACCAGTGCTACGCCGACGGCGTCCTGGCCGCCGCGCCCGCCAACACCCTGTTCGTGGACTGCTCCACCATCGACGTGGCCGACGCCCGCCAGGCCCGACAGGACGCGGTACGCGCCGGACACCGCGCGGCGGACGCCCCGGTCTCCGGCGGGGTGGTGGGCGCCACCGCCGGCACCCTCACCTTCATGGTGGGCGCCGAGGACGAGGACTTCCCCGTACTGGAGGAACTGCTGTCCGCCATGGGCCGCAGGGTGGTGCACTGCGGCGGCTCCGGGGCCGGCCAGGCCGCCAAGATCTGCAACAACATGATCCTGGCCACCTCGATGATCGCCGTCAGCGAGGCCTTCGCCCTGGGGGAGAAGCTGGGGCTCAGCCACCAGGCCCTGTTCGACGTGGCCTCCACCGCCTCCGGCCAGTGCTGGGCGCTCACCACCAACTGCCCGGTGCCCGGCCCGGTACCCACCAGCCCCGCCAACAACGACTACCGCCCCGGGTTCGCCGCCGCCCTGATGCACAAGGACCTCGGCCTGGCGGCCAACGCCGTACGGTCCACCGGCACCCACGCCGAACTGGGCCTGCACGCGGCCCAGTTGTACGCCGACTTCGTCGAGTCCGGCGGCGGCGACCTGGACTTCTCCGCCATCGCGCGCACCATCAGCGCACACGGCGGGGAGGCGGACGGCGGACCTGACGGCGCCTCCGACGGCGCTTTCGACGGTGTTTCCGAGGGCGCTTTCGACGGCGAAGCACGTGACCCACATGGCGAGGAGCGCTAGATGAGCGAGTACGACACCATCCTGGTCGAACGGCGAGGAAGGGTGGGAGTCCTCACCCTCAACCGGCCCGAGGCGCTCAACGCCCTCAACCTCCAGGTCATGGAGGAGGTCGTCCAGGCGGCCACCACCCTCGACCGCGACCCCGAGATCGGCTGCCTCCTGCTGACCGGTTCCGACCGGGCCTTCGCGGCGGGCGCCGACATCAAGGAGATGCGCCCCCAGAGCTACATGGACGTCTACCTCGCGGACTGGTTCTCCACCTGGGACCGCCTGGCCGAGATCCGCACCCCCACCGTCGCGGCCGTCGCCGGCTACGCCCTGGGCGGCGGCTGCGAACTGGCCATGATGTGCGACGTGTTGCTGGCGGCCGACACCGCCAAGTTCGGCCAGCCGGAGATCAAGCTCGGTGTCATCCCCGGCATCGGCGGCTCCCAGCGGCTGACCCGCGCCGTCGGCAAGGCCAAGGCGATGGAACTCTGCCTGACCGGCCGCACCATGGGTGCCGAGGAGGCCGAGCGGGCCGGCCTGGTCTCCAGGGTCGTGCCCGCCGACGACCTCGCCGCCGAGGCGCACCGCACCGCCGAGACCATCGCCGAGATGTCCGCGCCGGTCGCGATGATGGTCAAGGAGAGCGTCAACCGCTCCTTCGAGACCTCCCTCGCGGAGGGCGTCCGCTTCGAACGGCGCGTCTTCCACGCCACCTTCGCCACCGAGGACCAGAAGGAGGGCATGGCCGCCTTCGTGGAGAAGCGGAAACCCCACTTCCGGCACCGCTGACCCCCCGGTTCGCTCCGCCTCCTCGGCTTACGGCCCCCTGGCTCCCCCCGCTTCACCCCGGTGGGAGTCGGGGGGCCGGTGTGGTGTCGCCGGGGGTGGGGTCGCTTGTCGGGTGCGGGGTTTCGGTGTGGAGGGTTCGGGGGCGGGTGGTGGGTGGGTTGGTTCCGGTGTACGAGGGGTCTGGCCGGTGTTCCGTACGGGGGCCTCGGGGGTGCTGGTGCGGTGTCTTCCCGGGGGCTCGCTTGTTGGGTGCGGGGGTGTGGTGTGGTGTCTTTGGGGGCGGTGGTGGGGTGGGTCGGTTGTCGGGTGTGGGGCTTCGGTGTGGAGGGTTCGGTGTGGAGGGTTCGGCGTGGTGCCTCCGACGGTTGGTGTGCGGACCCGTCCACTTTCTCCGTGGGGCTTCTTGGGGCTCCGGTGCGTCACGCGTGCGGTCACTCCGTACGCCGCCTCGCTTCACGTGTCCCTCGCCACACCCGCGAGCGACACGTGAAGCGAGGCGGATCGGCCGGCGACAGTCAGCCCCCTGGACAACCCGAAGGTGAGTGACGGTCAGCCAACGACCGGTGACCAGAACCGGAACAGGACCGGCCTCCCACCCCCGCGCACAACCGGCGACCTGGACCTGACGGCCCCTGGTATGACATTCCCACCGACGGTACGATGCGCCGGGCTCCTCAGGGGCCGGCACAGAACAGGCGAGTCGCCTCCAACTTCATACGCGAACGACCACCGGGCCGCCGCCAGCCGGCGCCCGTAACCGATCGCGGTGCCCCCGGTGGCCAACTTGCCGCCACGGCACCGCCGTTCACAGCCATGGTCCGCGCAACGGGAACCACCACACCCGTCCCTCCGCCCCCCGCCACAGCCGGTGAGGGGCTGGCGGTGCGGAGGCAGGGGCCCGTCGCGACCCCGACTGGAAGGTGCAGGATGGTGCGTGCCCTCCTCACGAGGCTCACCACAGGCGCCACAGCCTCTCCCACCCTCACCCACAAGGCGGTTCGCGCGTCCACGGTCCTGGCCGCCGCCCTCGCCCTGTTCGCCACGCCGGCCACCCTCGCCCACGCCGACCCGCGTGGCCCCACAGCCGGCCCCTCCCAGGCGGAGGACGGCCCCTGCCGGGACGACGACGGAGTCACGGTGATCGTGGACTTCGGGAACCTGGGTGACACCCTCGCCCGCTGTGTCGAAGGCCCCCAGTCCAGCGCGTTGACCGCGCTCACCAGTGCCGGCTTCACCGTTCAGGGGACCGCCCGCGACGTCTCCCGCGTCTGCCGGGTCGACGGCAAGCCGGAGGCGGAGGCCGAATCCTGCGCGGTTCCATACCCCACCAGCCAGGGGTGGACCTTCTGGAGCGCCAGCGAGGGCGGTACCTGGTTGCGGAGCGGCCGGCTCGACCACACCCACCATCCGGTGCGGAGTGGCGCGTTCGTCGGCTGGGCCTTCCGTACCGGTACGCGTACTCCCACCGCCCCGGACATGTCCCCCAAGCGTGAGGCGCCCGAGGAGAAGCCGAAGGAGGACCGTGAGGAGAAGGGGGACAGGAGTCACCGGACCCCCGCGCGGAGTTCCTCGCCGACCCCGGCCCCCAGTGGCGGTGACGAGGTCGGGCAGGAACAGGTCGTACCCCAGGAGTCGTCGTCGCCGAGCAGCAAGGCGGCGGCCAAACCCCCTCGGGACGTCGACTGGACTGGCGGCGAACGCCTCTCGAACGAGGCGCCTCCCGGTATATCCCTGACCACGTTGGCCGCCGGCATGAGTGTTCTTCTGCTGTTCCTGGTGGGCCTCACCCACCTGTGGCGTCGCCGTACCCGGAAGCGCTGAAGGGCGGCTTGGCTGCTGGGGGTTGGGTTCCGGCGTTGGGGTGGGGCTGTGGTTGGGGTGTTGGGTGAGGGGGTTAGGCCTGGAGGTTTGGGGTGAGCTGCCGTTGGTGCGTTGGTGCGTTGGTGCGTTGGTGCGTTGGTGCGTTGACGTTGGTTGCGGTTGGTGGTGGGGCGTTGGGGTGGGGGGTTGGGAGTGGGAGCGGAGGCTGAGGTGTTGGCGTTGGGCTTGAGTTCGGGGTTCGCGGTCCGGGGTTGTGGGGCTGAGGGGCTTGGTGGGTGAGGTTGGTGGGGTGCTGGCGGGTTGGGGCGGGTGGTGTGGAGCCGTCGGGAGTGGGGCTCGGTTTGGTTGTGGGGGATTTTCCCCGGCCCCCCTTTCCCCCCAAGCCCACCCTCCACCACCTCCTCCGAGACGCCCGAGGGTGCGCACAAACCGGTCCTCAGGCGTGGACGATCTCCGCTCCACCCGTTGTCCACGACGCCGCCCCTGCCCCTCTACGCGAGGAGGGACAGAAGTAGCCGGTCACAACGAGCCCGCACGGTGCACGAACGGAGATCACCGCGGCACCCCCATCATCACCCACCCACCAAAAACCCCCGAAGTTATCCACAGCCACTTATCCACAGGCCCCCACCAAGCAGCCCCAAGCCCCACCGGCCCCATCCCCACCCCAAACCCGCGCCCGCCCCACCCAAGGCACCCCGCCCCACCCAAGGCACCCCGCCCCACCCAAGGCACCCCGCCCCACCCAAGGCACCCCGCCCCACCCAAGGCACCCACTCACCGAACGCCAACCCACCCCCCCCTCACCTCCCTCACCCCACCCCCAACCAGTCGACCACCTGGCGGGGATGCTGGTCGGGGGGAAAGACCGGGTACCACACGTGCTCGATCCGGCCGTCCCGCACCAGCAGGGTGAGCCTGCGGAACAGGCGTTGCCCGCGCGCCTCGAAGGTGGGGAGCCGTAGCTGTCGGGCCAGCCGTAGGTCGGGGTCGGACAGCAGGGGGAACGGGAGGTGGAGCCGTTCGACCACTTCCCTCTGGTACTCCACGTCCTGGCTGGACAGCCCGTACACCCCCTCGGCGCCGGCGGCCAGCAGTTCCTGGTGGTGGTCCCGGAAGGCACAGGCCTGCGGGGTGCAGCCCCGGGCACCGGGGATGGCGTTCCACTCCGGGTCCTCGCCCTGGTCCGGCCGCCGGGTCATCGGGTACAGGTACAGCACCCAACGGCCGGGGCCCAACTGGTCCAGTCGTACCGTCCGGCCGTCGGTGGCGGGCAACTCCAGGGCGGGCAGGGGGAGTTGGGGCAGGTGGTCGGCGGCGCCGTCGTCCGGGGGAGCCGGTAGCCCGGTGGGCAGCTCGGTGGACGCCGTACCGTCCTCGCCGTGGTGTTCCGGCGAGGGCGGTACGGGTTGGGCCCGAGGATCGGGCACGGTCATCTCCGGTTCCGGGAGCGGGCGGTCACCCCTGGCTTCCCGAGGTGGGGACCTGGGCCGGAGGCTTGTCCATGTACGGGTCCGGGGGCTGCGGTACCCGGGTGGCGTTGGCCACGTCCAGGCCGATCTCGGCGCGTGGGGTGCCCAGTTTGCCCTTGGGGTGCCAGGTACCGGTGACGACGACCCAGCTGTCGGCCGGTGGGGCCGGCGTACCGTGCATCCGTACCTTCATGGTCTCGGCGTCCGCCGCGCAGCAGCTGACCACCAGGCGCGACAGGTACCACCCGTCGCCGGACTTCGCCGGGGTGACGAACCCGGTGAGGGCGACCTGCCGCTTCTTCAGGCTCAGCTTGCGGTCCTTCTGGAGCCGCAGGGAGAACTCGCTGATCGTCAGAGGAGCCGGCGCCTTGCCGGGGGGCAGCGGGGAGAAGCGCAGTACCTGGTCCTCCTTGGTCTGCTGGCTCGCCGCCGGTTTGTCGTCGCCCCGGGAGGCGGTGTACGAGCCCAGCGCGGGCGGCGAGAAGAACAGCAGCGCCAGCGCCGGGAGGAACAACAGCCAGGCCACGGCCGGCCCCTGGCTGTGGTCGTGACCGTGACCGCTGCTGCCGCTGCCGCTGTCGTGGTCGTGACCCTGGTCAGAGGAGGTGGAGGCGGACGCCGAGGTGGCCTGGCTGTGGCCACTCTCCTCCGCGAGCCCCCGGCTGACCAGTGGGAAGCCGTCCCGTACCGCCCCGATCGCGCCCATGAGCAGCAGGATGGCGGCGGACAGGATCAGGTAGGGGCGCAGTCCGTCCTTGACGTAGCGCAGAGAGACGTCGCTCAGCACCGTGGAGTGCAGCAGCCCGGTGCCGATCAGCAGCATCAGTACGGTCTGGATGTTCCGCTTCACAGCAGCCACCACCCCACGAGCGCGCTGCAGGCCACGGCGACCACGGCGGTCACGGTGGAGAAGCGCAGTGCGAAGGACCGGCCGAAGGTGCCGGCCTGGAGAGCGATCAGTTTCAGGTCCACCATGGGCCCGACCACCATGAACGCCAGCCGCGCGGTGGGGGAGAACCCGGTGAGGGAGGCGGCCACGAAGGCGTCGGCCTCCGAGCAGACCGCCAGCATGATGGCGAGCGCGGCCAGGAACAGCACCGACAGCCAGGGGGAGTCGGAGAAGATCTCCAGCCAGGAGCGGGGCACCGTCACGTTGAAGGTGGCCGCGGCCATGGCGCCGACGACCAGGAAGCCGCCGGCGTGGAGGAAGTCGTGTTGGAACCCGAGCCGGAACTCCTCCCAGCGGCTGCCCCCTTCCTGGTGACCGGTGTGGCGCCGGGGCATCCGCAGCAGCTTGTCGCTGCCGAAGCGCAGCCACAGCCAGCCCATCAGGATGGAGGTGGCGAGCGAGGCCAGCAGTCGGGCGGCGACCATCTCGGGGCTGTTGGGGAAGGCCACGGCGGTGGACACCAGCACGATGGGGTTGACCGCCGGGGCGGACAGCAGGAAGGCGAGGGCGGCGGCCGGTACCACTCCGCGTCGGATCAGGGAGCCGGCGACCGGTACCGAGGCGCACTCACAGCCGGGCAGCACGACTCCTGCGGCGCTGGCCACGGGTACGGCCAGGGCGGGCCGTTTGGGCAGGGCGGCGGTGAACACCTTCGCCGGTACGAAGGCGTTGATGGCCCCGGAGATGACCGTACCGAGTACCAGGAAGGGAATGGCCTGCACCGTGATGGCGACACAGATGGTCTGCCAGGTACGGAACCCGGGGTGGGTGAGCCAGCCGACCTGTGCCAGTACCACGGTGGTCAGGGCGAGCAGCAGCAGCGCGCCACCCACCAGTGCGGTCCTGGTGGGGCCTGGCGGTCGGTCGGGTGGGGGCGGGGGGTGGTCCGTGGTGGCCGCGGGTTCCGGGCGCGACGTGTCGGTGCGCGTTCCCGCCGCGAGGTCCTCGGTGGCGTCCAAGGGGGCTCCGTAGGTCAGGCGGACTGCGTGCGGTGAGGCGATACGTACGATAACCAGCGAATCCCTCGGTGAGGCCCAGGGAGTTTCCGTGGGGGTGTCGGCCGGCGGCCGGGCACCTCCCAACGTGTCCGTTTTTGGGCCGAGTTGGAGCGCGCTCCTCGGGTGGGCGTGCGGCGGGGCGCGGCGGGTCGTCCGTGCGCTCTCCCCTGATCCGGTGAACCGTCCCCCGGCGTCCCGGACGACCCATGTTGATGTTCCTCGTCCGCTTCAGGCGCTCTTGTCGGAGTGGCCGGAGATGGGCACAGTCAGAGGTGAAATCGATTTCCCGACGCGTCGGCCCACTGAGGCCGGCCCGATCCCGAGGAGTCGTCTTGCCTCGTACGTCACGAAGCCCCCGAACCCCCCGACCCTCCCCCGCTTTCCGGCGCTCGCGGCGCCTCCACCCACCCCGCCGGGGCCGGTTCCGGCTGCTGGCCGTACTGGTGGCGGCGCTGTCGTTGCTGCTGACCCCGCTCGCCCACGCCCAGGCGGAGCCGGGACAGAGACCAGTACCGACCCGAGCCGGGAAGTCCCCGACCTCCGACCGGGCCGCCACCGTGGTGAAGACCCAGCACAGAGCCGGCCGGACGGTGGATCTGACCATCGACTCCCCGGCGCTGGGGCGCGAGGTGATGACCCGGGTGCTGACCCCGCCCGGGTACGAGGAGGAGCCGGACCGCAGCTGGCCGGTGCTGTATCTGCTGCACGGCTGCTGTGACGGCACCGGCGGCTGGAACGACTGGACGGACGCCACCGACGTCGAGGGGCTCACCGCTGACCTCGGGGCGCTGGTCGTGATGCCCGAGGGCGGGCCGGTGGGCTACTACAGCGACTGGTGGAACGGTGGCAACGGCGGCGCTCCCGCCTGGGAGACCTTCCATCTCACCGAGTTGCCGGGCCTGTTGGCGAGCGACATGCGCGCCAGCGACGTCCGGGCGGTGGCCGGGCTGTCCATGGGAGGCACCGGGGCGCTGTCGTACGCGGGTCGGCACCCGGACTTCTTCCGCGCCGCCGCCTCGTTCAGCGGGCGCCTGGACACCCAGGTCGACCCGCAGGGGGTGATGAACCGGCTGCCCCAGTTCGGTGAGGACCCGCTGGCTCTGTGGGGTGACCCCGAGGCGCAGCGTCAGGTGTGGGCGGACCACAATCCGTTGGCCCTGGTGGGCAAGTTGCCGCCGGGGTTCCCGGTGTACGTCTCCAGTGGCAACGGCGTACCGGGTCCCCTGGATCCGCCGGACGCCGGACACGACCCCCTGGAGGAGCAGTTCGGGCACATGGCCGAGGCCTATGTGGCGGCTGCCCGGGAGCACGGTCTGGCGGTGACCGAGGGGCTGTACGGCGCGGGAACGCACACCTGGCCGTACTGGGAACGTGAACTGGGCGCCGCCCTGCCGATGTTGCGCGAGGCCCTGGGGGCCTGAGTACTGCGGGGCGCCCCTGCCGAAAGGCGAGGGCGCCCCGGTGGCCCGGTGGCCCGGTGGCCCGGTGGCCCGGTGGCCCGGTGGCCCGGTGGCCCGGTGGCCCGGTGGCCCGGTGGCCCGGTGGCCCGGTGGCCCGGTGC
>NZ_JBEXEP010000004.1:456043-463022 GCF_040606315.1 Streptomyces sp. NPDC005438
TGGCCCAGGGTCACCAGGTGGCGAAGTTGAGGGTCCACATCGCCGTGTCGTTGGCGTTCAGCAGGAGCCCCAGTACCAGGAGGTCCGCCACGCCCAGGCCCATGCCCAACAGGGCCCGGCCGCGTCGGGTGGTGCGCTTGAGGAGGGCCAGGCCGCCGAGGACCAGCGCGGTGGGTCCCAGTACGAGGTTGAAGACCAGCAGCCCGGTGAGGCCGAGGACGAAGGAGGCCACGGCCATGTCGTCCGCGTCGCGGCGTACCCGGGCGGCGAGCCGCTGGCTCCGGCCGCCTCGGGGGGAGGCGGGGGCGGTGGGCGCCGTGGGTTCGGTGGATGCGGCGGGCTGGACGGATGCGGCGGGTTCGGTGGATGCGGTGGGTTCGGTGGTGGGCCGGGTCGAGGTCAGCGGGGTCATCGGTTGCCTCCGTGGTGCCGTAGTCGTTCACGTACCGCGAAGCCCAGGAGCCAGGCGCCGATCAGGGTGGCGGCGACCAGGCTGAGGGGCAGAGGAGCGTGTGCCACCGCGCCCAGCATCACGGCCAGGAACAGTACGGCGACGACGAGAAGGATCATCGGTGTCTCCCGTGTGGTCGGCTCCTGTGACGAGGAGGGTCGACGGTCGTGACATCTGAGTGAACAAGTGTGGTTACGACTGTTCACTGACTTCACCGTAGCAGTGGCGTGACCGCCGAAACGAGTGTTTACTGAATGATGTGAGTCACAGCAGCGGAGCCGCCGCCCCCACCCCGCGAAGCCCCGGCCGGACCGGCCGGACCGCCCTCAACGAACGGCAGTTGAAGAAGGAGCGCACCCGCGAGGCGCTGCTCGACGCCGCCCTGGCGCTGCTGGAGGAGCAGAGTCTGTCCAGCCTCGGACTCCGCGAGGTGACCCGCGCCGTCGGCATCTCCCCCGCCGCCTTCTACCGCCACTTCCGCGACATCACCGAACTCGGGATAGTGCTGGTCCAGGAGTCCCTGGAGGGCCTCCACCAGCTGATCGGCGAGGTGCTGGTGCGCCAGGTCGACGCCGTGGAGCGCATCGACGAGTCGGTCGACCTGATCGCCGCCTGGGTGCGCGCCCACCCCGCCCACGTACGGTTCCTGGCCCGCGAACGCTACGGCGGTGTGCGCGCCGTACGGGCGGAGATGGCCGCCCAGCTGGACCGCTTCACCGACGAGGTCACCGCCGCCCTGCGGACCGAGGACGAGTCCGCCGACTGGACCGAACCCGAACTGCGGATGCTGGCCGAGCTGTACGTGGACCACATGGTCATCACCGCCGCCGCGCTCCTCGAAGCCGACCAGGGCGGCGGACGGGACAAGGAACAGGTACGGGAGACCGCCCGCAGCCAACTGCGACTGATCGACATCGGCCGCGTCCACTACCGCCAACACCGGGAACCGCGATGACCCGCTGGCACACCCGCCCCGAAACCCCCGAGGACCGCTCCACCGTGCGGGCCATCCTGACCGCCGCCTTCCCCACCGACCAGGAGGCCCGGCTGGTCGACCGGCTGCGCGCCGACCCCGACGCCTGGCTGCCCGGACTCTCCCTGATCACCGAGGACGAGCGGGGCGAAGCCGTCGCCCACGCCCTGCTCACCCGCTGCCACATCGAGGACCCCGAGCGGCCCGGGCGCCCCGAGCACTCTGAGTACGGCGGGTCCGGTGAACCCGGTGGTGCCGCACTGACCCTCGCCCCCTGCGCGGTCCTGCCCTCCCGGCAGGGCACCGGTGCCGGAAGTGCCGCCATCCACGCGGCACTCGACGCCGCGCGAGCCCGGGGCGAGACCCTGGTACTGGTCCTCGGGCACCCCACCTACTACCCGCGCTTCGGCTTCGTCCCCGCCTCCCGCTACGGCATCCGACCGCCCTTCGACGCCCCGGACCAGGCCATGATGGCCCTGCGCCTCGACCCGGACGCCCCGGTACCCCGAGGGGTCATCCGCTACCCGGAAGCGTTCGGCGTCTGACCCGGACCTCTTCCTGGTGGGGCCCGGGCCCGACCGGGCGCCGACCCCAGGGCTACGGTCGCCACGGTCGCGCCGTCCCCGGAGCCTGGGACCTTCAGCGAACCGTCACGGCTCCCCGCTCTCGGGGACCCCGAGGGCCCCGGAGTCGCCGCGCCGCCACCTCCCCGGTACCGCTCCGTCGGGCGCCTACGGCCCCGGGTCCCGCGCACCTGGCCCCTGGTCCGGGCGGCCGTACCCACTCGCGCCCATCGGCGTCCACCCCGGTCGGGGCCGGGGAAGGGTTCGGCAACACCGAAGGCCCGCGCCGAGGGCGGCGGCCTCACACCCTGACGCCCCGCCACGGCACCACCGCCGACCCGAGGGCCCCGCGTCGAGTCCCCGGTGCCCCCTCCCGCCGCGTTCCCGTACCGCCTCCTGGTAAGTCAACCTCCCCGCCAGTGAGGGGAGTTGGCCCCTAGGCGCCGACGGCCACCCTCGGGGTGGGGGCTGTCGGGGGCGCCGTCGACGAGGGCGGGCGAACGGCACCGACCGCGCCGCGCCGGCGGCCGAGGGGCGCGGAGTTGCCGTAGGACCTCTGGCGCCCGACGAAGCTTTGCCTTACTTTTCAGCGCAGCGAGGAAAACGATTTCTTCCTTCCTCCCTTCGCACAGCACCCCCATTCAGTGATCCCGGCCGACCAGCCCCAGCGATGCTCCCTGGGCGGCCGGTCCTCCCCAGGTTCCTCACGTCCCCGGAGACCACGTGAACAGATCACCCAAGGCACAGGCGAACCCCCTCAGACCCAGCCGACGCGCACTGCTGCGCACCTCGGTCGGCGCGGCACTCGGCGCGGCCGGACTGGCCGCCGCCCCCGGCGCCGCCTGGGCCGGCACCCCCCAGGCGAGAAGCGGGCGCGGTGACCGCGCCATCACCGGAACCAGGATCCGTAACCTCACCGGGCCCGCCGAGACAGGCCGGTTCGCCGCTCCCTGGACCGACCTGGGCATTCCCGTGAAGTGCCCCAACGGCTCCCTGCTGTACGTCTGCGGCGACACCTTCGACGGCGGAGGCGTCGGCGGCCCCGACTGGCGCTCACCGATCGGCCTCCGCTCCAGCAGCAGCGACCTGAACAACCTGGTCATCGACGGCAGCGTGGGCGGCGACCACGCGGTGGGCCTGGTACCGGAAGGCCACGAGGGCGGCACCACCGCCATCCCCTCCGACGTCTTCACCATCGGCGACACCATGTACATGCACCTGATGCGCGGGGTGATCTACCAGACCCACCACTCCGACTTCTGGCGCTCCACCGACAACGGCGAGACCTGGGAGTACCTGTGCCAGTGGCCCGGGAACGCCCTGGGCGGCCAGTTCCAGCAGAAGACCTACGCGGTCGCCGACGACGGCTGGTGCTACGTGCTGTCCACGGTGTTCAACCGCGAGATCGTCTCCGGCCTGCTGCTCCACCGGGTACGCCACGAGAGCGTCGGCGACCCGGCCGCGTACGAACCCTGGGGCTACGACGGCCAGTGGGGCTGGGGCGTACCCGCCTCCACCATCACCGGTGCCCGACGCTGGGGTGAGATCTGCTTCCGCGCGCTGGGAGGGAAGTACGCCTTCACCTACCTCCACCACCAGCCCAACGAGATCTCCCTCCGCGCCCAGGTCTTCGACACCCCCACCTCCAACCTGTTCGAGACGCCGGAACAGACCATGATCCTCCCGACGCTCCCCGGCAACGAGAACGGCAACCTGGTGGCCAGCCCCTACGGCGGCTGGATCTTCCCCGGTTCCAGCTACGACAACTTCCACATCGCGGTCAGCCAGTGGTTCGACAACCAGAACTACCGGGTCATGCAGTACCGCATCAACGGGCTGGCGGCCTGACCCACGGCCCGTTCACCTACGCCGGAAGGGGGGTGCCCGGAGCGAAGGTCGTCGAGGCCGTTCACCCCGGGCACCCCTCGCCCGTCCCCGTATCGTCCCCGCGAGTTCTCAGGTAGTCGGGCCGGCGGGCCGGTCCGCCGTCTTCCTTCGGCCGTCGTGTCGCGGGGCCGCCCGGGGGCGGGCACCGAGGGCGGGTGCCGGTGATGAGCACGGCCTCATGGGGTGCGGGACAGTGGGAGGGGCCGCCGGCCGGTCGCCGTTCGGCCACTGAGCGGCCTCATCCCCCCGGACGCACCAGCCCCGACTCGTACGCGTAGACCGCCGCCTGCGTACGGTCACGCAAGCCCAACTTCACCAGGATCCGGCCCACATGGGTCTTCACGGTCTGTTCCGCCAACACCAACTGCCCGGCGATCTCACCGTTGGACAGACCACGGGCGATCAACGCCAACACCTCCGTCTCCCGCTCGGTCAACGCCCCCACCCGATCCCGCCGGGGCGCCGGAGGCGCGCCCTGCCGAGCGAACTCCGCGATCAGACGGCGCGTCACCGTCGGCGCCAACAGCGCCTCCCCCTCGGACACCACCCGTACCGCCTCGGCGAGTTGACCCGCCGAGGCCTCCTTCAACAGGAAGCCACTGGCGCCCGCCCGCAGCGCGTCGTAGACGTACTCGTCCAGGTCGAAGGTGGTGAGCACCAGGATCCGGGTGGTGTTCTCCGCCCGGCCCACGATCTGCCGGGTGGCCTCGATCCCGCTCATCTCCGGCATACGGATGTCCATCAGGACCACGTCCGGGCTCAGCCGTTCCGCCTGTGCCACCGCCTCCCGCCCGTTCAGGGCCTGCCCCACCACCTCGATGTCGGGCTGGGCGTTCAACAGTACGGAGAACCCCTCCCGCACCATCGCCTGGTCGTCGGCGATCACCACCCGGATCGTCACGTCAGTCTCCTCCACCGGCCCTCGCCCCTTCACCAGCTCCCGGTCCTTCCCCGCCCCGAGGCAGAAAGCCGACCACCTCGAACCCGCCCTCCTTGGTCGGCCCGGCCCGGAGTTCACCGCCCAGCATGGCCACCCGCTCCCGCATCCCCAGCAGACCATGCCCCGCCCCGGGCACTGACGGGGAAACCGGCGCCGCATCGGGAGGCGAGTTGCCCACCCGCAGCCGCACCCCCTCCGGCACGTACTCCACCTCCACCCACACCCGCGAACCCGGGGCATGACGCAGGGCGTTGCTCAACGCCTCCTGCACCACCCGGTACGCCGACAACTCCACCCCGGGCGGCAGCGCCGTGACCTGCCCGGACACCGACAGCCGCACCCGCAGCCCGGCCGCCCGCACGTTCTCCACCAGTTCGTCCAGCCGCTCCAACGTCGGCTGCGGCGCGTCAGGGGCCCGCTCCCCGGCGACGGGCTCCTCGGAACGCAGCACCCCCAGCACGCGCCGCAACTCGTGCAGCGCCTCCACCGCGTTCTCCCGGATCTCCGCGAAACTGCGCGTCAACTCCTCCGGCGGATCCTTCACCCGGTACGGCGCGGCCTCCGCCTGGATGGAGATCACCGACATGTGGTGGGCCACCACGTCGTGCAACTCCCGGGCGATCCTGCCGCGTTCCTCCAGCAGGGTGCGCCGGGCCCGCTCCTCGGCGGTGAGCGTCTCCTGCGCCAGCAGCTGGCTGCGCGCCTCACGCCGACCTCGCAGTGCCGAGCCCAGCAGGGTCACCCCGGTGAACAGCACCGCGGCCAGCACCAGACTGTCGGAACGGTCCAGGGAGTCGCGGTGCCACGCGGGCAGGGGGATCACCAGCAGGGACAGCACCAGGGTCTGCACGGCCACCCGGGGGCGTACCCGGAGGGACAACAGCAGTTGCACGGCGGAGTGCCCGATGAGTCCGACCACGGTCCACGGCCAGAGGTCGGTCGTGCTGGGCGTGGGGTCGGCGGACGCGGTCATGAACAGCGCCCCCAGCACGGACATCCACCAGGCCAGCATCGGCCGGTAGAGAGCGGTGATCAACGCGGCGGACTGCGTCGCCACCAGGAAGACGGCTGTGCTGGCCGGCGTGTGATACGTGGTCATCAGCTCGGCCGAACTCGGCAGCAGGGCGAGCGCCGTGACGATGACGATGACGTGCGGCAGCCGGCGCAGTGCTCGGGGTCGGGACATCGGCGGCATGGGCATGACCGGGACCGTCAGCAGGTCCCGTCGCAGAGTGGTCAGCCCCTCGCGGAGCCGGTGAATGATCCTCGCCGCCATGGGCGTGAGTGTAGGTCGATGGACGGTTCCTGGCTGGGCCTGTGGATAACCCGCCCCTGCCTGGTCGGAGGGGGTGGAAGGGGCGGCTGGGGCACCGGGAGACGGGGAGGGCCTTGAACCCGGTGGTGGCGGAGCAGGGGGACCGGGTTCCTGGCCGGAGGGGGCGGGAGCCGGGAGGGGCGGGGCGTGGTTCGGGGGTGAGGGGGGCTTTGCGGGTGCGGTGTGTCGCGGGGCGGGGAGGTTGTCGGGGTGGGGGAGTTGCTTGGGGGGTGAGGGAGGTTCGGGAGGCGGAGTGCGGTTCGGGGGTGGGGGGTGCTCAGGATGTTGGGTGCGGTTCGGGGGCGGGAGTGGGGGCTGGGGCTGGGGCCGGTCGGGGGTGCTGTCCGGCAACTCCGGGTGTGGGTCCACGGTTTGGCCGCCTTGGTGGTGGGTGGAGTTGGGGAGGTGGGGTGGGAGGTGATTGTGGTGGGGCGGTGGGGCGGTTGTGGTCGGGGGTGGTGGGTGCCGGGAGAGGGGGTTGCGGGGGAGGTGGTGTGGGGGAGGGGAGGTCTTGGGTCGGGCGTGGGTGGTTTGAGGGGCTGAGTGGTCTGGGTGATCTGAGTAGGGCCGGGTTCGTGGTGGGTGGTGGATTTCTTGGTGGGGGCTTGGCGTTTGGTGGCTTGGGTTCCTTGGGGTGCTTGGGGTGCTTGGGGCTGTCTGGTGGTGGCTTGGGGTGGGCGGAGGCTTGGTTGGCTGCTTGTGGATAGGGGGTTGTGGATAACTTCGGGGGTTTTTGGCGGGTGGGTGATGATGGGGGTGCCGCGGTGATCTCCGTTCGTGCACCGTGCGGGCTCGTTGTGACCGGTTGCCTTCGCTTCCTTGGTGAGGGGCCTCTCTTCGCGTGGAGGGC